>BTQE01000005.1:0-55521 GCA_036985715.1 Rhodothermia bacterium
GATGCCTTCGAAAAGGTATGGGAGGAGATTGAAGGTTGGCTTGATGATACTCCGTATCTGGCAACAACGACTGTTCTTGAGCGCCTTCAGGCTGCATATCCAGGGCGGTATCAAAACAACAAACTTCGCACACTTCAGCGCCGTGTAAAAGCCTGGAGGCTCAGCCAAATTGAGAAGCCCGAACACGAGTTCAGCACGGGAGATTCTCTCCCTGATGCAGACACGATTGAACTCGTTGTACATTGTGAAAGCCGTACTGGAAATGAGAGCCTCTGGTAACATTTTAAACGAGGCAATGCGCGGTGCGGACGCTCGACGTAGAGCTCGTCGAGGGCCCGCATGACGGAGAGGTTCTCTTCGCTCTCGCCTTTCGGCCGGTAGTATGCCGTCGAGCGGTTCAGCGCGAGCAGCCGGCACTGCTTCGTCACAGGCAATCTGTTTTTACGGTCGATCATTTGGCGGCGCTCATCTAACTGACGCGACCGAGCGCCTTCGATAAAAAATCCTTCTCCATCGCCAACTCACCGATCTTGGCGTGGAGCTCTTTGATCTGAGCTTCCTGATCTCTCGGACCGGAACCGCCCGTCTCGAAGACATCCTCGGCACTCGACAGAAGCTGCTTCTTCCAGGCGCTGATTTGATTCGGATGTACTTCGAACTGCTTGGCTAGCTCAGCCAGCGTGCGATCTCCTTTGATCGCTGCCCGGGCCACCTTTGCCCTGAATGCAGAGCTGTGATTGCGTCTCTTGCGACTCATCGTAAACCTCCTTTTTTGGGTTTGATAAGATCGTAAGATTCCACCTTAATTACGGCTTAACCTGTCCGGCTAACCCAGGCCATCTCTTCCTTTTAATGGGATTACCTCAACAACTTTCATTTTTGCGGCGATTGAATTTTCGGAATTGCTGATACCGGAATAGGGTGGTTTCGGTTTTCATCAGTCATAGAACGGCTGACAAATCAAGAAAGAGGCGGGCCACTCGCACGCCATAGGATTCTACGCCCGCTTGACTTTGGTGGCCATAAGCGTGTTATCCGCACGTCTTCACTTGGGCTCTCCTGTTAGTTGGGCTGAATGCCAGACCCCAACAATCATCACCACATCATCCTCTAATCGATAGAAAAACCGATATGGAGAAACGACGACTTCTCGATAGGGTAGGTCTGGGAATTCAGGAAGCGGTCGCCCGGATTCTGGGAAGTCAATCAAGCGTCCAAGCGAATTTTCTGCTTTAAGGCGAAAGTTCTTAGCAGCTGATGGCTTGTCACTGGCAATGAATCGAAGCGCCTTCCGGAATTGAGATCTCGCAGTTCGCGTGAATCTTATTTCCATTACAGCTCAGAAAGGATTTGATCTGCTTCGACGAAGACTTCGTCCATCGAATACGTTTCCCCGGCTGCAATTTCCTGTTCCCCTCGCGCAAGGATTTTCAATATTTCGAGTTCGTGCTGCGATCTCTGATATGACTCGGCGCTAACCATTACGACGGCAGCTCTTCCACGCTGGGTAATTACGACCGGATCAGGGGAGGACGAGATGTCCTTGACGATACTTGCTATTGCCTGGCGAAGCTCTGAAATAGGAATGATCTTAGGAACAGCCTTCATGATTGCCCGCGGTAACTAGTACATAATATCGTACAATCAACTGTACGTGTTAAATATTGTTTCAAAGTGCGGATAACAGCTGGCGGATCTGCGGACAGGGTCCGATTGCGTCTTCATTCTACCCCAGAGAGGGCGTAAGGTCAAGAGGAGCAATAGAATGCCGAAGCGCAAAGCGGCCCCATCGGGCAGCAGGGCGGAGGCGAGTTAGATTGCGATGAGCCAACGAAGCCCGAGCCTGCGTGGCCGACCCGCAGAACCATGATACCGTCCGCCGGGAAAGTGGCGCTTCAAATAACGAAGCAGGATAACCGGGTCAGGGTCCTGCCGGAAGGTCTTGTGTTCGAGATGTGCTGTGTAGATCGACACCGCGCGCGAAGAGAGGTGGACATCAAGTCCGACGTAAATATCTTGTCCAGAGAAGTCGAGCTCTGTAGCTTGAGTCTTCATGGTAAGCCTCGTGATATGGCGGGAGTTGGGACTATTCAAACCCAAGCTACCCACTTTGTCCAAGGCTTACTGCTTTAACATACCGTCTTGTTATGAAGCCGTTTTTGGCGACCAACTATATTTGACCTTTAGGTCGTTGCATTGATTAAATCTTAGGATTCTGTCGTGTTGAAGTCGGCCTACTACGATTCCGGGAGCTATGCCAAGTTGATCTGCCAATTCATTAATGTCAGCTTTGGCAAAAGACTGATTTGCGACAAAGTTTCGATAATTGTCTGGTGGGATTAGAAAATTTGCAGCCCACCGGTTTGCCGCTTGCTCTTCTTCGCCTTCATTTTTCTCATTGTCTAAAAAAATAGCTCTTTTTCCATGCAAGAGAACGTGTGCCGCTTCGTGAAAGAAGGTGAACCACAGGTGATCATTGGTCTTATATCTCAGAGAAAGTTGTATGAGTGCATTACTTGGGCTAATCCATCTGGTGGCCCCACTGACGCAAGATTTTGGTAGTTGTGGAACAAACACCACGGCAACACCTGATTCGGCACACATCGTTTCGAGTTCCGCCAGAAAGACGTCAGGTTTACTTCGAGTTAATGACCGAACACTATTAAGCGCATCGACAAATTTAGACTTGCTAAAAGGAGCAAGCCTAATCTGATTTGCCCCGAGAATTCCGGCACGTAGCCACGCGCCCAACGAATAATCATTCACATCGAATGCGGAGGACCTCCGAAAAGCCACTTCGTATCGAGTATACAATTTTTCCCACTGCTCGGGCGACGAAACGCCAAGGTATTGAAGTAGATTTTTTACGTTTTCGGAAGGATCTTTCACCTTAGGGAGAAAACCCGAGGCGGCCATTTCCTTTAACGGAAACTTCGACGCCCAAGACCTTTCTTTTGCCAAAAGATTGTCCTGGTTTTGACGAGCTAAATATTCTCTAAAGTATTGTTCTCTGGTATTCCAGAATCGCGCAGGGATCCCTAAAACGAGTTCCAATTCCAACGCGGTTTCCTGAGTAATCGCTGCCTTCCCATTAATAATCTCATTTATCGTCTTTTTTGGCCTACCCATCCGAGTAGCCAACTCTGCCTGGCTCAGGTTTCGTTCATCGAGCAAATCCTTAAGCGTCGAACCCGGTGTCGACACATAGTCAGGCTTGTATTGGTTTGTCACTGACTTAACCATGAGTGTCCTCGATTGAAATAATTTTGATTGCCTCGACATTCGACCAGTCGAGTCCTCCATCCATTTTAACCGGAGGCGGGTGCGGTACAGAAACGAACAGTAACCTATAGGGATGTTCTAAATCCAATGACAATGTCTTTGCCTTGTCTCCCTTTAGTTCATGACATCTGCCTGGAAGAAGTCTCATTTCTTCCAAATTTGAAACTGCCTGTAAGTTGTCTAGCCTACGGCGTAACGTTCTTGCATGATTTTGACCAAGTTTCTTGACTGCGTTTTTCGAGTCATTACACAGTTTTTCGAGCTTCCTAGAGTTGTATTCGATATCCAAGACATCGGATGATATGTTAATAAATTAACCTGTGGGGTTAATTAAATAAAATATATACTAATTTCAACTTTGTTCCAAAGACGGCTTCATAACGGCTGGCGGATTTGCGGCGAGTAATTCGCTCACCGTCCTGAAAGTAACCGATTCCGACCGGCTCAGTTAGTCGGGCGAGCCCGCAACATGCGCAGGTTATCTGGCCTTTCGACGGCTGCCTAATTGGTATGCGATTCCAAATCTCGACATCCATTGCGTACTCTTGTGGCCAGAATTCGTATCGCCCAAGCGCATCCCAATCTGTCCACCACCGACAAATCTTAGTGTCTGACTTAAATTGAGCTGTACCCTAACACCTGACGTTACGCTTCTAACTATATCGCTGTGATCCTTTCCGGGATTGCCAACAATTCCGAAGCCGCCCACGTACTTGGCACGCAAAAACTGCTGCGAGAGTCCGAGATGGATACTAAAGTTGACTGGATTTGCCGTCAACTGTTGTCGTAACCGAAGGCCAAGCATTCCGGCTCGGTAAGCGTATGCCACACAGTCTGCGCCGCAGCTCACGAACTCGGTAACACCATCGCTCCAGTATGCCGCATAAAGTGCGGCCGAAAGGGTTTTCCCAGTGTTTGGGTGAAAGTAAATCGGCACGGAGAACTCGACTTCCGGATAAATTGCGCTCTCAGTTGAACCGCGCAACGGTTCGATCGCACCAAGCGACACGCTAATCATCGGTGATGGTTGCTGAGCCCATCCGAGTGTTGATTCTTGGAGTCCGGATACAATAATCAGAGCCGTGACAAGCAGGGCCGTAGAATAATTTCGCATGGCAAGGAAAGCACTGATTGAACAACTGCGATGCGGCGACAAGAATCGATAGGCATCTTTCGATATGGAGGTGAACAGAAAGGTACGAAAATGGTCCAGATAACGGCCGACAAATCAAGTAAGAGGCGGGCTATAGACGCCCACCATGGGATTCTATGTCCGTTTGACTTTGGTGGCCATAAGCGTGTTCTACGGCCTACCTCTCCTTAGATCCACCGAACAACTTTGCAGAATGTGTCAATGTTAATATTTCTACAGATTTAGCGACAGCATCGTAGAAATAGATTATCCTGTACCCTCGGTGAAGTAGCTCACGAATCTGCGGGTCGTTAATCTCAGGGACTATCCGACCAAGTTCTGGCATCTGAGCCAAAGAATGTACCCTTTCGAAAACCCCCGCCACAAATATTGACGCATAGCCTGGGGAAACCTCTAGATAATATCCCTCAATCGAATCTAAATCTCGCAATGCTTGCGGCAGCCACTTCAGTTCTGCCACGGATCAATTCCACTTGCGATCTGCACGTGGCTTTCCAAACTCTCGCATAGCCTCTTCTTGGGAAATACCCTGACCTTTCTGGTCTAGACCGGTACGAACCTTACTCAAAAGAACAATGCGCTCAATAAAATCGTCGAGATTCATATCATCAGCGGACATCTCACGCATTACTTTCTGAATGTCAGATTTAGAAATAGTGCTTGGCATGGACCTACTCAGTATTGGAGACTTCGCTTCGTAATGATACTCAACCGGATACTTTGGGTTCGGCAAGACCGATATTTGGCCGTAGAACCGGTATTCTACGAAACGGCCTCCCTCAATTATACATAGTGGGTAGAATCCCAAGTTGGAACAAGTCTAACGTGCACAACTACTTGAATCAATAATTGGAGGTGACAATTCGGCTCCAGCCTGGGTACTACCAATCGGCATCTCACCGGTCTGTATATCACGCATGACAACATTTGCGTGGTCGGCTTATCAGGCGGGCCGCATTTCACAATTCTAATGAAATCAGATCCAATGACCTGATGCTCAGAACAAATCCCTTACGCGGTGGAAGTCAAGTCCTTTCTGTTATCCATGCCTTGCCCCACGCTCACGCATCATAGATCTGTTCTACTGACTTCGCATCGCCGGGTAGGAGATCCGAGTCCCGACCTCATTATCAGGTTTAAACGGGCCTTTTCTTCTCGGAATTATGCAAATCGCTTGACTTCTGCCTAATGATATGGCCTGGTTAGACGGCAACCACGCTATAGACGGTCTGCGACAACGACCTCTGATGGAATCGCGAATGGGGCCACGTGGGCGTGATAACGAAGCCTCCACTCGGAGGAGGAGAGAACGCCTGCGAGCTCGATCGGGCGGCAGCCACCCACAAGCGAGGGACCTAGCTTGTGTACTGCTGTCCAGAGCCGGGCGACCATGCGAGACGCGAATCCCGACCCTGTGGAAAGACTGGAGAGACATAGAAGACCTCCTGGTTCCAGCATGCGGTGGGCCTCGCGAAGAACAAGGGCAATGTCCTGATCGGACAGCAGATCCAATACGTAAGTGGAAACGAAGCGATCGTAAAATTCGGATGGCTCCTGCGCCGGAGGACTTCCGTCGCTCAGGCTGACCTTCGCCCGGGAGCTGAATACGGCAAGCCGATCTTCGGCGAGCCTGACCATCGTCGGGCTAAGATCGACGGCCCGGTAGACGGCGTCGGAGGGAAGGTGCTCAGACAGAAGGCGGAGCCCAAACCGCCCGGTGCCGCATCCGAACTCGAACATGTTCCGAGCAGAAGCGAATTGCCCATTTTGGATGATGAGGTCCAACGCACGATTTTCGTAGAACGACTGGGAGTCCAGGAGTGTGCCGAGGCGGTTGTACACGCGTCGGGCTTTTTCTCGGGAGAGGGTCTTCACGGCAGACTCATTTTCGAAGGTACGTTCGCTCCGCATCCGAACTTGCAAACTCAGGCGCAAAAGGTTGAGCGGATACTATTCGTTTCAAGCAATGTAGACGTAGCGCTCAAAACCGGCAAGACTCGCACGTTCGTTGTCGGACGACGAACTCCGGCACGCAGCGATCGGTGTGGATACGGCTAATCCTGATTCCCCTCGACCAAAGGAAGCAATTATTGGAGGTTAGATCGAGGGAAAGTGGACGAAGTAATACTTTAAAGAATTGGTGAAACGCGCCGAATAATGCAACTGACCGACAGGTCGGTCGGTACATCATGCATCTACCCACAAAGTCATGACAACGACCAGAGCAACGTCATCCGGTTCCTCCGCATTCGATCCGGATCTAAAGAAGGCCCAGATCGCGGAAGCCGCCATCAGGGTGTTCGCAGAGAGTGGCTTGGCGAAGGCCAAAATGATCGAAATAGCCCGTGAGGCAAATGTCGGCAAGGGAACCATATACGAGTACTTCCGGAGCAAGGATGAGCTGGTTAAATATGCAGTCACTCTGTTTCTTCAAACCCTTAATCAGCAGTTGGATAGCGAATTGGAGAGGGAAGACGATCCGATGAAGAAACTTGAAGTGATTATCCACACGACACTGGAATCGTTCTGGAAAGTGGGTCACGAAGGGCGCTTCATGATTGACATCTGGGCGGATGGTGTTCGCTCAGGAGTAGACTATTTCGATACGCCGGCGATGTATGCCCAGTACCGCGCTCTAATTGGTGCAGTTCTGGACGAAGGAACAAGGAGGGGAATGTTCCGGAAAACAGATTCACTCATCACCGCTTCTCTCATTATCAGCCTTCTCGACGGAATGATTCTGCAATGGGCGCTGGACCCCGAAGCGTTGGTGTATAGTGATGCGGAGAAAGGCTTGTTGGAACTCTTAGAACTCGGATTGGCTCCAAATGATTGAATCCTGAGCTATGAAAGCTTATTTCATCAACCGCTATGACCGACCGGTCGGTCACTTAAAAAAACGTACGACACTGTGAGAGATCGATTTTTTACAACCCTGGCATCCTGGGCAGAGCACCACACCTGGCTGATGCTCGGACTGACGCTACTGGTCACCGTGCTGACCGCCGCAATCGCCGGCGGACTTGAGCTAAACATGCAGTTCAAGAGCTTGATGCCCCAGTCGCATCCCACAGTTCAGGAGTACGACTTCATCGTAAATAACTACAGTTCAGCAACAAACATCATCGTTGCCGTCAAAGGTGACGAAAATTCGATCAAGTCCTTTGCCGACGATCTGGTCCCCAAACTCCGGGCGATGACCGAATACGTGAGCCGCGTCGACTACAAGATCAATCGCGAGTTCATGGGCCGGCACGGTTTCATGCTTTCGAAAGCCCGTGATCTGGATAACAGCAGAAACCTGTTCAGCGATTTGCGTCTGGTACCGTTTCTGACGCGCCTCAACGACAGCTTCGAGCAAACCTACATCGCCGACGATGAGGGAATTTCGAACGGTGAAAAAGAGGATAAGGCCGTTCGAGCTCTCGATGGGATCGAAAACTGGCTTCAGACCATGACGCTCTATCTGGATGGTGACGGAGACGTCGAAGCCGCTCGCGAAGCCGTCGATCGCATGCTGATCGGTGATCCGTACTTCATTTCGCAGGACAAGGACATTCTGCTTCTTTTTGCTCAGCCCACGTTCACGCTGAATGAAGTGGATAAATTGATGATGGCTATGAATGCCATCGATTCACAGATCGAAGAACTGGTTTCAAAATATCCGAATATTGATGCCGGTACGACGGGTCTGATGGCCCTCTCGCGAGACGAATTTAATGCCCTCTCGTCCGACTTGTACGTGACGACGCTCATCGCCTTCATACTCATAATCGGATTGTTCATTGTCAGTTTTCGGATGTGGGCAGCGCCGCTGCTGGCCGGGATCAGTCTTATCGTGGGCCTAATCTGGGCATCCGGTTTCATAGCGGTCACAGTGGGCAGCCTTAACATGATGACGTCGATGTTCGCCGTGATTCTCGTCGGTCTTGGCATCGATTACAACATCCACGTGATATCCGGTTACACAGAGTTTCGAGCTGAAGGCCACTCGATCTACGACGCCCTCAGAATGGCCCTTGTCAAGACGGGGAATGGAATCGTGATCGGTGCTGTCAGTACCGCTCTTGCCTTTCTGACCATGCTTATCTCGGAAAACCAGGGTATGAAGGAATTCGCGGTCGTAGTGGGTGGCGGAGTACTCTTCACCATGATCGCGTCTCTGTTGGTTCTTCCGCCGCTGCTCGTTGCAAGGGACCGTATCAGGGTACGTAGGAAGGGTGAGCCGCGGAGCCTGCGATCGATCTCATACGGACGGGTCGGAAACCTGGCCGAGTGGCTTGCTGCCAGGCCCATTCAGGTGCTCGCTACGCTGTTCGTCGTGACAGTGCTCATGGCCTATAGTGCGTTTACTATTTCCTTCGATTACAATTACCTGAATCTGGAGCCCGTTGGACTTAAATCCATCGAGTTGCAGGATGAGATCATTGATGAGTTTGATATCACTCCTGATATCCTTCTGGTTACGGCTGCGTCCGTGGAGGAGGCACGGTCTATCTCCGACCAGGCTAAAGAACTCAAGTCGGTAGGACTGGTCATGAGCATCTCAGACTACGTTCCTTCCTCCGAGCAACATGAGAGACGCCTGCCCTATATCCGAAAGATTCGTTCCGATCTCGCGAACGGCACTACTCTCCCTGCCATGACCGAGGACGATGTTGATTTGCTTCTCAACGAGTTGTATCGCATGGAGGACAACGTCATCGAGCTCGCCCAACTCGCCTTTGCGGGCGGACAGGACAAGGTCGATCGTAAAGCCGAGCGGATTGTAGGAGATCTCGAGCAAACCGCCGCCGAGCGATCAGGTCTCTTTCGCCCTCTCGTGGAGCGGCTGGATTCCGATCGGTCCTCAGGTGCAGCCCGTCTGGCTGCTTTCGAACGAGACTACGAGCCGTTTCTTCGGACGGCAGCTCTTGGGATGACATCTGAAGAGATCATTACGTTACCCGATCTCCCTGCCAGCATTCGTAATCAGTTTGTGAGTAACGACGGACGGCAATTTCTTCTGTCGATTTACCCGAGACAACAAGTCTGGGATTTAGAATTTCTCGGGCGGTTGACCAAGCAAATGCACCGGATTGATCCGCGTGTGACGGGTATGCCACCCATCTTCTTCGTGCTTGTCGAGTATATCGCCAAGGATGGACGCCGTGCCGCTCTCCTTACTATGGTTCTCGTTTTTCTGCTACTGTGGATTGATTTTCGAAGCATCAACTCTGCTGTCGCAGCAATGCTGTCGTTGGCCGTCGGAGCCATCTGGATGGTCGGACTCATGAATGTATTCGGAATGAAATTCAACCTTCTCAACGTAATCGGAATTCCTCTCATTCTGGGGATAGGAATCGACGACGCCGTACATATTCTAAATCGTTATCGGGTGGAAGGACGAGGTCGTATCAATGTCGTGTACGCAAGCACTGGAAAGGCAATCATATTGACCTCGATCACGACAATGCTTGCGTTCGGATCCCTGACTTTCGCAACCTATCGCGGGCTGGGCAGTCTCGGCCTGACACTGGCGATCGGCGTAGGTACGGCTCTCTTGACCTCGCTTCTTATGCTTCCGGCACTGCTTGGTCTGTTGGAGAAGTACACCAGGTATGGAATACAATCGACGGATCGACCGAGAAAAAAGGGTGCAGCGATCATCGCGATAGTTTTCTTGTTTCCGATTTTGATGTGGTCGAACACAGTACGTGCGCAGGTGCCTACCGTCGACGTGCTCGATATTATCAGACGAGTCGACGCCAACGAACGAACCGAGTCCAGTCGAATTATCGGTAAACAGATTATTACTACGTCTTCCGGGCGTAAGAGAACTCTGGAGATAGAATCATATGCTAAGGGGGGCAATGAGAAATCTCTGATAGTATACACGGGACCTGCCCGTGTTCGGGGTGATAAAATTTTGATGCTGAATGACGGGGACGATATCTGGTTTTATACGCCAAAAACAGACCGCGTTCGACATCTGGCCTCGCACGCGAGACGGCAGAAAGTGCAAGGAAGCGATTTCTCCTATGAGGATTTGAGTACGGGAAAATTCGAGGAAGACTATACTCACACGCTCCTGGGACAGGTTGAAATGGATGGAGTCGACTACTACAAAATTGAAGCAATTCCAGATGAGTCCGGTCCCTCGTATTCTAAAATAATCGTGTGGGTGGAGACCACTCGATACGTTGTACGCAGAATCGATTACTACGACGACGGGGCGCTTCTCAAACGCCTGACGAACAGCGATATTCGAGAATTGGAAGGGCATATTCTGCCTTTCAAAATGCTCATGGAAAACCTTCGGGACGGATCACGTACGGAATTCGAATTTAGCGAGATGACCCTGAATATCGAGTTGGAGGACCAGCTTTTTACGACCGAAAACCTGAAAAGGCGGTAGAGTGACCACCACGGCTACATCCAGCGTGCGGAGTGTCTCTGTTCTCGTTCTTCTGACTCTGGTGCTGGCGAGCATCAGTCAGGCCCAGGAAATCGAATACGGAGGCTACGTCGAGCATCAGATCTTTCCGCAGGAGCTACGCGGGCGGCTGGTCGTCATGGATTACAGCAAGGCACGACTCGATCTCTATTCTCAGCTCACGGAGCAGATCAGCGTTACGGGTGACTACATCTTTCGGATTCAACATGGACAGAAGAATTTCAACAGTCTGGATTTCGTGCCCGATCGGGTCGTGGAAACCTACGCTTTGAGTATCAACACGACGACGGAATCACTCCGAGAGGCGTTCCTCTATCGGCTCAAAGACGAGAACTATATTGATAATGCATTCGCATCCTTTTATTCGAATTGGGTGAATGTACGGGCCGGGCGGCAACAGATTCCCAGAGGCGCCGGCTACGCCTGGAATCCGACGGACATCTTTCACGACAAGAATCAACTCGATCCTACCTACGAAAAACGTGGCGTCGACGCGATAAAGGCGGAAATACCCCTGACTGGCATGAGTGCGATATCGGGCGTCGTCGGCGTCGGTAACGGGTGGGACGAAGCGACGAAGTCCCTGCAGTTTCGATCGTACGCAAAGGGTTTCGACTTCTCGTTTTCCATCATGGAGAAGTACGAGACGAAGTATGACTTCAACAGGCTTTCTACCGGTACCGAGCGTCGTCGACTGCTAGGCGCCGATGCGTCGGGGACGATAAAGGGGATCGGAGTATGGTTCGAAGGAGCATACAGCGATCCCGAAACCTCCATTTCCTACAGTCAGCTTCTCTTCGGAGCAGATTACACGTTCGAATCCGGGCTTTATTTGATCACTGAGTATTACCGAAACGGGAAGGGCACTTCGGAGAAAACGGAATACAATCTCCAGCGGTGGATGGATTTTCTCGGCTCTGCCGGGGAGAATCTGGGTCAAAATCTTCTGTTTGTCGGACAGACCTATCCGCTTACGGATCTGCTTACAGGTTCCAATTTTACGATAGTAAACGTCGACGACGGCAGCGCGGTCGTCTACCCGTACTTCGAATTCAGCCTGAGTAATAATGCCGTGCTTACCCTCATCGGCTACGTAACGATCGGAAAGAGCGAGACAGAGTTTGGAGCATTCGGCTCTGGGGCGATTGTTCGGGGACGGCTATATTTCTGAATCGGCTACAGTTCGTTCCGGCGCGTTCAACCTGCCGGCTGAACAATCGGAATCCGTTCGCCTCGCTTCCCGAATTCAAACTCTTTTGGTGGATCCACTCCTATCAGATACTGGACAAAGTAGTCCCATCTGCGGCGCATCCAGTATTGACCCAGTCCGTGTCCACTGTTGGGGAAGATCAAGAGGTCAAAATCCTTGTTGGCATCAATGAGCGCTTTGACCAGCAGGAGCGTGTTGTTTACAGGCACGTTGCTGTCGAGTGAGCCGTGACCGAGCAGGAGTTTTCCCTTCAGGTTCTCCGCGAGCAGATAATTCGCCTGGTTGTCGTACGTGGTCGTGCCGTCTTCATTTCGGAGAAGTAGGCCCTGCCATTTCTCTCCCCAGTCATCTTCGTAGGTGGCATTGTCGTGGTTGCCCGAGCCTGAGACTGCCACTTTGTAGAAATCAGGATACCGAAGGATTCCCCCGGTTGAAGCAAATCCTCCTCCCGAATTTCCGTAAATCCCGACCCGACCCAAATCCATCCAGGAATTCTGCGCACCCAGCTGTTTGATGGCCTCGATCTGGTCCGGTAGTCCGTTGTCGCCCATATTGCCGTAGTAGGCGTCGTGGAATAACTTGGAACGCCCCGGTGTACCCATGGCGTCGACTTCTACGACAATGAATCCGAGTTCGGCGACCGCCTGTTTATCACTACGTGATGGAGAGAAGCTGCGGCTTCCAACGCTGCCCGATTGCGGACCCGGGTAGAGGGGATTGAGGACCGGATACTTCTTGTCGGGATCAAATTGGGTGGGTTTGTACATCAGGCCATAAATATTCGTCACACCGTCTCGGGCTTTCGTGGTGATTTGAACGGGCGGCTGCCATCCAGAGGCGATCAACTGAGAAATGTCCGCTTTCTCGAGCGTCATCACAAGATTTCCATCGATATCACGAAGCACGGTCACTGGTGGGTCGACAGGGGTCGAATAGCTGTCAACGAAATGACTGTAATCTGGGGAGAAGTTGACCACGTGGTTCGCGTCCTCGGGTGTCAAAAGCGTGAGATCGGAACCGTCCAGGTTGACACTATAGTAGCGTATATAGTAGGGATCTCCGGATTCTCTGCCGCCGGCAGTTAAATAGATTTTCCGATTTTCCCGATCGACATAGCGAACCTGCTGGACGGCCCATTCGCCTTCTGTAATTCTGTTCTTGATCTTTCCCGTATTCACGTCATATAAGTACAAGTGTCCCCAGTTGTCGCGCTCGGAAAACCAGATCACTTCATCGGTGGCGGACAGATAATGCCAGTTCGAGAAGCCGTCACCTGACTCGAAATAGGTGTCTTGCACCTCCTCCATTATGTCTCGAACATCACCTGTTTCAGGGTCCGCAATGCGGAGTTTCGCTTCTTTGTGGTCACGAGAGCTGGAAACAAAGGCGAGCTGGTTCGAATCCTGGCTCCATCTTACGTCGAGAAACTCGCCCCCACGGCCAGCTATGTGATCCGTCGTCGTGCTTCGATGCGGATCGGGCGGCATGTTCAGTCGAACCGTGCGGGCACCGTCGAGATAAATCACTACTCGGCTGATACGAAAGATCAGACTATCTCCCGGCAGGGGATATTTCCACTGTGATAGTTCCGGGTGGCCGGATTTCGTGGAGACCATATACATCTCACCGACTCCACGTGCGTCGTGTTGGAACGTGGCAATCTTCTTGGAGTCCGGTGACCAGAGAACAACGGGTCCTGGGCCCTTCGTCCATCCTGCATTGTTCGTGGCATAGCCGAAATCTTCTATGCCATCAAATGTGAGCTGCGTTTCGTCCTCGGTTTCAACGTCTCGTACCCAGAGATTGTAGTCGCGGATAAATGCGGCTAACTTTCCGTCTGGTGACAGCACCCGCGTCCTATTTCGTCGGAATCGGGCAAACGGAGAATCCTGCTCGGGGGCACTTATCTCGTTTTCTTCCCAAAAACACTCGTAGTTCTGAAGGCTACACGTATAGCTTCGGCCGGGGATATCGAACGCAATTGAGTAACCATCATCCGTGTAATCAAAAGACGTAAATGGAAGTTCAAGCGCTCCGTATGGGGTTTCATCGGACGAGAGGGCTTCAGCAAGACGATCATGGTCGAAGGCTCTGGCCCTAGTCCCGGTTGAGGGATTAACAAGCACGAACTCCGTGCCTTCCGCGGTTGTATTCCGGTACCACATTCGCCCATCGTCGAGCCAGTTCGGGCTGATGGAGGCTTTGAAAACCAGGGGCTGCGTATAATTACCGAGAAAACCCTCGGCACGCTCGTAGTCTTCGCGGGTTACCGACTCTTGTGCAAGTGTCGGCGCCACCAAAATAAGGACGGCTAATACAGCCACGGGATAACGCATACTGTTCCTCCGAATCTGTGGGTGGAATAAACAACGTCAATAAATAGTAAAATAATTCCCGGTATCAGAATTCGAAGCTTTCTCGCTCAGTTGCCATCAATACTCTCAGATTGAGCGCTCGGGCAATGCTGGCGACAGTGGCAAATTGACCGACCGTAGCGTCTTGATCGGCCCTCAGCACGAGGCTCGTTCGTCCATTAAGTGAACTCTGAATTGCCGTCAAGAGCTGATCTTTGGAGATCTGATTTTGATCGACGTAATAGCTACCCTCGCTCGTAATAACTACAGTTATATACAGGGCGTCTGTGGGTGCCGACGTGCTTGTTTTTGGAAGATTTATCTGAATACCAAACTGGGGAATGAAGCTCGACGTCAGCAGAAAGAACACAAGCAGGAGAAACACGATGTCAGCCAGACCCGCCAGGCTAAATTCTGTCAGAGGCTTTTTATCGGTTGAAAAATCTATAGACATTGTGACGTCCTCGGGTTAAAAGGAATCTTCGTGCGAAGAGCGGGTGGCCGGGGCCGGGGTCTGAAGCATATCAATAAACTCCGTCGCTGATCGCTCCATGTCATTGACGAGTCGCCTGATCCTGCTAAGGAGGAAATTGTAGAAGAAGTAGGCGACTATGCCGACCGTGAGCCCGGCAGCCGTTGAAACCAGGGCTTCCCAGATGCCGCCCGCCAACACGCTGGGGTTTACACTTCCCTGAAGGTTTTGGATGGTTTGGAACGCTTTGATCATCCCAGTTACTGTGCCGAGAAAACCAAGCATGGGCGAAATTCCGGCGGTGGTGGCCAATAGGTCAGTTCGCGTTTCAAGCACGAACGCTTCATGCTTTCCTGCAGAATTGACCGCGTCCTGAATTTCTGAGATCGGCCTTCCAAGCCGTTCAAGTCCATGCTGTAGAATTCTTGTGATGGGTTTATCCTGGACTTCGCAATACGCCCCGGCTCCTTCGATATTACCGGCGGAAACAAACTCCCGAATCTTCGCCATAATCTCACTTCGATCGGCAGAGGCCCTCTGAATGGTGCGCAGGCGTTCAATAAACAGATAGACAGCAAGAATGGAAAGCAGAAAAATTGGAACGATGATCCAACCACCCTGCAACAAGATGTCGAGTTGACTTACCGTATCTGGCTCCAGAAAGGTTGTAGTGTCTTGTGTGGCTTCCGCGATTTC
Organism: Rhodothermia bacterium; assembly: GCA_036985715.1. Lineage (GTDB taxonomy): Bacteria > Bacteroidota > Rhodothermia > Rhodothermales > UBA10348 > SMXL01. The sequence goes on from BTQE01000005.1 coordinate 15,604, forward strand.
CTGTAACACGAAGTATGCCATGATGTGCGTGTGCAATTTGTGAAAGAAATGATGAAAGAAAATGTTAGCGTATTCGTCGGACCCAGGTTCCGTTCGGAAATTGTTCTGCTGCAGCCTGCATCCTCTGCTGTGCGGCCTCTATCGTTTCGAACCTGCCGACGGCCAATCGATACCGAGTCACCCCGTTATCCTCGTAGTCAAGTATAGCCAGTGGCAACAAGAGATTCGAAAACCGACGTATCTCACTTTCAGCATCTTCCAGGGAGAAGACGGACCCCACGACCAAAGTGTAGCCAGGTGCTGAGCGAGTAAAATCAGAAACAAACGGGTTCGATGCCGCACGTCCTGTTGAGAGTTGAGTCTGCCCGGTTGGCAGCAGCTCCGTTGGAGCCAGTTCGGTTTGGGTCAGGCCATCGAATCCCTGTTCGGTTGCAGCGACATCAGGATTTGATCCGGAGTCAGTTTCCAAGTTTGAAACGTCCTCCTCTTCTGCCGGGTCAACGCTTTCAGCCTCACCGACGGACGATTCAATGGAAGGATCTACTTGCGAGATTGTCTCAGTTGTACTATCGCCGGGCTTAAAAATTATTACAAGAGCCGCGGCGACTAGAAGAATCGGTACCAACCAAAAAATGGGTCTTTTAGAAAAGCCCTGCTTACCCGACGATCGAGTTTCCGACGATCGTCTATCTGGTTTCTGTGCCGAAACGGACGCGGCCACTGAGGTTTCGGGAGACGATTCCTCGGGAATGAGCGCATCCGCAATCTCCTCATCTGAAGGGCGTTTTGATGCTGCTTCCAGGTTCTCTGCCGTCGAAGACGGAACGACCTCTGTCGACGCCGGAACAGGGATAGAAAAAGTGCTGAGCGAGCGATATCGATAGTTAATAGCCTCCAATAGCACCGTATCAGGGGTAAAAATCAGATCATCTTCATCGAATTGAAACTCGCCAAAATCAGATATCTGTGCTCGACCGCCTTGTTTGATTTCGTCGATCAACGTATCTACAAATCTCTCGATTTGCCTGTCAACCTCAGCTTCATCAAGAGACAGCTTCGAGGCGAGATCTGATGTAAATGCGTCCGACATTAGGAGGTTTGGATCCAGGTGCTCAGTTCGAATCGTTGTTTTCGCGTTCGAAGACGATCAAGTCTCTGGGTGGAGACACTAGAATGCTTCCATAGCGAGAATCGGAATCATCCAACACTCCGGCTTTCGGTTTGGCACAGCCCACCTCAATCTGTCCGGATTCGTGGTAAATCGAGAACACACCCAGTCCCGAGACAGCGATAGAATCCCCGTTCATCAAGCCATCTCTCAGGCTTTCCCAAAACATCTGCTCAAAGGCGTCCGGTTTTTTGGATGACATAGTCGAAACGTGTGCTTAATCGTAGTAGTGACAAGTTACCATCGCCACTTGGCTCCGGTATAGATCACCGAGGACTCGATCTCGTAGTTGTCCCAAAACTCCGTATTTCCACCAAGATTCCGAATTCCAACGGTGATTCCTGCCTGGGGAGTCAGATACCACGTGCCTTCAGTATCAAATAGAAGAACTGAGTCCAGTTTTTTCGACTCTTCTCTATCCCGATATCGGGCTGACTCACCTCGCGCCAGCATTTTCAGTGACAGACGACCATCGAACAGCCCGACAGCAACGGACGCGCCGAATGTCACCGGGGAGAAATAGGGTATAACGGTATCGGCTTTGTCCAAACGTCCCCTTCTAAACGCGATCTCAGCTTCCGCCTGAATTCCGGGGGAAAGCGTTGCAGTGACAGACCCATCCAGATACGCGATGGATGCCGATCCATAGTCGACACTCATATATCCTCGGGCGAACCCCTTATAGAGAAAAGAAGGCGACTCGATGACGCGATAATTTTCGATTTCTTTCAGGCCGATACCTGCACTGGCATGAATAAACTCATTATACAGGCTGACTCTACCGCTCAGATGAACGGGTGTAAGAACGGGCTGGATTGGAGCGTTGTCCTCGATATACGGCGCCAGGTAGTATACGTCCCGAATTGTACTTCTAGAGATTTCCGGTTTATTAGAAAACACGAGATCGACACCCGGGCGAAGTGAATAAATCAGCCGAACATCCGGCGACAAAAACAGGAGCGATCGATCTGTACTGGATCGAGATTGACGTTGAGCATCAAATCCGAGGACACTGAGTCCGGCGTCCAGCGTGAGTCCGTCGCCTGGGAACAGGCGAAAAGTTCCGGCAATCTGGCCCGAAGAAATTTTGTCGTTCTCTGAGCCATCACTCCCCAAATTCTGAATTAGCAGATTCCCGCTAATAGAGACACGGCTGTCGTTAATCGGCGCGCGGAGGGAGCCTTTCAGGAGAAACTGTCCCTCACTTCGTTCGACGGGTTGGATAGACTGTTGCCCAGTGTCAAAGAGGTCCGTTTCCACATCACTACGACCAACACCGATTTCAAGTCTTCCGGTTAACGGCGATCCTTGTTTCGTGCCCACGTAACCAGACATATCCCAACCCGATACTGTTCGGTCTGGATTTACAGCGAAGACTGATCCTGAGCTGTGCTCAGAGCCAAACAAGGAAAAGGCCGATCGATACAGGCCGAGTTTTCCTCCAATCTGAACCCTCGCGGCATTGTGATTGATGCCTGCGGACAATCGTGCAGTGTCTGAGCCTGTGGTAATGGACGGCGTGTTTGAAAACGGCTCGTGTCCGTCTGAGCCTTGATACAGTCCCGAGAGTACAACATGGGTCTGATCTGCTACCGGTACACTCAAATTCGTTCGCAGATACCGCTCGAAATATCGACCTATTCCGGCCTCAATGAGTCCGGCATTTGGAGTTCGATTCGCGAGAGGCGATACTTCGGGTGGCTGCGGCTCGCTAAGTGGACTCGGAGGAAGCTCCTCTGCTGATTGCTTGTACAGTTCCAAAAAAGGACGTCTAGAAGAAGGAATTTCCGGGACGCGAGGGGGTGGATTGAAGCCGATGAGGGGTTGTCGCCTCAAGGACGGGAAAGAAATCGACAGATCGCCTGTAATCTCTACGACACGTGGAGCCAAATCCGGAAGCGTAGAATTTTCTTGAGCCAATGAAAGGCCAGGAATCAGCAGTAGCGTCAAGAATGTCAAGATATTTCTCATCGTCCTCCCAACCTGTTCTTTTCCTGCTCGGCCTGGCTGCTGAACTCGGAATTTGGATACAGTGTGATCACCATCTCGTAGACCCGTACGGCTTCGCCTGCACTGTTCAGAGCTTCAAGCGATTTCGCCTGTTTTAAATAACCACGGGCAATCCAGTCTGCATATCCCGCGTACAGAACAGGCATACGGCCGAGTGTTTCCACCGCAAGGTCCGGTGAGTTTCTTTCCAACTGCGATGAACCCAAAAGGTAGAGCGCCTCGGCGCCTATCTCGTCTCTGCTTCGATTGACGACCTGTTCGAACATGTTTTCTGCCTCGGCGACTTCGCCCCTGGAATGGATTATCCGGGCGAGACCGAGATAAGCCGGCGTGGACTCATCCGAGTCCGGGGCCGCAGCAATAGCGTCTCTGAGTAATTTTTCTGCCTCGTCCGATCGGCCGAGCCGACTTAAAGCCTGACTTCTTCCATATCGAGCGGTGGCGACAACTCCGGCCTCATCGTTACGTAAATTTTCCAATCGAAGAAATACATTCTCTGCTTCTGCAAACTCTTCGCTTTCCAGCAGTAGATTTCCGAGACGCTTTGAGGATTCGATAAATCGATCACTCTCACTGTACCGATCAAAGACCTGGCGAAAATTCGTCATCGCAGTCGTCTTCTCATCTCGATCGGAATGTATAATTCCGAGATAGTAGAAGGCATCAGGCATTAGGTCCTCCTGAATGGCGTCTTCAATGAATCGATGGAATTCGGCGAGCGCTTTGTCGACTCGTCCGCTCTGATATTTGACTTCCGCCTGACGAAACAGGAGCTGATCTATGACAGGAGAGTTCGGATTGTTCGCGGCGAAAGCGTTAATAATGACGTCGGCTTGATCCTCGTCGCCGCTGGCTATCAACGCAAATTGAATTCCAGCAGCGGCATCTGACGTGAACGGGCTATTTGGATATCGCAGAAGCACTTCATTGTAGGCGTCGACTGCAGCGCCAAGATTTCCTTCGTTGAAAAACGCATCGCCGATTCCGTATTGAGCTTTCGCGGCAAGCGGGTCCCGCGGATACGTCCGGATCAGATGCTTGTATACGTCGACAGCCTGTTCATAATCCTGACTCAGGAAATAGAGGTATCCAAGGGAATACTGGGCCTCCTCACGCCATTCACTCACTGGATACTCTTCCAAAAGACGGCCCAGCGTAGAAATCGCTTCGAACGTGTCGCCTACGTTTGAGTACGCCTGACCAATCTGATATAGGGCATAATCGTCTCCATCTCCAGCCAGACGGCCATACACGCGTACGGCATCTGCATATTGCTTTAACGCGAAATAAGAGTCTGCCAGGCGGAGCTGCGCGTCCGATCGATAGGGCACCGATCCCGTTTCATCCCGATACGCGGAGAGAAACCGTTCAAATTCAGGAATGGCCCGTTGATAAGACTCCTGTTTGAAATAGGTCCATCCGAGTGCATAGTGCGCCGCGTCAATATGCCTTCCCGATGGGAAGTCCTTCAGATACTGGCGGAAGAGGCGTTCCGCCCGGGAATAATTATTCAACTGGAAAAAACTTTCAGCAGCCCAAAAAAGAGATTCCCCGGCCTGGACAGCCTCGGCATTCTGTTCATATAATTTCAAGAACTCGGGTGCCGCCAGTCGGTACTGACGGTTTCGGTACAACAGCCACGCTTTCTGAAAGCCAATCTCTTCCTTGAGAGCCACCGGCGCTGCCTGGAGATCAATCGCCTGATCGAACATTTCAAGTGCTGAATCAAAATCGCCCAGGGCGATAAATGTATTTCCCCGGTGAAGAAGGGCTTCACCCATCACTTCGGAATCACTGTACCGATTAACGACCTCTTCAAAAGCCTGGTTGGCATCGCGCCACAGGTTCAATTCGTAATAGAGAATTCCCAGCTCAAACCAGGCGTTGTCAGCCAAATCGTGATCGGGCCAGCTGGTCGCGAAATCTCTGAATAGGACGGCTGCTTCGTCGGTTCTCCGCTCGAGCTTCCGATTCACAGCCTCGTAGTACATGGCTTGAGCGGACAGGCTATCGGCGTTCGAATCCGCGGCGCGGACCAGACCAAAATTATCCGCTGCCCATTCATAGCTCCCTTCGTGGTGATAATTCCACGCCAATCCGTAGAGGGCCCTACGGTAGTATGGATTCTGAGGGTCTCCATCGGTGAACCGACGGTAGTTCAGAATGGCTCTGGGACTCGCTCGTAACTGATTGTAGGACTCGGCCAACAGGAATATAGCTCTGTCTTCTGCCGTCCCGGACAGGTCGGGCAAGCGCCGTCCGATCTCGTCTACTGCGCGTGTGAAATCATTGATTTCGTAGTAGACCTCAGCCAGGGCCAGGCCGATATTTTGAGAGAGCGGAGAGGATGGAAATCTGGAGGCCAACTCTTCAAACGATCGCGATGCGTCATCATATCGCCCCATCCGGACTTCATTAAATGCCAATGCATATGCCGCCCGTGGAGCAGTATCCGTTTCTTGGTAATCGTCGGCAGCTTGCCGGAAATAATTTAATCCCTCATCGTCTCTTCCGGCACGAATGGATGATTCACCCATCCAATACAGGGCCTTGGCCGCTTGTTCATCCGTCTGGCTTTTGTCCAGAACAAGAGAAAGGGTCCGAATCGCATTCTCGTGATCCCCGTCTTCAAAGTAGTGTTGTCCCAGCGTCAATCGAGCCTGGAAAGAAAAGGGGTGATAGGGGAAGGCTTCTTCAAAATCTGTCAGCAGTCGAATTGCTTCATCGGTATGCCCAAGGGCGAGCCGAGACTCGGCCTCGTAGTAAAGGGCATCACCGTATCTGAGATGATCCGGGTGTTCATTCCGGAATTCAGCAAATTCTTCAGCAGCGACACTGAAAAGACCGGACTGAAAATGATCGAGCGTGGTGGCGAATGTTCGATCGGATCGACGGTCAACCGGTTGAGCGAACCCGGTCTGTACCAGAATCGATAACGAGAGGAATACCGTGGTCAGCGAGGCCGCATGGAATCGAGAAGGAAAGAAGAACTCGTTTCTACGACTCGGCTTGAGGAAACTCATTCAGATTGCGATCTAGAACGGCGTGTCGAAAAAGAAACTGGCTGATCGAAATGAAGGCTACATACGGCTCGAACGTCCTGACGTTTCCTCCAAGAGCGGTAATTCCGACGCGATAGAAAAATGACGTATATCAGGTTGGGTTGACGAATAGAAGCGCTGAATATTGTGCTCCGTCCCGAATATTCCAGATGAGATGTTGAATCACGGACATGCCGTTTTGGCGAGAAGCGTTGTATCTTCCGCCGGTTTTGAAATCCTTAACACCACTGGGAATTGACATGAGTGTGCTGGCCGTTGGAACTGTCGCGCTCGACTCCGTTGAGACGCCGTTCGGAAAAGCCAAGAACATTCTCGGTGGCAGTGCCACGTATATTACCCTCGCGGCCCGGTTTTTCTCATCGGACGTTCGGTTGATTGCTGTCATCGGCTACGATTTCCCGGAAGAATTCGTTGACCAGTTAAAGGACGCGAAAATTGACTTAACTGGGCTCGAAGTGGACAGATCGTCGAAGACGTTCGCCTGGGAGGGAAAATACGAATACGACCTGAATCAACGCGACACCATCGCGACACACCTGAATGCGCTGGAAACATTTCGGCCTCAAATTCCAGAGCGATTCCGAAAGTCTAAAATCGTCTGCCTCGGCAATCTAGATCCGCTTATTCAGTGCTCGGTTCTAGACCAGATGATCGATCCAGATTTCGTTATCTGTGATACAATGAACTTCTGGATCAACCAGACGCCCGATAAGCTTTGTGAAACGGTAGGACGAATTGATTGTCTGGTCGTGAACGACTCGGAGTGTCGACAGTTGGCTGATGAACCCAATCTGATTCGTGCCGCAAGAATCATTCAGCAGATGGGTCCAAAAATTCTCGTCATTAAGAAAGGAGAACACGGTGCCCTGCTGTTCAACGACGAAAGCGTCTTTTCAGTGCCTGCCTATCCGTTGGAAGATATCCAGGACCCCACGGGTGCGGGCGATGCCTTCATGGGTGGATTTGCCGGCTATCTTGCGGCTCAGAAAGACTTTTCGTCAGACGCACTGAAGCAGGCTGTCGTGTTTGGAAGTGCCGTGGCATCGTTTACGGTCGAAGCCTTTGGACCCGATCGCCTCTTCGAAATCGATGGTCCGGCGATTTCGAAACGAATTGAAGCATTCAGGGAACTCACTACGATTCCGACTCTGGAAACCGTCGACTCGTAGATCAGCTGCCCTCGTAGAGCCGGAGCTGAGCTCCAGAAATCCAGATCTGTTCGATTCGAGACGCGGGTATTTCAAATTTTTCCGACAGACTCGAAATATCGGATGAAGACAGTTGTGCAATGCTCTCGTAAGAAGCCAAACCCAATTCGCGGAGATCTCTGAATTCGCCGTCCGTAAGGCCGAGGAGAATCTGCAGGCCGACCGCTTTAGTCTCCGAGCTGGATTCATCCGGGTCCAACGTTTCGGAATCGCCCTCGTCCAGATTTAGGAGAGGGAATAAATCGGTGAGAGATTTGAATTGAGGAAACTCGGGGATCGTGATATCGCCGGTTTCAATCTGCCGTTCACCATGTTTTTGATCCGAAGAAGGCTCGGCTTCTGGAGGGGTGGGCCCTTTCGCGGCTGATTCTACCTCGCTTGTGCCGATAGTTGAGCTGATTTCACCAAATATGTAGGAAATGATGTTCGTAGCCCAATCAGTAACTGATTCCACTTTTTCGGACGGTTCGCGCGCGGGCTCCGCTTTTTCGTACGGTTCGCGCTCGGGCTCTGCTTTTTCGGACGGTTCGCTTCCGGGTGCCTTGCTTTCGCCCTTTTCGCTCTCGGATGAAGCAGGGGTTATCGGGGAATCGTCTGACTCATTATCGGGTGCGTCCGGCGCCACATTTTCAGACGCGTCCATTTCTTCGGAAATTGTTTCGGAAGATGCTTCGGAAAACGATTCGGTACTGAATTCAACGTCCTCAATTTCATAGACAAACCCGGCAGCCTCGCCCGGTCCACGTTTCAACGACTCGATCTCATCTTGAAGAATCCGGAGGTCGAGATCGTGCTCCTCTTTCGTGATGCTGATCTCAAGAGATTTCTGCTCGAGTTCTTCGCGGAGCAGAGTGATGGTGGCCTCAAGCGTATCAGAATTATCAGTTCGTTTCTGCGCTTTCATAGCCGCTCGAATGCGGGCAAATTCTTTCTCTCTATTCCCGAGCGCCGTTTCTCTGGCTTCGAACAATCCAAGCTCTTTTTTGTGACGGACGCGATACAGGAAAAAGCCGCCGGCTATTCCAGCTGCCAACCAGATGATCGTCAGAATGATGATCTCAATAGAATCGGGGATAGCGTCTATGAGAAGTACGGGACTCAACTCAGAACCAATCCAATCTAGAGGGCGTTTTGTCGCGAAGACGGGAGTCCAATGTACCGCTTCCTCCGGAGGATCTCGATACTTAACATGAATAGATTTTTTCTGGACGCCAGTTTGTCAGCTCTTTGTCTTACCGGGATGCTCACCGGAGTATCGTGCACGGATGCAAAAGACCAGCGCCGTGATACATTCAGCTTCGGAGTTCGGACCGATGGCTTTTAGCTCGCAAACCGGGGCGTCCTTTCTATTCAACACAGATCTATTCCAGACTGAGTTTCATTATTTTCTTCACCCAAGAATAAGCAGACACACAGCATGCCCTTCGGAACGGTCAGAATTAAGAACGCTGTTTTTTACGCCCATCATGGCGTATTGAAAGAAGAACATCGAATCGGCGGTCGCTACGAGGTCGACGTCGAGATGAAATTGGATTTCGAGGCGGCTGCTGCCGACGATGACCTGAACCACACGGTCGACTATGAACACGTTTACACGCTGATTCGGGATATTGTCACAACCAACAAGTTTTATCTGATTGAGAGACTCGCATATCTGATAGCTCAGGATATTCTTGAGGCAAGTCCGATTGTTACAGAGATCGAGGTCAGTGTAAGAAAAGCGAATCCGCCAGTGGGCGGACCATGCGATTGTGCAGAAGCAACGTATCGGACCAGCCGGGCGCGGACCGACAGTCAGTAGAAAAGTCCCACGCCGATAATGATCGTGGTCTCCTCCTCGGAGAAATTGATCGTTGCGGTGAATACGGAGAGATTGTACAGATTGGCCCAAAATCCGACTCCATAGCCCTGGTGCCATACCGACGAATTTTCTCCATCGGTCCACACGCGACCGTTGTCTACGAATGCAAGGGCTCCGGCTGAGCCCACGGCCAACAGCGTTGAGTATCGAAAAGTTGTGTTCGAATCTCGAAGCTCTGATAAAACGCAGTTCGGCCGGCAAAGCGAGTGCTGCGCCAGCCTCTCAGATTATTTCTCCCACCGAGTGTACTTGATCTGTAAAATGGAAATTCTCCGATATTGTGACGAACACCCACTCTGGCAGCGAAGGTGTGCTGTGTCAGCGAGACCGGAGTCAGGTACAAGGAGAAATCGGACGATATCTCAGTGAAATCGGGCGTTGACTCATGCAAACCAAATCTGAGATGCAGCCGGTTTTCCCAGAAAAATCCCTGTCTCGGAAAGACCGCAGAGTCGCGAACATCAACCTTGATTCCCGATTCAAATCCGAGAAAGGATTCGTCTCCGAACGATGTCGGAGCGATACCCGCCTGTGGAAGACCCACAAACCGAAGCGAGTCTTTCTTGATATCGGTGCCCTCCAATCTTGGCCCGACATAGAATTCCAGAAACCCACCCACAGGCTTAATAAATCGAATCCCAACCACGGTCTCAGAAAATCGGGCTTGATAAAATCTGGCATCCTTAGCAGTATTGGGACTTTCGTTTCCGAGTCCATAATAGTTGCGGATATTATTGGGCGTCCGAATGGAGGCTTCAACACCAATATCCCAGCCATTCAAGCGATTGGTAAAGCGCCCCTCATAGGCCACATTAAACGCCTGCGTTCTGGCAGCGAGATTGGCTCGAAAGGAGTGCCTGTTGTCGAACGGCGGGCGCCTGAAGCTGTAACGTGTGAACGTGGTACCGCCACCGATGAAGAGTCCATCATCCTGATTCCGACCGAAGAATAGAGACGGCATGAATTCCGGGTATCCGTACTCGCGGGGATCATAGCGGTTAACCAGTGGATCATCAGACACTTGCACGGAGATGGCCGGCCCCAGTTGAATCTGAGTCTCGAATGGCACATCGTAGACAACGAAGCTATTCCTGCGGGCCAATGGGCCGGATTTATCTATGAATTGATCTGCGCCGGTCCCACCGATGGCTCGAATGCGAATGCCTCCTTTTGCATTTCCGCTTACGATAAAAACATCATTCCCACCGAGTCCGTACAGTCGTACTTCCTTTGTTTCAGAACCGAGAAAGATTCTCCGAAAAAGCTCTTTTCGAATTTCTCCTTCCTTGGATGTCTTGTACATGACAACTTCAGTCCGATCGCCACTGAGCTTTTGAATCTCGAATCGCTCATGCTTATTGGATCCCACTACGTCCGGAAATCGACTGATGATTTCATAGTACTCTTCGGCTGCATCTGGCAATTTTTCCCTCCGAACCCTGAGGAGGTGACGAAATTCGTCTGCATATAATTTCAGGATCGGTTCAGGAAAATCGCTTACAGCCGAATCGATGACTTCATCGGTGACTCGGTCTTGAATATCACGTGCAATTTCCAACCAGTCGCTCCTGGTGAGAGACGTCGTGAACCTTCTATCCTGAGGTCGTCCGTTCCGGGTCAAGCCCCTGATATACCCGTAGCTCTCTCGAAAATCTTGATTCTTGGCGAGAACAAATCGAGATTTAGCAATGCTTGGAAAAATTCCATTCATACGACTCATGGCCCAATCTCGATCTCGAGGGATCGCGCGATAGCGTTTTCCTTTGCTGCCCTCAGCAGGAAATTCAGCCCAGCGCCACTGATCTGAATGTCGATCCCAGTCGGAGATGTACATGTCAAAGAGGCGAGCTCGGGCGAAGAAACGCTCATCGACGCGATAATCATTGTCGCTCGCAATTTTTTTCGTCATAGACACGCTGCCGATAACTTTTTTGGATCTTCCAAATGTCGGCGCGTGAGACATGTCGTCGTCCGGTCGCTCCTCAAACAGCATTATCTGGTCGGCAACCACATCCCTGAAAGGTCCAAAACGATCGTCTTTTGGGACAAGGAAGATCTTCGGATTGGTGTGGTAGACACCCGCACCATGAGCAAGTTTAGGTACAACAATAGGTGCGTACGGGTGCAAGATGGCATACTGGTCAACCACAATATTAGCCGCGAGGGTCTCTTCCAGTCCCGGCGGCAAACTTTTCGTAGGATCTTTTGATACGGATCGTAGAACAAATTGCTTTCCCTGCGAATCGCGCAACCGGAGGGAGGTGGTCTGAAGTCCGCCGCCCCTTTTAATGGGTGTCAGGCCTCCAGACTCGCTGCCTATGTCAAACACTGGAAAGTCGACTTCAGCCGTCCAGGCTTTCCTGTTTTCAGAGCCGAAGAAGAAATTGTGGAGACCGCCAGCGGCAAGCGAAGGATTCGCGGCACGCCGAACGGTTGAATCCGGTGGGATCAACAGTTGCTGCTCGTCTTCAACGATGATGGGTTCGGTAACTACTTCGGGAGCGGGACCTTCGATCTGAGCATGATAAAGAAGACGTCCTTCCGGGGTGTTTTCGTCGCTTCCCCAAGCCTCAAGCCACATCTCACCGTTTGCATAAAATCGAATTCGGATGAAACCTTTTCCGCCGTACGTAAAACGAGCATTTCTACCTGCAGCTACATAGTCAGATTTTGATCCAGCTCCACTGACGACATGATGGACATGATCCTCGTAGAAGTATTGCAGGTTGTGTTCATGTCCTGCTGCGTAGATCAATCTGGATTCATGGGTTTTGAAGATGGCGTCCAAAGCGCTTATCAAAGAGCGATATTTGGGGTGAGAAAAGTCTTGCGGTCCTCCCATGGCGCGCCGAAGAATAGGGTAGAGGGAGCCGATGATCGGTAGCGGCACGTACCATCCATCCTTCAGGGCGGTAAGCGGAAACAAATGGTCCTTAATCGAGAAATGTCCACCGTGTCTACCGTTAGATCTAATGGGGTGGTGAGCGACCACGACCAGGTCGTCTTTTCGACGCTTGGTTACGATTTCCTGAAGCTCTAGAATCAGATCGGCATCTTCTTTGATATCGGCTGAACCCGAATCCCCGTACGGTTTCACGGCACCCGTCATCCACCACTCGGTATCGAGCACGATCAGATATAAATTATCTTCCAGTTTTACTTCAACGGGACCCGGTAATCCATTGTCTGGTAGAAACGCATTCCTGTTATTCAAGTATGATTCGACAAATTCTTCCTGTCGGTTGACGAGATCCACTCTTTTTGTTGAGCCCCTGCCCCAATCGTGATTTCCCGGTACGAATACGACTCGACCTTTGTAATTCTTGACGGCATCCAACTGGGCACGCAGTCGCATCTCGGCGAATGCCCGGCTTGAAGATGAGGAATCGGGAAGGCCGCAACAGTACACGTTGTCACCAAGGAAGACGACGGTACCGTTAGAGTCGGCTTCCTGTGTCATCCGTTGAAGCAATCGCAGCGTCGGCTCGGATGAGGAAGAGGCGGACCCTCCTGCATCACCGATGAGATATACCTCGTGCTTCAGCTCTTCAATCGAAGGAGGTGCAGCGGGTAGGCTCGTCCGATCAAATGGAGAGATATAGACAGACGACGCGGTGCATCCGGCCAGAATGAGCAGAACGATCGGCACAAGCTTGTAGCGATGCTTTCCAGCCGTGTAGAACCAGCTCATACGATCAAGGCCCTTTCTCTGAGATTTGTGGGGAATATTTCACCAGGACTGCTCGGCTGCCGGCGCCCTCCGAAGCAAGAATCAAGGATCCGTCTGGCATAAAAGCAATGCCTTCGGGCTGCCGTACAATACTCTTATTCAACTTTTGTACCGCCAGTATTTTGCCCGTCATATTCGTAACAATCAGCAGTCGATTCGGCGAAGATAACAGAAATAGATGGCCGCTTTCAGGATGCACTGCGATGGCTGATGGTTTGAATCGCGAATGCCGGATACGCTTGCCAGCGAAGGCGGCCGACAAGCTATCACTTGAAAGTACAAAGAGAGGCTGCTCGCTTACACGCTTGGTGTGAACATCGAAGCTGTAGACGGCCCTGGAGCGGCGAATTTTCTTACCTGCGTAGTCCTTGCAAACAACAAACAGGGTGCCGGACCTCGGGTCGGACGCTAGTCCTTCAGAATTGCAACGTCTCGACAAACGTGTTCGGATACGCTCGGACTGTATTCGTTTGCCCCACGTTCTGCGATCGGAACTGAACGTGAACAGGTCCCCGTCGCTCCGGAGGACAAAGAGTTGGCTCCCGAGTAATTCAACGCCCTCAAAGTCTCCCCGCCCACCAAACTTTACTGAATCCACGATTTTTCCGGTTTCCACATTGAGCACGAATAAGGTTCCATTTTCATCCTGAACCGCGGCCACATGGATAGAATCCAGGGGCGCGAGTCCGGAGATTTCATCCAGTTCGTGAGGGAGTTTGAAGATGGCATCGGGCTTTTCCAGGCGAAACGGAATTATGTCGACACTCGAAAGACCAGTCGAGGCGTTGGCCAGGAATGAAAGTGAAACGAGAGACCGTATCAGAAAAAGAAACAGATGGTATCCAGGAATCAGCATATTGGTTTTCGCTCGCGAGGGCTAACATTGCTAAGAGCTGTAATAATTAAGACTCAAGAATACCTGAGTATCAGCGCATGCCCATAATGACCTAGGAGGAGAGGCCTGTGGATTCGTACATTTGTCTCTCTAAATGATACACCATCAGCAAGGGGAATTCCGTTTTAATGGAGCCTAACGAGAAGTTGAATCGAGATCAGTCCGAGCCAGAAGCGGGTTCAAACGAGGAGTCAGAATCATCCGCTGCGGATGTGTCGAAGGATTCGACTGCTTTTTCGGCGGCATCCGACTCACTGGAATCGTCCGTTTCCACGAAGAAGCAGAAAAAGAAAAAAGACGGTCTCGGCACATCTCGGGGAATCGAAACCATATTCAGGACTTCTTATAGAGTCCACATGAATCTGAGTTCGCTAGCAGATGCCAAGGCAAATATCATGATCAGTATCAATGGGCTCATCATTTCTATCATAATCGCTGCGATTTCTCCAAAGATCGATACGAACCCCTGGTTGCTTCTTCCCACGACCATTATGCTTTTGGGTTCACTGATTTCGATCGTCTACGCGGTTCGTGCGGCCAGGCCAAGAGTAAGCAGCCAAATAGTGTCACTCGACGATGCGGGAAGTAAGCGAACGAACATTCTCTTTTTCGGACACTTCACGAATATGACTGAAGATGAGTTCGTTTTAGGTATGTCCAATCTGCTCTCAGATCAGACCTCGCTTTATCAGAATATGATCAGGGACATATATGGTCTAGGTCAGGTTCTGAAACGAAAATTTTCGTTACTAAGAATTTCCTATACCGTATTCATGGTAGGCCTGATCCTTGGCATTCTGGCGTTCATATCAACGTATACATGGATCGTTATTAGTCTCGGTCCGGAAGAGTTATCGTCGATTTTACCATCCGAAGGCCCAACACTTCTCGCTAGCATGGGATTCGCAATATGAAAACGGTCATCCTGCTTCGGCATGGAAAATCAGATTGGGATGCCGATTACGTTGGCGATCACCGGAGGCCCCTCGCCGGGCGTGGACAGAAAGCTTCGATTAAAGTCGGTAAATTCCTTGCGAGAACGAACCAGTTGCCCGGACTCGTGCTCTGCTCAACGGCCTTGAGAACGCGGGAAACTCTGGAGTTGGCCATGGATGCAGGAGAATGGACGGATGTAGATGTCAAATACGACAATACTATCTACCACGCAGGCTACGATCAGATGCTCAGGTGTTTGGCGGCTCTGCCGGATGAGGTGGATCGGGTCATGGTTGTAGGACACGAACCGACAGCCTCACTTCTGGCCGGTCAGTTGATCGGCGGCGCTTCTCTCAATTTTCCAACTGCGGCAGTCGCTCGAATTGATCTAAACCTCGAACATTGGAAAAGCTGTCGCTCGGGCGTAGGCACACTCATATGGCTCATTAGTCCGCGTCTCCTAAAGAAAGGGATCAAGATATCTAAGAAGATTTGATTTCTTCCGATTGGAAAGAACTGGATTCCATAACCAGTTCCATGTCTTCACGTTCTTTCAGGTCCAGATCTGCAACCGGTTTGTTTTCAGCGACCTTGACCCGAAGTGCTTTCAGTCCGTGAACTCCCTGAAGCTGTTCAAGCTGAAGGTATTCGACTCCGGCTTCAACATACCCGGCAGCCTGCAAGTAATCCAGAAATCGGACGTACTCGTCTGCCTCTGCCTCCTGGGAATAGACGATGGCGATCATCCCAGGCTGCGTTAGACGCTCATTGGTGCTGGCAATCCGTACTTTGTCAATTCGTTTTTTGACGATTTCATACCGGATATTGTAGGCGCCGTCTACGTCAAACTTCTTCTCATCAATTCGAAAGCGAATCGAAAGAGGAGCTGACTGGACAAGTACGAGATGGGCCGTTTCCAGTGGCACCTCCAAGTGCGGTTTGAGCTTATTCATTTCCCAAACGACTCCAGCCATCGAAGTGAGCTGCCAGAGTTTGAGGTTTTTCAAATCCAGCTCATCAAATTCTCCACTTTCCTGTAAGGCAGAGCCAGCATAGATATTATACTCGACTCCGTCTGTTTTATACTTTTCGAAGTAATGAGGTACCATTGCCTGAGCTTCTTCCTCTCGCTGATCCAGGAAACTTGAGATGGTGTCATTCACGGCGGTCACACTGTCTTCAAACGCTTTTCGCTTCTTATAGACAACCCCGAGTTTTTCATCCAGCGCCTCTCGGTAAACGTCAACCTTGTCAGCGACAGTCTGAGAATACGCTCGTAGCCGATCAAACAATGGCTCGACTTCAGTCTGAAGAAGTAGAATGAGTGCGCGTTCGTCACCCGCTCTCGTCCCGGCGACCAATTCCTCGATATGCCTGCTCAGTCGATACCCTATCTCGTCGAGAGAAGGTCTCGGTTTGGAAACGCTGGCTTCGATAATCACAGACAACGCTAAACCCAGTTGTTCTACGAGATCATCTCTAATGGCGGTACTACGAAGATCAGACGATCCACGTATGTCGGTCATCCCGTAAAGCGGGTGTACATTTTCAAAAACAATGCCCGCGACTTCTCCCTGTTCACTTGAATTCTCTGAGAGAAGACGCGAGAGCGCCGCTTCTCTAAACTTCCACTCGACGACCGGGTGGATGGCCGTATACTGTTTTTTAATAATGGCCTGGACGCGATCTTCCTGTTCCTCCAGACTCCGATTGACGGACGTGGACAGGAGAGAAGTTATTTCATGGAGTTGTCGTGATTGCATCGGACCAATGTCGCAGCAGTTCGTCGATGCAAGCTCAAGAACCCCTACCACGTCATCCTTATTGATCAAAGAGGCGAGGTAAATATTGCGAAAGCCCAACTCTTGAAGACGTCGTTCAAACGCTGTGTTTTTTTCCCGTTTGTTCAGGTCTTCGACATAAATATGCCCGCCTGATCGAATGACTTCAGCATAGTAGGACTCTTGCCAGTTCTCACATTTCGGCAAGTCGGATTGAAGAAGTAGACTTCGTCCAATCGCTCTGGCCCCCGACACGCTTCCACAGCGACAACGGTCCAAAGCTATGAGGCCCAGGCGTAAATCTGGCAGCGCGAGGAGTTCCCGGATATGAGACTGCAGTCGATTCAGGTTTTCGTCTCCCGACAACGCGTCTTTCAGAAGCAGTGCATTCTTGAGTCTTGAAAGAACCTCTTGCTGAGTCACGTTAATGGCAGTCATCACGACGAATCCATGAAACTCGAAATGCTCGGGTGGCAAAATTTCCATCCACAATTCGAGATTCAACGGTTCTGCCAAGAGACGGCGACGGTCCTCTTCTGACAAGTCAGGAATCGAATTCGGCGTACTAATCGAGACGAATTCCGGGTCGATAATTATTTTGTAGTACTCATTCAGACCCGTTTCTACGTCGACGAGTTCGATCACAAAATCAATGGGTTGCTCGACCTTCAAATCGTAGATGGATGAAGCAATCTTGTGATACGCGTTCATGGTCTTTCCGCGCATCATCTCATCCACGCCTACCTTGGCGCCATGAATGTGAACATGGAGCAGAAATTTTTCGAGAATTCCCAACTCGTCGAACAGACTTGTCGAATAAAACGAGTGAACGGCGAACGGCACGAAGGCCGATGCAATAATATTGTCCTGAAGAGCCGGGGGAAAAACGGCGGTCATCATCAATTCAAGAAGCTCTGGATGCCGTCTCAGATCTTCGAGTGAAACCTGAGACGTTTTTAGCTCCGGAGCGTTTTCCAGTTGGGTTAACACCTCCATTGCGATTGCGGCGTTGGTCGTCGACTCGGATGAAGCGCGTTGCTCCCAGAAATCGATCAGCTTTTGCAGCGAGGCAAAGCGTCGAAATGGAAATAAATCATCGAATGCTTGTACGTCAGCCGTACCGCGTATTGGGGGTGTCATTGATGAATATGCAGATCGTGATGATTGGGTGATTCAATTAAACGAGTCGGTATGTGTTGTGTTGCGTAAATCCTGCTCTATGCGGTTATGGCAACGAAGCCAACTCTGTGGTACGTTACATACTGCCCGTGGTACGTTATATACTGGAGGTGTAGTTCGAATACAGATGGGATTGTTACACGAATAGTCAATCAAAGCGTTATTCCGATCAACTTTCTGAACCGTTTTCTGAACCTTACCGTCACCGAAGTTTGGACCCGAACACCTCAACCCCTTTCAACGCCAGTCGCGTACATCTAATCGGTCTTTTCGCAGGTCCGGCCGGCTTTCTACTCACGTTGGTCCTGGCTCCGCCCGAAGGCCTCAGCCTGGAGGGTTGGAGGGTTGCCGGAGTTGGTCTATTGATGGCGGTCTGGTGGATGACGGAAGCCGTGCCTATCCCGGCAACTTCTCTGTTGCCACTCGTCTTGTTCCCACTTTTGGGAATTGAAGACATTCGCTCGACCGCTGCGCCTTATGCGAATCCCCTGATATACCTCTTTCTGGGAGGATTCTTAATTGCGGAAGCGGTGCAGCGTTCAGGCCTTCACAAGAGGCTCGCGCTCCTGATCCTCGGCAAGACGGGGAATTCGCCTAAGATGATCGTTGCCGGCTTCATGGTCGCTACGGCGTTTCTGAGCATGTGGGTGTCCAATACGGCGACGACTCTGATGATGCTGCCGATTGGCATCTCCGTGGTCCATCTTGCATCGTCTTCTGTAGCAGTCGGGAAGGAGTCGATCCGCCGATTTGGAACGTTGCTCATGCTTTCGATTGCATATTCCGCGAGCGTCGGCGGTGTGGGTACATTGGTCGGCACGCCGCCCAATGCACTGATGGCTGGATTTCTCGAAGATACCTATGGAATAGCCATTGGGTTCGCAGAATGGCTGTGGGTGGGAATTCCATTGGTAATTATCGGTCTCCCGGTCGTCTATGTGATATTGGTCTATGGTGTTTATCAGCCCGAATTCGACTCGATCCCTGGAGGACGCCGCATGTTCGAGAGGAAGTACACGGAGTTGGGTCCGTTTTCCAAGCGTGAATTCCGGGTCTCTCTTGTTTTTTTCGGTGTTGCCCTTCTATGGATAACGCGGCCGCTGCTCACGGGGGTCGTTTCCGGCCTTTCTGATCCTGGGATTGCCATGGCTGGAACCGTCATTTTGTTCGTTTTGCCGGCCGATTCACTTCGGGGCGATCGACTTCTTGCGTGGTCTGACGCTACCAAGATTCCATGGGGAGTGCTCATCCTATTCGGGGGCGGCCTTAGCCTGGCCGGGGCAATTGACAGTAGCGGATTGGCGGCGTGGATCGGAGATGGTCTTTCTCAATTATCTGTTCTCCCAACACCCGTCGTTATCCTTATTATTACAACTACCGTTATTTTTCTCACAGAACTCACCAGTAACACAGCCACGGCTGCAGCATTTTTACCCGTTGTTGGAACTGTTGCGGTTGTATTGACGGGCGAGCCTCTGGTATTCGTGATTCCAGCGACGATTGCAGCGAGTTGTGCGTTCATGCTCCCTGTTGCCACCCCTCCGAATGCGGTAGTTTACGGGAGTGGATTCATCACTCTTCCAGAGATGGCACGAGTCGGAATTTACTTGAATCTTGCCTTTATCGTGATCATTACCATTTTCTCGATCATTCTCCCAGCTAATTTGTTGAATTGATGCCGGCCTCTACATCATGACGCAAACACAATTAGCCATACCCGCCGCCCACGGAAGGCCTCTCCGGTCGATCTCGACGGTGATACTCGGTACGGACGACACGCGACTCGAGAAAATCTCAGCGCTTATTCGAGATGTCTCGGAGAGCGTGCGTGTTTTTCAGGTGTTGGAAGCCGAAATCGAGTCCCTGGATCTGGAATCTGTTGGGCTCATCCTACTTGCGGATGCTGCTGAAGAAACACTCGCCAAGTTGGACGAGATTTTGGACTATACGGATCGAACGGTTCTTACGTTCGCCTGTTTACCGGTTTCTGAAGTCGATACAATTCAGGATAAACTGCTTGATCATGTCGACGATATCCTGCTACATCCTGAGGAGCTTGCACTCCGGCTGCCTTTTGTCGAGCAAAGACTCCACAAGCGAGAGGAATCGCAGCGTCAAAATCGAGCTATTCTCGAAACAATTGTGGATGGGATTCTCACTATAGATTCGAGAGGTATCATCAACACGTTTAATCCGTCGGCGGAGAAGATCTTTGGCTATTCAGCACACGAAGTCATCGGAAAAGCCGTCGCAATCCTGATGCCACAACCATGGAGTTCAAAGCATCAGTCCTATATACAGGAATACGAACGAACCGGGCAGGCACGAATTATAGGAATTGGACGCGAGGTCGTTGGTCTTAGAAAGAATGGAGAACAGTTCCCAATGGATTTGGCAGTGAGTGAAGTAAACTCGGAAGGCCAAAAGTTCTATACGGGGGTAGTACGCGATATTACCGATCGTCGTCAGCTTGAGCACGAGATTTTGAGAATTACCGACCAAGAGAGAAGGCGCATTGGACAAGACCTTCACGACGGTTTGGGTCAAATGCTCACGGGAATCGGACTCATCGCAAGAAGTCTCGTCACCAGAATGGAGCAGGAAGGCTCCAGTCATATCGAGGAAATGCGTGAGGTGACTGAGCTGATGAAAGAAGCCGACCGTAATGCCCGAACGATTGCCCGGGGACTCGTTCCGGTGGAGCTCGACGTTAATGGTCTGGAGCATGCGTTGAGGATGCTTGTTACCGATGTCGAACAGTTGTTTGGAAGCCGGTGTACGTTTCATCAATCGGGTACGGTACCCGTACTTGAGATGAGTGCAATGACAAATCTATATCGCATAGCACAGGAGTCGCTGAGTAATGCCATCAAACACGGCAATGCGGATAGTGTGCGGATCGAACTCCAATCGAAATCTGGGAAACTCACGTTGTCTATCATCGACGACGGAATTGGTTTTTCCGAAGACTTACCGAAAAATCAAGGAATGGGTATTCCGATCATGAACTATCGCGCCCGGGCCATAGGTGCAACATTGGAAATAGGAGCCAGCGGAACCAAAGGAACGACGGTGACGTGTTCACTGCCCGTCGAATGAACCTGTTTGATAACCGAAAGCGCCTGATATGACACGCATTCTGGTCGTCGACGATCATCCACTCATGCGAAAGGGACTCATCATGTCTCTTTCTGACGATCCGGACGTTGAGGTTTGTGCGCAGGCCTCTAACGCAGAGGAGGCCATGAGCCTGGTTGAATTGGAAAGCCCCGACCTCGTAATCGTGGACATCTCACTTCCAGGGATGAGTGGTCTCGAGCTTATAAAGCAACTGCATGCGATACGCCCCGAACTCTATACGCTCGTGGTCTCCCGGCACGACGAATCCCTCTATGCCGAGCGTGCAATCCGAGCTGGAGCACGGGGGTATGTCATGAAACTCGAAGCCGGGAACGTGATGACAAAAGCTGTCCACCGCGTTCTCTCTGGCGGTATTTATGTCAGTGAGGAGATTAACGAAAAGCTCCTGATGGGTATGGCAGCCGGACACACCTTGTCGAGTCACTCGCCGCTGGATGTATTGAGCGATCGAGAATTGGAAGTGTTCGAGTTGACCGGTAAAGGGTCTGGCACTCGAGAAATATCGGAGCGCCTGCATCTATCCGTAAAGACCGTAGAATCCTATCGTGCTCGAATCAAGACAAAACTGAACCTTTCTACTACTTCCGAGCTGATGCAGCATGCCGTTCATTGGGTGGAGGGCGAAGGTGCCCGCTAAGTAGTTTTTTACTCAGAGACAACAAATTTCAGCAGGAAATCGTGCATCAGGTGGTCAACTTCGGTGGTTTCTGCAAGAGAGCACATTACGTTTTGATACACTTCTTCGGTTGGTAATGCAGATCTGTAGAGGGGCCTGTACCGAATGAGTCGCTCCCGTTCCCGATGGGCGTCCAGCTCGCTGTGAAATTGGGTTCCATACATCGGAGAGTCCTGCATCCTGAACGCTTCGTTGGGTTGGGATTCGCTGACAGCGAGTTGAATCGCATCCTTCGGCAATTCGGTGACCCGGTCATGGTGTCCCATATTAGCCAGGAAGGATGTCGGAAAATCAGTGAACAATCGATCGATTTTGCCGGCCTCCGTCAAAGAAATGAGAAGACAACCCATCTCCGATAGGTCAGGATCATGGATTACAGTGCCACCAAGTGCGCGCGCGATCACTTGATGCCCCCAGCACGAACCGAATGTCGGGAATTTGTTGTCATGTGCCTTTTGAATCAGTTCGAGGAGATCGTTCATCCACGGATAGTCGGCTGTCGCCGAGTACTCACCGGCGCCACCGACGAAAAGCACATCGTAGTCATTCAGACTGAGCTCAGAAAGATCTGAGTAGGCAACATTCAAACTGACCATCTGGGACCATTCCAAGCGCGTTCGCTCCACGAAGCACTCCTGCTCCTGGAATTCCATATCAGGTGTGTTTCGGGCCTGAATGAGAAGTGCTCGAATGTCACTGAAGGAGATGGTCACGGGATTAGATTTATTTAGAATTTCCTACGGCTCGCTTCTCAACTTAACCTTTGCGGACGATTAAATCGCCAAAATCGGTCTTCAAGAGTCGATACAGTCGATTGAGCGGAAGTCCCATCACGTTAAAAAAATCGCCCTCTATCCGCGATATGAAAAGCGCACCACGATCATCTTGGATGCCATATGATCCTGCTTTGTCGAGTGTTGTACCCGTATCGACATAGTCTACGATCTCATCTTCGCCTATATCGTCAAACGTAACGAGCGTGGATTCGAATGCGGTCGATGCCCGCATAGACTCGTTGTGCAACAGGGCAATCCCCGTCAGGACGGTATGGGATCTTCCACTAAGTCGTTGGAGCATTTGGATCGAATCAGCTTTGTCCGCAGGTTTACCGAGCAATTCTTCGTCGAGTTGAACCGTCGTGTCGGCGGCCAATACGAGCGCACTCTTTCGCATCGATGATACGGCCTGAGCTTTCATTTGGGCCAGGCGTACGACCATTTCCGCAGGATGCTCACCGGGTAGGTGGGCCTCTTCGATATTCGCCATCTGAACATCAAATGGAATATGGAGGGCTTCCAGAATTTGTTTTCTTCTCGGAGAACCCGATGCTAGAATAAGTGGGATTTTCAGTTTCACGGTGGGGAGAGGCTTACCGCTCCACGCTTATGGTGGACGCCGTAGAACAACAAAAGCGCAAACCAGATCCCTAATGTGATCCAATTCCATAGATCTCCAAATCTTGCGTAGAACGTAACGCTGGAATAAAGAGGTACGTCGTAGACAGGAGTTGCTTTCGTCTTGATCGACGTAAGGTCGTGGGTGATTCCGTCGGGTGTAATCATTCCGGAAATCCCATCAACACTGGCTTGGACAAGAGCGACTCCTTGTTCGACTGCTCGAAATCGATCATACATTATATGTTGCCTGTATCCGGCGGACCCGCGCCACCATCCGTTCTGGGTCAGGACGATGAATAGGTCGCTGCCACCGTTTTTCAGTGCAGCCGCATATTTAGGAAATACACTTTCAAAGCAAATGAAAACGCCCACCTGAAAATCCGTGAGCGGTAGCACGGATGGAACTTTTCCGGGAAGGTATCGAGAGACACCCCCTGCGGGTACGGCGAACCGTTCCAGAAACGAAAACTTATTCGAAAAGGGGACGAACTCGGCAAATGGAACCAGAATGTTTTTTGAACCCAAAGCGGGACGGGCTCCCGGCTCAAACAAGAGTGCACTATTGCGATAGGGTGGGCCGTAGCTCATCGATTCACCCTCCACGGTGATACCGCCTGTGAGAAGAGACACAGAGTGTGTTTCAGTCCAGTTTGTGAGCCTTGCGATTAACGCCTTATTTCCTGACCTGGAATCTGGAACAGGAAGCGTCGTTTCCGGCCATACGACAAGATCGAATGGCCTGGATGACGACCGGATTACGGAGTCAGAGAGAACGATCATCCTATCGACGCGACCCTCATCACGAATATCGGACCACTCGTAGGGTGAAAATCCAGGCTGTATGACCGCGATATTCCTTTGCTCGACGATTTTATTTTCGGGTTTGGTTAAACCCAGAGCAACAAGCAGAACAGGAATAGAAATACTTACGACGAAAACACGATGTCTTAGTCCCTTTTCCTGGAGAAGTCCATACGCGACGCAGGCATTCGTCAATACCAGAGCTGTGGAGATCCCCGTGGAACCTATCCAAAAAGAGGCCCTGACAACGACGCCCGAGGATGCCTGAGAATATCCAAGGGATGTCCACGGCATAGGAACAGGGCCGGATCTGAAGATAAACTCCAGAAGAAGGATCAGGAGACCCGCTGACCACACAGCTGAGATGCCCCGGTATCGCCTGGTCATCCATGACGCGCAGCCGGTGGGAACTGCAAAGACCATCGTGAAGGCAAGCCATGCTGCGGCAGAGACGATTGCCGTATCCACACGAACGTGAAGGAGGGGCCAGTAGAACGCAACCGAAAACACGCCGAGATAGAAGATCCAGGCATTGAGAAAGGCAGACCTTGGGGATAAATAACGGGCAGAAAGAAAAAGTGGCACCAGACTGATCCAGGCCAGGATCGTGACCCCATAAGGAGGATAACTGAATCCGAGAGAAAGACCTCCTGCGAGCGACCACCAGCGCAGGTTGCGGGCGCTTAACCATGAAAGGCTGCTTGCATGTAAGGTATATTCCTGCAGTTGACTCACCGAGCTTGTGAAAGCTACTTTAACTCAATCTGAAGTCGGCTCTATCGGCCTTTCGAATGATCACGCTGTCGATTTGCAATCACAAGGGCGGAACAGGGAAGACGACTACCTCCATGAACCTTGCTGCTGCGTTCGGAATGACCGGACGAGATGTTCTTGTCGTTGACCTTGACCCGCAAGCCTTCCTGACCAGAATGATGGGGGAATCCGAGGCGGCCCCGAAACAATCATCGCTCGTCTTGTTCGAAGAGGACCTTGAGCCGGAGAAGGTACCCATAACTAAGCTGAAAACATTTGACTTGATTCCTTCTTCAGCTGCACTATCGTCGGCAATTCGCCGTCTAACCAAACCAACGGATGTTCTCTGGTTAAGAGAATTCGTCGATCGCATGGATAATCGATACGACGCAATCGTTTTTGACACCGCTGCTGCCGTCACGGTTTTCAGCCTGAATGCACTTGTTGCCAGTAATTTTGTTGTGATACCGGTCCTTCCAGAGTACCAGCCCATTATAGGCGGAGAACAGACTTATCAAACATCGCAGGTCGTGCGTAAAAGATTGAATCCTGATCTGGCTCCGCCTCAGTTTCTTCTGACCATGGTCGACGGTCGAAAGAAAAATCATCTCGGATATCGGAAGTATTTAAGAGAGCGATATGGAGATCGCGTAATGCGAACCGTCATTCGCACCTGTACTACACTGTCGCTCACCAGGCAGAACGGGCAAACGGTTTTCGAATCCGATCCGCATGCCCGCGGCTCAATCGATTACGCCAGCGCTGCCGATGAACTGGGGCAGCTTTTCGATGTTGTTGAGAGAAAAGATGACGGATTCCAGCGTCTGGAAGAGATGAAAACTCGATCGTCAGACGAACAATACTCATCTGTATGACGGGAAAAGTTGTTCGTCTTATCGCTTCGATTCTTGGTCTCTCGGCATTCCTGGTGGTGCTCAATGTACCGATTGAAGGACGTTTTGCGATCGGTCCAATACTGGAACCGGTCGATGGATTGTACAAGACAGCAAGAAACGCCGATAATCTGGGGTCGAACGTCCTTGAGCTTCCGACTCTGGGTGCTGACGTTCGAATAATCAGGGATGAACGTGGAGTCCCCCACATCTTCGCATCGAGTGATCGTGACGCGGTGATCGCTTTTGGTTATGTCGTCGCTCAAGACCGGCTCTTTCAAATCGACTTTCTGTCCCGGGCTGCCTCCGGAGAACTCTCGGCTGCACTGGGACGAAGTGCTCTTGAGACCGATCAATTTTTTCGACGGATTGGAATGCGCTGGACCACGGAGAGGGATGCCGAATGGTTGGCGGAAAAGGGAGACGAACATTTCGACCTTATTACGTGGTATCAGGCCGGCGCAAACGCATATATCGACTCGCTGGAGCCATCGGACGACC
The DNA here is from genome assembly GCA_036985715.1 of Rhodothermia bacterium. GTDB lineage: Bacteria > Bacteroidota > Rhodothermia > Rhodothermales > UBA10348 > SMXL01. Next base: position 41,596 of record BTQE01000005.1, read on the forward strand.
CTTTCGAATTCAGGATACTGGGTTATCGCCCCAGGAGACTAACGACGGCGGATGCCATTTCCGTTCTGCTGTACATGAGTTACGATTTGAGTTTTACCTCAAAGGATCAGAGCTATCAGCGTCTCCGAAATGCCTTTTCAGAAGATGACTACGAGCGACTCTTTCCCAGATTTTCAAAGTACGTGGTACCCATCATTCCTGAGGACGAGTCCGCTGCCGGATCCGTTTCATCCGTTTTAGATGATCGCCGGACTCCCCCCGTAGCTGATTCCGCAACTGTTTCCAGAACAGATATCGGGGCCGATGATTTTGAATCTCCTTCCTCCGACTTCGCAGAAGGCCTCATTCCGGGAAAGGGGTCGAATAACTGGGCGGTGAGTGGATCCCGGTCCACGACAGGCTATCCGATTCTGGCCGGGGATATGCATTTGAATTTGTCGGTGCCTGCGATCTGGTATGAAGCACATTTGGTAACGCCGGAGATGAACGTTTATGGAGTTACCATTCCCGGGGCACCCGTGATCATCGAGGGCATAACCGAGCAAACGGCCTGGGCCTTCACGAATACCGGTTCCGATCAAATCGACTACTATGATCTCGAGTTATCCGATGATCGCGCCGGATACATAATCGATGGTGAGTTTGAACCCTTCGAAACGATCGTCGAGGATATCATCGTTGCCGGAGACGAGCCGGTTGCGGACACGCTGTACATATCCCGATTTGGACCGACCACTTTACGCGCCGGACGTGCGAGGGCGATTCGCTGGGCGGCACATGATACGTCGCGCACCTTGTATGCCGTTTGGGAAATGGGTCGCGCCGGGAATTACAGTGAATTTCAAGATGCCACTCGGTCATGGGATTCACCCATGCAAAATATCCTGTATGCCGATCGCAGTGGTACGATCGCCATTCGTTCGACCGGGTTCATGCCGACACGAAAGGGAGATCATGGGGCCGAAACCCTGGACGGCACCACTCTTGATCATACCTGGAATGGCCGAATCCCTTTTGACGAACTCCCAAGTTCGAAGAATCCAAGCCAGGGATATCTCACGTCCACAAATCAACAGCCGACCGCGGAGGGCTATCCGTATTACCTTGGACGAGATTGGCGAGACGCGTATCGGTCCATTCGAATCAACGAATTACTTCAGTCATCCGAACAACATTCGGTCCAGGATTTCCAAGACTACCAGGCTGACGTGCACGCGGTACAAGCGGATCTTTTTGTACCGTTACTCTCGGAAGTGTTAGAGCTATCGGCAGGTGCTACGGAGATCCGGGATTTGTTACTGTCTTGGAATGGAGAAACCTCGGTCGACCAGATTGAGCCGATCCTCTTCCATGAATACCTGACTCAACTTGAGCAACTCGCGTGGGATGAAGCTGCGTTTCAGACAATTCGTATGCCATCCACTACGCGCCTTTTCAGGCTGCTAACAGAAGAACCGGAGTCTATCTGGTTGGATATCGTATCGACAACAGAGCGGGAGAATGCGACGATACTCATGGGCGAGGCCCTAGAAAGGGCCGCGAATAAATACGGGGAAGCACTTGAGGGCGACCGAACCTCGCTGCTGTGGGGCTCCAACCACCAATTAACGATTCGTCATATTACACGGTCGCGATTCCTCCGACCCATTTGGAGAGGTCCATATCCGTATCCCGGGTACCGCGAAACCCTTTCGCCCGCTGCAAGCATGTCCTCGACAAGCAGTGCATCCTGGAGGGTCGTGGTCGATTTCTCCACTGAGCCACCGACAGCATTTGGCGTCTATCCGGGCGGTCAAAGCGGGAATCCGTTTTCGGAGCGATACGACAACTTTATTGACACATATTTGAAGTTCGAGTACTATTCGCTCTTTCTTCCGGATTCTCCTGAAGACTTCAAGGAAAACACCGTACTTCACGAGTTACGACTCGTTTCGCCTGCATCAGGCTAGCCCCCAATCAATCATCAGCTCCATCTACGATGTCATCGTCTGACCAACATTTTTCAAGTCGACTTGGTCTTATTCTCAGCGTACTGGGGATCGCCGTCGGAACCGGAAATATTTGGCGATTTCCCAGAATCGCTGCTCAAAACAGTGGTGAAGCCGGTGCCGGTGCCTTCCTGGTAGCCTGGTTCATTTTCCTGCTTGCCTGGTCGGTACCGTTGATCATTGCAGAATATGCTCTAGGTCGGAAGGGAAGGATGGGTGTTGTAGGAACGATCTCCAAGATCGCGGGCGAAAAATTCGCCTGGATGGGGGCATTCATTGCTTTTGTTTCCACGGCGATCATGTTTTACTACTCCGTGGTAACGGGCTGGTCTATTTATTACTTCACCCGGATGATTTCCAATCCACTGCCGCTGTCAACCGAGTCGTCTCAGGCGATTTGGGACGCATTTCAGGGAGGAGGAGGTCCGGTAATCTTCCATGCCGTTGCGATGGGTATTGGTGCGTTCGTCGTCCTGAAAGGTGTGAGCTCCATCGAACGGGTCAATAAAATCCTGATTCCTACCCTTTTCGTGATTGTTCTGATATCGGTTGTACGGGCGATCACTTTGGATGGGGCCTCTGATGGAATCTCATTTCTGTTTACACCGGATTGGGCCACGCTGAAATCGCCGAAAGTCTGGATTGAAGCCCTCACGCAGAATGCGTGGGATACCGGTGCCGGCTTTGGTCTTATCCTGACATACGGCGCCTACATGAAGTCAAAACACGGTGTGGTCAAAAATTCGTTCATTACGGGATTCGGGAACAATACCGTATCACTGTTGGCCGCGCTTATGATCTTCGGGACCGTTTTTGCCACTCTCGGTGCTGAAATGAGCAAGCCGGAAATATTGGAAGTGATGCGCACGAGCGGGCCGGCGGCAACGGGCCTCACGTTTATATGGATGCCTCAACTCTTTGCGAAAATGCAATTCGGCGGGACCCTGGCGACACTTTTCTTTTTGGGTCTGTCGTTCGCAGCGTTCAGCTCGCTCATAGCTATGATCGAGCTCGCGTCCCGCACGTTTGTTGATCTGGGCCTTTCCAGGAAAACCGCTGTAACGTCTGTCGGCATTCTCGGATTTTCCCTGGGCGTTCCGTCGGCAGTCAATCTAACAATATTCGAGAATCAAGACTTCGTGTGGGGTGTCGCGCTAATAATTTCGGGCGCATTTGCTGCGTATTCGATCATTCGTTATGGAGCGTCCGCGTTCAGGAAAGAAGCGATCGATTCTATCGAAGATGACTGGAATGCAGGCAAGACGTGGGATGTGATTATCAAATATGTCGTACCCATCGAAGCTGCAATCCTTCTCGTCTGGTTCATGTGGGTTTCGGCGACGGAATACGCTCCGGACTCATGGTTCAATCCTCTCGAGCCGTTGAGTGTTATGACAGCTCTTGTGCAGTGGTCGATCGTGGCGGTTGCCTTCATGCTTTTGAACAAGAAACTCAATCAACGAATGTTTTCGCCGCTGAGCTGAGCAAGTGACGAGAGTGCAATGGAAGGAAAATCTACTCGGCCCATACGGATTCTGTTTGTGTGTATGGGAAACATTTGCAGAAGTCCACTTGCAGAAGGTGTTTTTCGTTCGCTGGTTTCTGTACGGCAGCTTTTAGACCGGTTCGAAATAGATTCAGCCGGAACTGGATCCTGGCATGTGGGCCAGCCACCGAACCCCCGTATGCAAGCAGTCGCCGGGGAAAACGGAGTTTCTCTCACAGATCAAAGGGCCCGCCAGTTCGTAGAGGATGATCTCGCGTATTTCGATCACATCTTTGCGATGGATCGGGACAATCTGCACGACGTGCTCTATTTCGATCAGAAAAATGAGTATGGGCAGAAGGTGCGCCTTTTTAGGGAATTGGATCCGGATCCCGAAAATTTCCAGGTCCCGGATCCGTACTACGGCGGCGATGACGGATTTGTCCGCGTGTACGAAATTGTAGAACGCACTGCTACGTCACTACTCCAAAAAATGGTGTTGGAATACGATTTGAAACAATAAGGGGAAGCGATGCTACCGCTTGATATTCGCTTGCTTCTGGAAGACGAACTCGGTGAAAAAGTACTGGACGTATTTCCGGTTTCCGGTGGTTGCATAGGCACAGCTGCAAAACTGCAAACGGGATCCGGATTCTATTTTGCCAAGTGGGGAGATCCCGAAGTGGCCCGTACGTTTTTGGCTGAACGGCTGGGGCTACAGAGTCTTGCCTCTGTCGCACACGTTATTCGGGTTCCAGAGGTTGTGACTGAGTGTTACACTGATTCAGGTGATGGTATTCTAGTCTTGGAGTGGATTGAACAGGGCAGACACACACCGGAGTCGTGGTCGCTATTTGGCCGGGGCCTGGCTGAAATACACAAGACTGAAGAGGTTCGCTACGGATTCTCGTCCGACAATTTTATTGGAGCGAGCGCGCAGAGCAACGAACGGAAATCAAACTGGATAGTTTTCTTCCGAGATCGTCGACTGTTACCGCAGGTGGAGATGGCGCGCAGTGGAGGGATGTGGAGATCTGCCTGGGATTCTGATTTCAGTCGGTTGCTGGACGGACTCGATACGGTTCTACCCCAAAACCCTGGAGCGTCTCTCGTGCACGGCGATCTCTGGAGGGGTAATGCTCTAGCAGATTCGGATGGAACACCTGTGCTGATCGATCCGGCTGTCTACTACGGACATCGCGAAGTGGATATTGCGATGAGCTTACTGTTTGGAGAATTTGGGCAATCGTTCTACGAGGCCTACGCCGAGAGTTGGCCGCTGGAGGTAGGGTTTAATCAGCGAAGGGATGTCTACAATCTGTACCATCTTTTGAATCACCTGAATCTGTTCGGATCGTCATATGCGTCGGCTGTCGGACGTACCCTGCAGTCCCTCAGGCACTAAAGGTGATCAAGCAGGTCGAACAACGGACCGGGATCGATAAAATCATTGACCAGCAGATCAGCGTTGCAAGCATCCAGTTCAGATCTGGAGAAGTAGCCGGTACAGACGGCTACGCTATGTGCCCCGTAGCGGGTGGCGCACTCGATGTCGTTCGGGGTATCCCCCACAATAACGGTCTTTTCAACGGCTACACGGCTTCCGAGTGTGAGGGCGGCGCGGTCAGCGGCGATGGGGGGCAGTTCATTTCTATCCTCACGATCGCTTCCGAATGCACCGAACGAGAAATACGAGCCCAATCCTGCCGCGTGCAATTTCAAAAATGCTGTGTCCTGGAGATTCCCCGTTAGCAACCCCAGCGCTACATCACTCCGCTTATGTAAAGCATAAATCAGTGATTGAATTCCAGGAAGAATCGTAACCATACCGGGAGTCAGCGTGCGCATGAGAACTGCCACGTAGCTATCTAGACACTCTATGAACACATCATCGATTTCACTCTCTGAAAAACGGGCGACTCGGAGCAGGTCGCGCATGATCTGAGGATCGGTTCTTCCGGCAAAGGAAACGCCGTCAGAATTGATCGATCTTCCGGAAACCTGCTGCAGGGCCGATGCCACAGCTTTCCGTCCGGCTCCCCGCGATGTGAGAATTGTTCCGTCTATGTCAAAAAGGACGAGTTTCATTGCAGTCGGTCGGGTCGGGAAGAAGCCGGATCGTACTACACTAGCTTAAACGCGGACGTGTCGGAGTCCTCGTGTCGAATTTCATCGACCGGTTCGCTTTTCCCACGTCCAGCGTAGAGACGGTTCGGGCAATTGAGGATGAGAGCAGGTACGGTGCCATCATTTCTGTACGCATGGACGACGCCTGGAGGGACGGTAACGATACAGGGATTCGCCTCGCCGACGAGTCGAACCGTGCGGACTCCGTATGTGGCAGAATCTGCTCGGGCGTCCCACATGAAGAGCCGAACAGACCCTGAGAAAAAGGCGAAAAGATCAGTCTGATCTGTGTGCTCGTGGGGTCCTCTTGCCTGCCCCGGATTGGTCTCGGAGATATAGGCCATGACCGGATGATGAGACGGGTTCAGCTCATCGGTTCGAAATATTTCTACCAGCCATCCACGTCCATCGTTATGAAATGAGAGGGGAACGAGTTCGCAGCCTTCGATATTACCGTCTTTCCAATCCATTTACTCACTGATCGGGATTTCTTCGTATACGAGTTCTTTCGCCAGGCTGTTTGCTTCCTGATACCCGTCGAGCGTTCCGGCATCACCCCACCATCCATGGATAAATCCGTGTGAAAGTGATTTCGCTCGTGCGTAGTAACTGATCACATCGCTGATCTCAAGCTCGCCGCGATCGGAAGGCTCGAGGGTCCGAATGATATCGTAGACCTTCCGGTCGAAGAGATATACCCCGATAACCGAGTAGTCACTGGGCGGATCCGCCGGCTTCTCAATGACCTCGACGATGGCATCGTCTTCCAACACCGGTACACCGTACCTCTCCGGGTCCGGGACCTCCTTGAGCAGCACATGTGCTTTTCCTCCTGATGTCGTGAAACCCGATATGAACTCTGCTACGTCCTCCGGGAAATCTGTCGCGAGAATATTGTCGCCAAGCATTACGATGAAGGGGTCGCTACCCGTAAAATTTTCGCATAGGCCCATGGCCTGGGCTATCCCACCTGGTTGGTCCTGAACGCGGTAGGTGAAGTCTACTCCGAATCGAAACCCGCTCCCAAGTAGATTGACCACGTCACCCATATGCTCAGGGCTTGTGACAATAGCAATTTCAGTGCACCCGGCCCGTTTTAAGCGCATGATGGGATGATAAATCATGGGATATCTCCCGACTGGCAGCAAGTGCTTATTCGTCACTCTCGTGAGAGGAAAAAGCCTGCTGCCCGTGCCGCCCGCAAGTACAATACCCTTCATATTGGCCCTTTATCTGTCAGTAACTCTTCCTTCAGCCGTTTCGGCTCGACGTCCGATCTCCGTACATCCGATCATAATAGCGCATGTATGATTCATCTTTTACGCTTTCGATCCAGGCCTGATTTCCCAGATACCAGTCTACCGTGAGCCCCAGGGCGTCATCGAGTGAATGCGAGGGGCGCCAGTCGAGTTCGGTCTGAATCCGGTCCGTGTTGACCGAATATCGGAAGTCGTGTCCCGGACGGTCGCCAACGAACGAGACGAGTGCTCTACCCGTACCGCTTGGACGAGACATCGACTTATCGACCAGATCAAGAATCTTGTAGACTAAATCCAGATTGGACCACTCATTTCCTCCACCAATCAGGTAGGTCTGCCCCGGTGCCCCGCGCACAAGCGCGAGTTCCAAAGCTTCGCAGTGATCGAGTACAAAAAGCCAATCACGGACGTTGTCACCGCGGCCATAAACTGGAATGGACTGTTCGGATACCGCATTCACAATGGTGAGCGGAATCAGCTTTTCCGGGAATTGAAATGGTCCAAAATTGTTTGAACAATTGGTGACCAGAATAGGAAGCCCATACGTTTCCGAAAATGCCCGGACGAAGTGATCACTGGAAGCTTTCGAGGCAGCATAAGGAGAACGAGGAGCATACGGAGTCGATTCAAAAAACTGACCCGTTGCCCCTAACGATCCGTAGACCTCGTCCGTCGAGACGTGATGAAATCGATACGTGTTCGGAGACTCGGAGTAATTCCAAAAAGAACGTGCTGCTTCGAGGAGGATCGTTGTTCCAATTACATTCGTGCGTACAAATGACAACGGGTCCTCAATGGAGCGGTCAACGTGACTTTCTGCAGCGAAGTGTACGACCGTATTAAAGTCATGTGTCTTAAAAAGTGTCTCGACCAGTGCGGAGTCGGAAATATCGCCTTGAACAAACTCGTAATTCGCTGCACCTGATATCGATTCCAGATTTGACAGGTTGCCGGCATACGTGAGCAAATCCAGGTTCACGAACCGGATTTCTGGATGGCGTTTGACCATCCAATGCAGATAATTGGAGCCAATAAAGCCAGCTCCACCAGTCACGAGCACCGATTGCGGGAGAAATGCCAAGTTCTTTTGGATGAGGTTACAGGCGCTCTTCCGGGGATCGGTTCGATGTAAGGACAAGCAGAGGTTTGGTTCCTCTCTGTCTTGTCATCGGGTCTTTTCATAGCTTGAACGCCCAGTTCAATTCTAGATATGCCCGAGTCACCACGTACACTTTACCTGCTCGATGCCATGGCGTTGGCGTATCGAGCACACTTCATCTTTATCAGTCGACCTCTGATCAATTCGAAGGGACAAAATACGTCCGCTACGTACGGATTCGTGTCTGCGCTTCTCAAACTAATCGAAGATCACAGTATCGAACACATGGTTGTTGTGTTTGACGCTCCCGGAGAAGGAGGGACCTTCAGAGATGATCTATATCCTGAATATAAAGCCCATCGGGATCCTCCTCCGGAGGACCTGCTCTCGAACTTGCCTCGCATAAAGGAAGTCGTACAAGCGCTCGATATCCCGGTGTCCGAGGTCGAGGGGGTTGAAGCCGATGACGTTATCGGAACGCTGGCCCGGCAGGCGGAAGCCGATGGATCAAACGTGGTTATCGTATCGCCGGACAAAGATTTTTTTCAGCTTCTGAGCGATCGCATCCGCCAGTTTCGACCTGCCTACCGGGGCGAGTCGTTCGATCCCATCACGGAGTCGTCATTCGAGGAAAAGTATGGGCTAAAACCGATTCAGTTTATTGACGTTCTCGCGCTGATGGGTGACGCTGCCGATAACGTTCCCGGTGTACCCGGGGTTGGTGAAAAGACGGCCATCAAGCTCCTGCTTGAATACGGATCCGTTGAACGTACAATTGAGCACGCTGAAGACGTTAAAGGAAAGAGGGCTCGCGAAGGACTACTGAATCATGCAGATGATGCCATCCTGAGCAAGGAGTTGGTCACGATTCTAACCGATGTACCGTTGGACCTTACATGGACGGACTTTCAGCGCCACGCACCGGATCTCCCGCGGATTAAGAGCTTATTTCAGGAATACGAATTCACCTCCCTCCTGCAGCGGATTCTCCGTCTTTTTGAGCAGAATGGGGAAAGTATTCCGCCGCTACCGGACGATACGATCCAAAAAGACCTGTTTTCACCCCAGGAATTGATAGAGTCGGCTAAAATCGAACCGGCTCTGATCAAGGATACCCGGATTGATGAGTCTTCCGTCGATGACGAGTACGACCGGTATTCGGAGGACGATTCGACTTACAAACTCATCAGCAATGAAGCTGAACTTTCAGGTGTAGTTGAAAAATTGAGTGACGCCGATCGACTCTCTTTCGATACAGAGACCACATCCACCGACCCGATGATGGCCTCGCTCGTGGGTGTATCCCTATCGGTCAATGAATCCGAAGCTTGGTACATCCCGACACCCATGCCCGACGGAACAAGCACAGAAGCGGTTCTCCATGCCCTGGAGCCAATCCTCTGCAATGCATCCGTAAAGATCGGACAAAACATTAAGTACGATTATGTAGTGCTTGCTAGACACGGACTTAGGGTGGGTGGAAACTTCTTCGACACCATGATCTCCCACTATCTGGTATCGCCGGAAGATTCACACGGAATGGATGTGCTCGCGCGTCGTTATCTTAAGTACGAGCCCATTCCCATCTCCAGTTTGATTGGTAAGGGAAAACCGCAACGCTCCATGCGGGATGTCCCGATTCAAGACGTCACTCCCTATGCCTGCGAGGACGCAGACATCACACTCAAACTGTCGAAAATTCTGTCAGAAGAGCTGGAGCGGGGTGGGGTCACCCGGATAGCCGAGGAGATCGAGTTTCCGTTGATCCGCGTGCTGGCTGACATGGAGATGGCCGGTATCCGGGTGGATCAGAGAGTCCTATCGGATCTATCCCGGCAGATGGCGACAGAGATCAAATCATTTGAGGAGAAGATTTACGAAGCCGCCGGAGAATCATTCAACATCGCGTCGACCCAGCAACTCGGAACAATATTGTTTGAGAAGCTGGGAATGCCGGTCGTGTCAAAAACGGCCAAAGGAAAGCCGTCCACAAGGGAAAGCGTATTAAAGGAACTGGCTACGGAGCACGAACTGCCCGGTTTGATTCTCGACTGGAGAGAGCTGGCCAAACTGAAGAGTACCTATGTAGATAGTCTCGGGGAACTGATTCACCCGGAAACAGGCCGAGTCCACACGTCTTACGGCCAGACAATTGCTGCGACCGGAAGATTGTCGAGCACGAATCCCAACCTTCAGAATATCCCCATTCGAACCGCAAGAGGGCGGGAAATCCGAAAAGCTTTTGTAGCAAGCGAAGGCTTTGTTCTGATGTCCGCTGACTATGCCCAGATTGAACTCAGGATTCTTGCTGCTTTGAGCGACGACGAGGCTTTGAAGAAAGCATTTTCAGAGGGCGCGGATATTCATGCTAACACCGCTGCACTTGTTTTTGGAGTCCCGATTGAGGACGTTACGCGCGAACAACGATCGCGCGCAAAGGAAGTGAATTTCGGGATACCCTATGGGATCTCTCCGTTTGGTTTGGCTCAACGGCTTCGATGTCCGGTGGACGAAGCCCGTGACCTGATCACCGGATATCAAAAATCCTATTCAAACGTGACGAAGTTTTTGTCGCTTCAGGTGGCGAAGGCCCAGGAGATGGGGTATGTAGAAACCATTCTGGGGAGAAGACGCTACGTGCCTGATATCAATGCCCGGAACCGGAATGTTCGTTCGTTCGCAGAGCGAGTCGCGGTAAATATGCCCATCCAGGGGACTCAGGCAGATATGATTAAGTTGGCGATGATTCGTATTCATACCGCGATCGGTGATCGGAAACTGAAATCGAAGATGCTGTTACAGGTTCATGACGAGTTGGTGTTTGAAGTTCCAGTGGATGAAGTCGTTGTCCTGCAAGATCTCGTGCGAACAGAAATGGTCGAAGCGCTACATCTCGACGTGCCTATCGAAGTTGAAATTGATACGGGTCCGAACTGGTTGGAAGCCCACTAATGGAGAAGAAGAACTACGAAGGATATACACGGATCGAGAGTCAACAGGGCATCTCGCAGTTTCGTCTGGATGCAAATGGACTGGATGTTCTACTGGCCCCCATGACACTTGCCCCCGTCGTCACGTTCATGATCACGTATCGTGTGGGATCCAGGAATGAATCAATGGGAGAGACGGGCGCTACCCATTTTCTCGAACACCTCATGTTCAAAGGGACTGAACGCTTCAGTCGTGAGTCGGGAAATTCGATATTCAATACGCTTCAACGTGAGGGCGCGCGAGTGAACGCAACGACGTGGTTGGATCGAACGAACTACTATGAGCTTCTCCCGGACGACAAGTTGGAGAAAGCCATAGAAATTGAAGCCGACCGCATGCGCGGTGCCAAACTGGATCCGGAGGATATCGAAAGCGAACGAACGGTCATTCTTAATGAGTTGGATCGAGGTGAAAACGAGCCCTTACGCAAACTCTACCAGACCGTGTGGAGTACGGCCTTTCTTGCTCATCCGTACAGGCATCCAACGATTGGCTGGCGTTCAGATGTCGAAAATCTGTCGCCTGATCAGTTGCGCCACTTCTACGACACATTTTATTGGCCCGACAATGCCACCGTGTCTGTTATTGGTTCTTTCGATGATGAAAAGACTATGCAGCTGCTTTCTGAGAATTTCGGGAGTATTCCATGTGCGCCGACTCCGACTCCTCAGATTCGTACGGTTGAGCCGCAGCAAATCGGAAGTCGACACGTCACGGTTCGCATGGCCGGGGAGCCGGGCGCTGTGATGGTGGCATTCAAAGCTCCGCCGGCGTCTGACGACCTGTGCCCCGCACTGTCTGTCTTATCCGTTGTGCTGGGAGACGGTAAGGCCGGGAGACTTTATACCGGTCTTGTCGACAGCGGGTTGGCGATTGGTGTTTCGGCCGTGCACTCGCTCCTTAGGGATCCCGGATTGTTCTATGCATATGCGATGCTGGCGCCGGGAATCGTACACGTCGACGTAGAAAAGAAATTAATTGACGAGCTCAATCGATTGACATCTTCGCCCGTCGATGAAACGGAATTGAATCGGGCAAAGGCTATTGTCCGGGCCGACACATCATTTGATCGGGACGGTCCGTTCTCAATGGCGTCAAGTTTGAACGAAGCTATCGCCTCAGGAGATTGGAAACTGTATCTAAGCATCCCAGAAGCCGTTGCCGCCGTCACGACAGATGATCTCTTGCAGGCTGCCAAGAGTATTTTTGATCCTGACAGTCGAACCATTGGATATTTTGTACCACGGTAGTGTCCGCGACTGTCAACTGGCTTCTGCTTTTTCCAAAAGCTCGTTCATGTATCCGCGCATTTCCTCAAACGGGAACAGACCGATGAACCGATAAACAATCGTACCGTTTTCATCAACCAGGAACGTCGTGGGAAGAGCATAGACCCCTCCAAAAGCGTCAGCTAGATCACCCTCATCAAGAATGATCGGATAGTTAATCTGGAAATCTGTTGCGAAGGGCTCCACAATTTCGAAGCCCTCCAGGTCCATGGATATACCCACTATTTCAAACGGTTGATCGGACCATTCGTCCCGCAATGCGACCAGGTCGGGAATTTCAATGACACAGGGTCCGCACCACGTCGCCCAGAAGTTCACAAGAGTGACGCGTCCTTTGAAAGACTCCGATGTGAGTATCTCTCCAGACATGGTGGATTCGGCGAACTCTGGAATCGGTAGATTCAGTTCAATTCTTTTCCCTTCTGCTGCAATCGATTCAAAATCTGTGGACGCGGTCGGGGTTTCGCGGTCGGACGTTGCGCAACCGGTCAGAATCACCGGGACGAGGAATAAGAAGACGAAATAAAATTTGATTGAGTTCACTGGAAGCCTAAATCGGAGATGTTCGTAGGATTGCGGATTCAACTCGCGCGTTCGGGTTATTCGACCTGCAAACGGACTGTTGCTCGTATTGGTTCTATATCACTCAACTATCGTTACTGCATTTATGGAGAAGACACAATTTGTCTCGGGCGCTGAAGATATTCACTGGAATTTGGACGATTTGTATGGAGACGTGGACTATTTGAGGGCGGATCTCGGCTCGTGCTCACAGCTTGCGGACGACTTTGCAAAATCATATCGAACGAAAGTCGCCCAATTCGCTGCGGCGGATCTGGCCATAGCCATGAATCAACTCGGCAATATTCAGGATAAGGCAGGTCGAGCTTTTACATACGCGTATTTGGACTGGTCGACGGATACCGCGGATCCTCAGCGAGGAGCTCTTCTTCAGGAAGTCCGAGAACGTTATACGCAGATATCGTCCGACCTGATCTTTTTCGAACTGGAGTGGGTGGCCCTGGATGAGGCCGAAGCCCAGCACCTTCTTGAATCTTCAGAGCTGAATGACGTCAGACATTTTCTAGAGGTTCAATGGGCTCAGCGAAAGCATTTGCTCTCCGAAGCCGAGGAGATAATTCTGGTCGAGAAATCGGTGACCGGGCGTGCAGCCTGGAATCGGTTCTTCGATGAATCGCTCTCTGATGCCAGGTACGACTATGAGGGAAATCTTCTCACCCAACAAGAGATTTTGTCCAAACTCCATGGATCGGACCGAACGCAGAGACAGAAAGCCGCCGAAGCATTTACTGCGGGACTGACTCAGCAGGCCAGGCCCTTGGCTTTCATTTTCAATACGATTCTAGCAGACAAAGCCACGGACGATCGTCTGAGAGCATACCCGACCTGGATTTCGTCCAGGAATTTATCCAATGAAGTTGACGACGAAACCGTCGAATCGCTTGTAGAGGCGGTGACGAACGGATACCATATCGTAGAAAAGTACTACGGCATCAAAAAGCGGATACTTGGATACGACGAACTCTTCGACTACGATCGGTACGCTCCTATTGGCGAATCAGATAAGAAAGTACCCTGGTCGGAGGCGACGGAGATTGTTACGGAAGCATACGCCGGGTTTCACCACCGCTTAGGTGAAATCGTTTCTCTGTTTATATCAGAGAAC
>BTQE01000006.1:0-53323 GCA_036985715.1 Rhodothermia bacterium
GAACTGCTCCAAGTCTCATGGCGCATGTGACTGTTCCCAGTAACGCGTAACCCCATATCAGGCCGTATCCCTTGCAACCCAGTCACTTACATGCCTTTGCTATTCTGAACTTCAGTCTAGAATCTCGCATGAGTACAGCGAAGGATACTTTTCTTACCGATTTACCGGCCGAGCCGCCTGGCATACAAGCCGGACTTGACGAATACCTGGAGCCGCTGGATCGCGCAAGAGCTGCCCATTTGCTCAGACGGACGTCTATGTTTGGCACCGCTGCTGAAGTTTCGGCACTGATAGGTCGGACCGCGGGAGAGGTGGTTGACGAGCTCATTCTGAATGCTCGAGTTGCTCCGCATCCTGACGATCCCCCTTGGGCAGACAGCCTACCTCCTGGGAGAGATGCTCCTTCAGAAGTAAGAGAGGCCTACAATCGTGACAACAATTCCTGGGTTAAGGACTTTCGACGGGAATGGGTTGGGGAACTCTACACCGGCGGTCTGCGCGAGAAGGTGAGTCTCTTCTGGCACGATCATTTTGTAACCGAGATTCAGACCTATCGGTATGCCGTTTACGCCCATCGCTATCTGAAACTCCTGCGCACCAATTCACTGCAGTATTTCAAAACGTTTGTGCGTCGGGTCGGCTTGGATTCATCAATGCTGATCTACCTGAACGGAGACCGGAACCGATCCGGAAAGCCCAATGAAAACTACGCGAGGGAGCTGCTGGAGCTTTTCACGATGAGTCCGCAGGATGAAAATGGCCAGGACAATTATTCCGAAGACGACATTAAGGAAATCGCCCGTGCGCTAACAGGTTGGGTCATCTCGCCAACGACCGGAAACGCGGTTCTGGATCCGGAACGCTACGATCCAGAGCCAAAAACTATATTTGGCTTTGAAGACTCTTTTGATTATCACGGTGTAGTCGATCTGCTTTTCGATCAAAAAGGCGCTGCGATCGCCAACTATATAGCTCAAAAAATCTACGCGCTCTTTGTGTACGATCAACCCGACACAGCGGTCGTCGCTGAGCTTGCCCAAGAACTCCTCAACTCAGATTTCGCCATTTTCTCGACGATGGGATCTCTGTTAAAAAGCCAGCATTTTTTCGATCCCGGTGTGTTTGGAACGAAGATCAAAGATCCCGTGGAGTTTACAATCCAGTTGGCCAGGAGTACGGGCCGAGAGCCTACGGAAGACATGATTGAATATCTCAATCATCTGATTCCCTTGATCGATCAGGAGCTTTTTAATCCACCAGGGGTCGACGGCTGGCCGGGATACCATGATTGGATTTCGACGAGTTCGCTTCCCATGAGATGGGTTGTAAGTGACGTGGTGCTGCTTGGCTCCGACGGAGACTTGCCGCCTGTGAACCTTCAACCGATGGCTGCTGAGCTTCACGATGCCAATGATCCCGAGGCCGCGTTTTATTTGCCTGCCGCCATCGCTGAACATCTCTTCGCGGTTGACCTGGCAAGCGTGGATATCCCGGAACTTCCGGACGAGTTTGGAGGAGACCTGGACTCGAATCCAATTCCTGATGCCATACAGAACGGCCCCGCACACATCCGAAATCTATCCAAGATTTTCTTAGGCGGAGCCCCCTGGTACGAATGGTATCTGTACAATCCCGGATCGAATGAGCGATTGCTGGGCTTCGTACGCCTCCTCATTCAGTATCCAGACTATCAACTGATGTAATCCAGGCACCCGAGTCGACAAACGACGGCAAGATCATGTGTACACGACAGCCAGAAAAGACCCGATTGGGAGATCGCCTCGCAGACGGCTCGGCGCACGAGGCGCATCACGCGAGTTGGTCCAGACGGCAGTTTATGAAAGGCCTCGGAATGGTTGCTGCTGGAGCTTCAGTCTCGCTGGCTGGAACACCGGTGCAGGCCTTTGGTGGATCCTCGCTTCTATCGAAGCTGGCAAGACTTGGAACGAACCGCGTCCTGGTGATGATTCAGCTAAGCGGCGGAAATGACGGACTGAATACGCTCGTTCCGATCAATAACGATATCTATTATAGTTCGCGGCCCGGGATCGCAATCCCTGCGAACTCGACGCTGGCACTGACCAGTGACCTCGGTTTTCATCCTTCGTTGGCCGCTCTCGAACCCGTTTTCGGCGACGGAGACATGGCCATCGTTCAGGGAGTCGGTTATCCGGATCCGAATCTGTCTCATTTTCGGTCGACGGATGTGTGGTTGACCGGTGATGAAGCCGGGGCTGCGGCGGGTACAGGATGGTCAGGACGCCATCTGGACGCCCTCTATCCAGAATTCGGGGAATCGCCCCCGTCGGCACCACTCGCCGTCCAGATTGGAAATACATCAGCACTCCTTTTTAAGGGACCCATTTCGAATATGGGAATGTCGCTCTTCAGCGTCGATCTATTTGATCGAATCGCCGAGACGGGCAAGTTTTATAGTGAAGACAACATCCCCAATTCAATTCAGGGAGATGAAATCACCTTCATGCGGAAGGTGGCCAACAGCTCTTTTCGGTACGCCTCATCCATCCAGGCGGCTTCGGAGTCAGGAAGCAATGATGTCGAATATCCATCCAACAGCTCGCTGGCGACCAACCTCTCCATCGTCGCTCAGCTGATTAAGGGCGGCCTTGGGACGAGTATCTATCACCTGAACATCGGTGGTTTCGACACGCATGCCAATCAGCTTTCTCGCCACTCTCAGTTGTTGACGTATATCGCAGAAGCGGTTTCTGCCTTTCGGACTGACATTACGGCTGGTGGTTTGGAAGAGGAAGTACTGGTGATGACCTTCTCAGAATTCGGGCGCAGAGTCGGCCAAAATGGCTCGGCGGGAACGGATCATGGCACAGCCGCACCGATGTTCCTGTTCGGAGCCGGTGTGAACGGCGGGATGTACGGGGCCCAGCCATCCCTCGAGGATCTGGATAACGCGTTGAATATGAAGTTTAGTACCGATTTCAGATCCGTGTACTCCAGTATTCTCCTGGACTGGTTCGGCCTGGATCCGGCTGATGTCACTCAAATCTTTGGGGAAGAATTCCCTCAGATATCGTTCATATCGAGTCCGACTGGTGTAAACATTGACCATCCCTCGATTCCGTTGTCCATCACGCTCAATCAAAATTATCCGAATCCATTCAATCCAGCCACAACCATATCGTTTTCACTTAAGAGATCCATGCCGGTTGTGCTCGACGTCTATGACGTTTCCGGTCGCCTGGTGTCACACCTGATCGATTCCGTTCTTCCGTCAGGGAACCACGATATCCGTTTCGAGGCGGGCCAGCTTCCAAGCGGCCTTTACATGTACCAGCTTCGCGCCGACGGTCGCTCACTGTCTAAATCGATGACTCTTCTCAGATAGAATCCGGGAGGTGCTTAATCCAGGTTCTTTTTCGACTTTCGCTTTCGGCCAATCGATTTCCCGTCTGCGGGAAGATCCACATCTTTCAAATGCCCATCGCCAGACGAGTGGACCATTGTGTCTCCCGGAAACTGTCTGATATGAGCTGATTTGATTGCTTTCCCGGACCCTTTCGCACTCGGTGAGGCTTCGTGAATATAGAAGTCCTCGTTGGGTAATGAATCATTGTGACGCCGCGCGGCGGCGGCCGCTTTTCGCATGCTCTCGTCAGCATTTTTTCTGAGCTCACCCAGGTTCGACCGTATTCTCATCTCCAGCAGATCGAAGGCGTGCTCAAAAGCCGCCCGATCGCGCTCATTCTCGAGGTTGTCGCTCCCGGATCGAATGAGTTGATCCATTCGCGATAGACTCGCGCTCATAGCAAATAGGTAGATCGCACTATTCGCCAGGCGTGCCTGTGTTGCCTGCCGCGTCACAATCTGATCTTTGTGCCATTTACTGGCAAGTTTGAACGAATGCGAATGTTTACTAATGAGACTGGCTAATCGAGAGGTGTACTCAGACAACTGTGGATGTGCTGATGGCATCTTGGGTCCTGGGGTCCTGTATCCCGCGAACAGCTGCGCACCCAGATGAATAGCTCTTTTAAAAATCTTGGGATTCGATAGATTTTTCGAGAGCCGACGTACGTTCGCTGAAAGATCACTGTCGCTTCTCCAGGCGAGGGCCTCCTGAATTCCAACCATCTGCTCTGCCAGCTGCTTCCCGCCGTAGGCAAAGATGAACGGTTGCATGACCTCGTTTGAGCCCTCAACGATTCGGTGGATTCGATTGTCCCTCCAAATACGCTCCAGCTCATTCTCTGTCATGTATCCCTCTCCACCCATAATCTCCAAAGCATCATCGATGACTTCCCATCCGAGCTCGGAGCACAATACCTTTGTAATCGCGGTTTCGACCATGATGTCGATATCGCCCCGATCCAACATTCCGGTCATCAGATAAAGAGATGCATCCATGGCAAACGTGAACGCCGCCATCCGTGCAATCCGTTGCTGAACCAGCTCAAATTCTGCGAGTGGACGGTCAAACTGATATCTGGTCTGGACCCACTTCAGACTCTGGTCCATCGCCTGCTTTGCTCCCCCAGTAACACCCGCTGATAGCGTGCACCGTCCGAAATTCAGGCAGGTTAACGCAACCTGCAGTCCGCGTCCTTCTTCGTGAAGCACATTCTCGCGCGGAATTCGCACATCCCTGAATCGAATTCTCGCTTGCCAGGTGCCTCGAATACCGGTTTTACTTCGGTTTTTTTCGAAGATCTCAATACCAGGCATATCCGGTGCACAAATGAGCGCGGTAACGGCATCTTTCTCTTGACCCGTCTTTTCACTTCGAATGAGCTGCTTTGCCATTACAGTGAAAACACCGCTAACCGAGGCGGACGTACTCCACTTCTTTTCGCCGTTGAGAGTAAAGTACTTTCCGTCATCGGACAGTACGCACCGGGTTTCCTGTCCGGCAGCATCCGATCCTACATTGGGCTCCGACAAACAGAATGCGGAAAGGTATTCGCGCGCGACTTTTGGCAAGTAGTACTGCTTCTGCTTTTCCGTTCCAAAAAGTATGATTGCTTTGCACCCAATCGACTGATGGGCTGAGACCATTACGGCAGTCGATCCGCAATAGCGACCGATCAATTCCAACGCCCGGTTATAACTGGTGATGCCGAGTCCAAGACCTTCGTATTCCTCGGGCACGGTCATTCCCATAACTCCGATTTCGAAAAGACGCTTGATACACCATTCCGGAATGCATTCGTCCTGGTCAATCTCCACAGACGGATGCTCATTCTTCAGATAGGCTTCGAGCTCAGCCAGGAGGGCATCGCACCGAGTTCTCTCTTCCTCGCTTTCCACTGGATACGGGAAAATCGCTTCGTCCTGAAATCGACCCCAGAATAAGTTTTTGGCGAAGCCCATTTCATCTGGCTCCGGCCCGATCATTTTGTCGATTTCAAGAATCATCTTCTGATCCTGGGCAGAAATATTCTTGAGATTTAGACTGTCGAGACTCATACATCATCACCTGATTTTTAATAGCTGATCTGACTTTTTTCCCTCTCGCTCTTCCGGTTCTTCATTCTCACGTTCGCCAGTAGTGCAGGATAATCGCGCGCTTTATTTATGGTTACCGTATTCGAGAGTTCCACCCCTATTGATGCATATTCTGTGAGAAATAGATGCTGAATGTTCCAGCTGACTGGGCCCTTCAAGTATTGGTTATATTCGGCCAGATTTTGCATCGGAAAAGCGGCAAGAAACTCCAGAAATAAATTATTGTGAAGGAATCGTTCCTCGCACGACTTCAACAGAACCAATCTTCTAAACAGTCTCATCTCTGCATTGGATTGGATCCTGACCCGGTTAAGATACCGCCTGGCCTCACGTCTTCCTCGTCAGTCGCGGATGCCGTTCTCGAGTTTACGGAGCGCATCATTCATGCCACATCTTCATATGCAACCGCTTTCAAGTTCAATATTGCCTTTTTCGAGGCCCTTGGCATCGACGGATTTCGAGTCTTGGGAGACGCTCTTTCAGTCGTGCCTGAGAACGTGCTGACCATTGCCGACGCGAAGCGTGGTGACATAGGAAATACTGCTCGTTTTTATGCCAAAGCCTTTTTTAAAGAGTTAAACTTCGATGCCATTACGATTTCCCCCTACATGGGCGGTGATTCGGTTCGTCCATTTTTGGAATATGAGGGAAAAGGTGTCTTTCTACTCGTGCGGACATCCAATCCTGGTGGGAACGAGTTGCAGACATTGATGGTCGAGGGGGATCCTCTGTACCATATCGTGGCCAGACAAGCGGTCGATTGGGCAAGGAATCTACCCGGAACGCTCGGTTTTGTGGTCGGGGCCACCGATCTCGACGCAATGGCCCAATTGCGAACCGAGCATCCCAATGTTCCATTTCTAATTCCCGGAATCGGGGCCCAGGGAGGAAACGCTACGTCCGTCATGGATGCAGCCGGTTCAGGCCCGGTTTTGATCAACAGCAGCCGCCAGATTCTGTACGCATCCAGCGGAGATGATTTCGCACAGAAGGCCGCAGAACAATCCGAGAAATTGTGCCTCGAACTGCGGGAGGTTCGACCTTAAAACCCACCAAACTGCTTCTGAAATGGTTGTCCGAATCGTACGCATGTCCTTTCATGAGAGAAACGTGACATCGTTTCTATCGCTGTTCCATGAATTTAGCGACCGAATACGGGCTGTTTCAGGCTGCAATCACCTTGAACTTTGGCAGGACATGGATCGGCCTAACGTGATGACGACGTACAGTCTCTGGGATTCCGTTGAGGCGCTTGAAGCGTATCGAGAGAGTGAACTTTTTCGAACAACGTGGGAGAAAGCAAGGGTGTTTTTTGATGCCTCGCCCGTCGCCTCCAGTCATACCATAAAGGTCGCGCTTCCGGCTTCGGATCGCCCGACTTCTTCTATCTGAGCCATTCAGCGTCTAAAACGAGAGACTGGCACCAAACCGCATTTCTCGACCGGTGCCCGGAAGACCGAGCTGCGGCAGCACCAACTCGTCGGTCACATTGTTCAAACCGCCATAGATCTCAATAAAGATGCCCCCTGTCTGGAAATACCTTCGAATGGCCACCCTCAGGTTCACCACGGTAGATGACGGTAATGCCACCTGAACATTGTCCAGGTCGAGTGCATAGGCCCGTCCAATCTGTCTCACATTGGCCTGGGCAGATCCTCCCCAGCGCGTAATCAGATTCAGCGTGATCGATCCCAGCAGCTCCGGCTTTTCACTGAGCTTCTGGGTCCGGTCTTTCAGAAGCGCATCCGAGCTCATCCAGCTTACATGGCCGTTCGCCGTCAGGTTTTCGCCGATTCGGATCGAACCGGCTACTTCAATGCCTCTCACCCGACTTCCATCCAAGTTGATTCTCTTGCGTCTTCTTTCGCCCTCTACGTCTACAACTATCTGGTCGATCGTGTCGAATGTGCGTCGGTAGAAAGCGACGATTTCACCGGATACACCCTCCCCTCGAACTTCAAATTCAGCGTCAGCCTGAAAAGATGTCTCCGGTTTCAGGTTCGGATTCAGTTCAAACCGGCGGAGTGCGTCCCCGAACAGCTCCCGCATTGTGGGAAATCGGACTTTCCTCCCTATCGAGAATCGGATCCGTTGCTGCTCCGCCAATTCGTATTTCAAATTACCGGTCAAGCCGATCGCAGTTTCCCTTTTCCGGGCCAGCTTATTGCCCGTTTCAGGTGTCGCGCTTCCATCCAGACTCGCGCCGACAGTAATTCCCCATTGGGTCTGGAACGGCATCTCCAGTTCTACGCCCGAAGAAAAGAGATGCTGTTGAAACCGCTGTGAGAGTGACTCTGTCCCGACCGGATCTTTTGAAAATTTCGAATCGACTTGCCGGTGCACCGAATGCAACCAGTTAACCGACGTGCGAATGGTCCCTCGGCCAAGCGATCGACTTCCAACCACACGAAGTCCGATGGTCCGGTCTTCATCCTCTTCGAGATCGGTTGTGCGTTCATATTCATTATCGCTGAACTGCTCGATGTCTTGATCGAATCGGCCCAACCACACGGTTGCCCTTAGCTGACCCTGCTCGGACCGGGCTGTTCGCGCGTTCGCGATGAACATGGTATTACGCCAGAGCGGATATCTCCAATAGCGTACGCGATCCTTTTCCGGATCGATATGTCCCTCGGGAGCAATTCCCTTTTTCGAATCCACATGAAGAACGGATAGCCCGAATTCGGAGTCATTGTTGCCGATCCGACTGATGCGTCCAAAGACATTCGAGATGCTGCGATCTGTATTCGTTCGGACCTTTCCGCCAAGCTGACTGAACGCAATGTTCGCGCCGGCAGGCAGCGACTGTCCGTCAGTCGAAAACAAACCTCCACTCACCACCGAGGACCATTTCTCTGATCTCCACAGGTAGATCACCCTCCCTAGTTGAGAAGAATTCGACCCAAGTTGGATGGTCGACTCCGCGTGCGAACCGGTACCGTCCATAGATCTGGATTGAAGATTGACCGCCCCTCCGATAACGTTTGTGCCATAAATCACAGATGGGACACCCCGAGAAACAGCCATTCCGCCCAAAATCCCAGACGGTATCAGACTCATATCTACTCGATAATCCCAGGGAATATTCAGAAGTGCGCCATCAAAGAAGACTGCCACTTGACGTTCACCTGCATTCCGGACATAAATGAGGGATTCTCCTCGAGAATTCGTCTGCAAGTGAGCAGACGGTATCAACCGTACGAGGGCGGCCACAGACGGCGCATCCTGGCGCACGATCGATGCAATAGAAACTCGCCGGACGGCTTCGGTGGATCGATTGGATTCCGAAGATCCGCCGATCACGATTTCAGAGAGTTCATACGTGCGAAGTGAGTCTGCCTCACTTGATCCGGATTGAGCCCGGGCATGGGTCGCGTCGATTCCCGACAGCACAGCGACTCCCAGAAGTATCCGACACCCTCGAATCACTTGACGCATTCTCAGATTATCGTGTCGTCCGGGATGAAAGCGTTCTTAGGAACGATGACAATCCCGTCTCGGATGTAAAAATTTTCTCCGTCGTATTCAGACACATTTTCTGAATTACGAATCACACATCTCTGACCAATGCTGACGTTTCTATCGATGATCGCCCCATCGATGATCGTTCCGCTATCGATTCCCGGAAGAGCCGGACCTTCATCCGTGGGACGAAGCGACGGATCGTGCCACCTGAAATAATCCGAACCCATAAGGATCGAGTCCTTGATGGTGCAATCGTGCCCGATGAAGGAACGAAGACCAATGACCGAATTGGAAATAGTACTCTTGGAAATTACAGTCGCTTCCGCAATCAGAGATTCAGAGATTGTTGAATCAATGATTTTGGCGGGAGGTAACATTCGGGGATTCGTATGAAGCGGCATCTTTGGATCGTAGATATCAAACGCAGGTCGGGGTTGGGCCAGCATCAAATTCGCCTCATAGAACGATCGTATCGTCCCGATATCACTCCAGTATCCCTCAAAGGGATAGCTAAACACTTTATGGGACGTGATGGAATTCGGAATGATTTCCTTTCCAAAATCATTAGAATCTGTTCTCTCTTTCAGTAATCCAGCCAATACACCTTTAGAAAAGATGTAAATCCCCATGGAGGCCAGGTATTCTCGACCCTCGTCTTTCATCTTCGTACTGACTGGGCTCTCAAGCCCGGGTACTTCGTCCGCCTTCGGTTTTTCGTAAAACTCCGTTATGCGATGATCCGGGGACGTTTTGAGGATTCCGAATTCTGGAGCATCGTTCCGTGAAACAGGGATTGAAGCAATCGTGACATCGGCTCCACATTCCTCGTGATGGGCGAGCATCTCCCGGTAGTCCATCGTATAGAGCTGATCCCCCGAAAGCACGAGCACGTGTTCCTTTTTATATAAAACCACGTGCTGCATGCTCTGGCGCACCGCATCCGCTGTCCCCTGAAACCACTCTGAAGAACCCGGTGTCTGCTCGGCAGCCAGAATGTTGACGAAGCCCTGGTGAAAACGATCAAATCGATAAGTTTGAGTGACGTGTTTGTTCAGACTCGCAGAATTGTACTGCGTCAACACAAAGACCGTATTGATTCCGGAGTTGATGCAATTGGATAGCGGAATATCAATGAGGCGGTACTTGCCTGCAATTGGAACCGCAGGCTTGGATCTCCGCTGTGTCAGCGGAAACAACCGCGTTCCTGCTCCGCCGCCTAGAATGATTGCGATCATGCGTGTTACCCGAATCGGAATCGGCCTGTTAGTTGTCCGTCCACCAAAATACTAGCTCCTTTTCTTCGAGTTGATAAAGGATTCTGTAATAATCAGATTCTTCAACCGTTCGAACTTCATTCGCCCGCGTTTTCGGGACCCTCTTTTGAAACCAGATCCGTCTCGCACCGGTACACCGATCACCAAGAATCATCTCCATTCGAAATGAGTGATCAAACGCTTAGACTGGTTGCCGCGATCCGGGCTCGTTTGGAAGCGACCAGACGGAGGATCACGTTTCTCGACGCTCTGGCAGGGGTCCTCCTGACAATCGGTATCTGGGCTGCCCTCTGGCTTTTGCTGGTTTCGCTGGAAGCCGGATTCTGGCTACCGCCTGCCGTTCGTGTCGGTTTTCTTGTTCTTCTTCTTCTCGCGATCAGCGTCAGCTTCTCGTACTACGTTTTTCTTCCTGTCGTTCGGTTCTTCGGGTTGTTCAACGACTTCACAGAACAAGCGGTTGCAAGGAGGATCGCCAAAGCCTACCCGGTTGTCAGTGATCGCCTGATCAATTTACTGCAACTTGCAAAGGGGGCTCATAGCGATGCACCTGAGCCCTTGCTGGATCGAGCAATGCGGGATCTGAGTGAGGAGATTCGACCTGTTCAGTTCGAGGGTGTCGCATCTACGTCGAAGACAAAAAGGATCGCCCGACTCGCCCTGATTCCTGTTACCGCGGTGGTACTCTTTGGTCTCATAAATCCGGGACTGTTTACACGCGCGTCCGCCCGGGTCCTTTCGCCCAATACAACGTTCTCGCGGCCGACTCCGTTCGAAATCAGGGTCAAACCGGGCGATATTGAAGTGATCAAAGGCGATTCGGTTGTTGTTTCTGCGATCATTTCTGTGAACGGTGCTGCGAACGGGGCTGCGATGGATGCAGGACGCGATTTCTCTCCTCCAATTTCGCTTGTAACCGTCTACAGTGGAGAAGTCCGGTCACACAGCCAGCTTATGGATACGGACAAATCCGGGAGCTATTCATTCACGTTTGAGGGCGTGCGCCAATCACTCTCGTATCTCGTTGAAGGAGGCGGTGTTCGCTCCAATCGCTACACGATCAACGTAGTAGAGAGACCTCTTGTCCAAAGACTGGATATCACACTTTCGTATCCGCGTTATGCCCGCTTACCCGCTCATGAATTGGAACCCAACGTCGGCGATATTTCCGCTCTGGCAGGCACCCGGGCAGCTATCGAATTGGCCTTCGGTGGCGCGGAGGTTCAAACGGGTGAGATCGTA
The DNA here is from genome assembly GCA_036985715.1 of Rhodothermia bacterium. Classification (GTDB taxonomy): domain Bacteria; phylum Bacteroidota; class Rhodothermia; order Rhodothermales; family UBA10348; genus SMXL01. The sequence goes on from BTQE01000006.1 coordinate 11,460, forward strand.
TTTTCGACTGGGAAAAGGACTCCGCTGGTAATCGACGGCAGACGCGCATCGGCGTCCATTCGCATCAGCACCAATATCGACTATCGGTTTGAACTCGTCAGTACGGACGGCGTCTCGAATGTTGACCCCATCACGTATGCGATTCAAGTCGTGGAAGATGCCCCCCCATCCGCTGAGTTTAACTATCCGGATCCACAATCCGAAATGAATGAGGAAGCATTGGTTCCATTTGCGGTCCGGTTTTCAGATGATTATGGCTTTTCCTCCATTGCCCTCTTTGCGCGGCTGGCCGAGTCGCGTTTTGACTCGCCGCAGGAAGAGTTCACGTCCGTTCCAATTCCGCTCGAACGGCCGTACCTGCTCGATCAAATTCTCGAATACTCGTGGGATCTAAGAGCAGCAACCGGCTTCGATCCCATTCCCGGGGATATCATTGAATACTTCGTCAGGGTCTGGGATAACGACAGCGTAAGTGGTTTCAAGTCATCATCCACGTCGACATATACCGTTCGTTTTCCTTCCCTCGCTGAGCAGTACGAACAACTCGATCTGGCGAAAGATGACACCGAGAATGAATTGGAGAACCTCGTAGACGAAGCCCGGGATATTCGAGAGCAGTTCGAAAAACTAAAGGAAGACCTGCGCCAGAAGCCCGAATCAGACTGGCAGGATGAACGGCGTCTGGAGCAGTTGCAGCAGCGACAGGAGGAACTGGAATCTTCCGTCGAGGATATCTCGGAGGGTATTCAGGATATCGTCGAGGAAATGACTCAAAACGACCTGGTATCTGATGAAACCATCGACATGTTTCAGGAGCTCCGAGAGGTGATTGAGGAGATCAACTCCCCCGAAATGATGCAGGCACTCCAGGACCTTGAAGAGTCACTTCAGCAGATGGACCTGAGTAAGATTCAGCAAAACCTGGAAGAGTTCGAGTTCAATGAGAAGATGTACAGTGATCGACTCGAACGCACCCTTGAGTTATTTAAAAACCTGAGACTCCAACAGGACCTGGAAGAGGCAGAAAAGCGCACGGAGGATCTCGTTGAACTGGAGGATCGCATCGAGGAGGAAACAGCCGGGCTTCAAAATAAAAAAGATCGACAGGATGCTGCCAATCCACCCGACGATGCTCAGCCTCCGGAGGGTGAGCCCGAAATGGGTGCCGAAGATTCAGACAGGCTAGCGGCCGAACAGGATCAGGCGGCCAGGGATATGGAAGCCCTGGAGAAAAAATTGAAAGAGATCCGCGAAAGAATGGAGGAACTCAACTCCGGTCCGACGGAGAAGATGCAAGACCTCGAGGAGGATACACTGGATAGAGAACTTCCAAAGCAGATGCAACAAAATGCGGAGGATATTCGAGACCAGAAATTTGAGCGTGCGCAGAACAGGCAGCAGCAAATGCAGGAGCAGCTCAGGCAGTTGCAGAGTCAACTCGGACAGATGCAGCAGAACATGGCCGGTCAGCAGATGCAGGTGAACATGACTGGACTGCGGGCGTCACTCGAAGACCTCCTCACGCTGTCCGAACGTCAGGAGGCCCTTCGGATTGATGTGGCCGGAATGCGCTCGGAAGGTCCGCGCCTCAGAGAGTCCGCTCAGGATCAGGTCGAGTTGTCGGAGGGTCTCACCGTTGTCGCTGATTCTCTTCAGCGGCTTGCCCGAAAAATTCCTCAGATGAGTCGCAACGTCCAGCAGCAAGCCGGTGACGCCCTTAGAGAGATGGGGGCAGCTGTGGCGGCGCTTTCCGATCGATCTTCGAGACGGGCGACCGGGCACCAGAAGGGTGCGATGACCCACCTGAATGAACTGGCCCTGATCCTCTCCGATCTGCTGAATCAAATGATGAACAGTCAAGCTTCGTCGGGAGGCGAGATGAGTCTGGAACAGCTCATGGAACAGCTTCAAAACATGGGGCAACAGCAGGAACAGCTCAATGATCAGATCCAACAACTTCTCAACGATCAACAGGGAAACCGCCTGACCAACGATATGGTCGAACGGATGCGACAGCTGGGTTCACAACAGGACCAGATCCGCAGAGACTTGAAGCAGATCAATCGAGACCGGGCTGCACGAAATAAACTCCTCGGCGATCTCAACCGGCTGGCCGAACAGATGCAGGAATCCGTTCAAGAGCTGATGCAAAACCGAACGTCCAGACAACTGATGCAACGACAGCGTCAGATATTGTCCCGTCTCCTTGAAGCCAGCAGATCCTTACAAGAGAAAGGGAAAGAGAAAAAACGACAGAGTCGAACCGGTACCGATCTTGACCGCCGAAGCCCGGCAGACCTGACATCGATCGAGCAGGTCGAAAAACTCAGGCGGGAATTATTCCGGGCACTCGAAAGCGGGTATGCTTCAGATTTTGAACAGTTGATTCGGCGGTACTTTGAATTGCTGCAGCAACGAGTCAACGACGAATAGTAACTCTCTCTCGACACGACCGATTCGAACTATAGAAACCTGGCTTTCAGCTCCGGCGTGGGTATCCGGCACTCGTCGCTGCGACCAAACCACTTGTATCGATTTCTCGCAACCCAGGCATAGACACCGTCTCGAATCGATCGGGGAATGAAGCGAAACCAATAAAAGAGGGGCCAGAGACCTGTCAGATGCCTTGCAATTCGGAGAGCGGCCTTAGATTCACGATATACATTCCCGTCCTCGATGAGAAGGATCGAGTCCAGGTAGCCAGCTGGAAACGAGGCTTCTCGAAGAAGTGCCACCCCTTCGTCTGATTGGAGCGCTCCGAATCGGAAATACGCATCCCGATCGTGGTCAATTACGAAATTGACGCTCGAGTTGCACAAATGGCATACACCGTCAAATAGTATCGTGGGCTGGGTCTGCATCAGTCCCGTTTTATGGTCATGAGTATTTCTACGGATGGAATTGCATTATGCTTCGTTTCGGTTAGGGTATTCGTAAGTACGCGCTGGCCCTGCCGATCAGGATCGCAGGAGAGTGTCTATCGCTCTAAATCGATACCCTTATCCTCTTGTAAAAACAGTCACATATTGGTAAATTACATTCTTTGACGTCTCGTACGAAATTTTCTTCAGAGCGTTGCCCATCGTGCGATGTATCGACGTCCATCGTCCGGTAACCAGGGACGTCCGTGTGCCGCATGTGATAGTATGAGGTGTTTCTGCTCGCTGGACATTACTTGACGTTCACCCCGCCCATTTCACCTACAAAAGATCAGTATTGTGATGAGGATTCTCTTTATCTCTGGAGAAGTTGCACCTTTTTCTCATTCTAATGACCTCGCAATGGTTGTTCGGACTCTTCCGGAGGCCATACACGAAACGGGCGAGTATGAGACACGGATTCTAATGCCGCGTTACGGAACGGTTAGCGAAAGACGAAATAGGCTGCATGAGGTAATAAGGCTCTCTGGATCTGAGATCACTATCGGGGAGACCACCGAAATACTCAAAGTAAAGGTGGCATCTATTCCCGGAATCCGCCTGCAGGTCTATTTCATGGACAACGCGTACTACTTCAAGAGAAAGGGAATATTCTCCGATCGTCAGGGAGTTCTTTTTCCAGACAACCTCGATCGGGCAGTATTCTATGCTAAGAGCGTGATTACTACCATCCGGAATTTGGGTTGGCAACCGGATCTTATCCACGCATTTGGGTGGATCAGTGGATTCGTACCGTACGTATTGAAAACGGAATTCGGAGAGGAACCGCTGTTCTGTGACAGCAAAATTATCTACACCCCCGAAGAAGTCGACTTCGACGCCCGGATTAAGAAAAATCAATTCGAATCCCTAAGCCTTGTTGAAAACGAAGCCCTTGTAGGGAAAGGTCCTGACCAGGTCGGGCAAACGTTTGCCGACGCAGTAATTCTTCCTCCGGGCTCAAGTAGCGACTCCGATATCCCAACATTTTCAGTCGAACAGGAAGAACAAATGGGTCAGGCTGTATCCGTTTATGATGAACTTTTGAATAGCGTTCCGGCATAGCCTGGATCGAATGCGAGGTTACCCCTATAGGGCGAAACATACATCAGGAAGGATGCATTCAAGCGTCGCTCGTATTAGGCCCCTCTGACTCAGACTCCATTCGCCAGCGGTCATTGGGGTTTTCGCTTGAACAATCCACGTACGAAACCAACGCTCCCGTTCGTTAAGAAAACCTCGTCTGCCCTTCCCTTCTGATCCTTATTCAAATGGTTTCGTCTCGTTTACGCCTGCTGTGTAGTGGCATATTCTTGCCCATAATCCTGGTGGGATGCGGTGATGCACCGTCGAACATTGGTCTCGGATTGGTCGACGTCCAGGCAGGCGAACCGTTCGTTGTATCGCTGGAACCGACTTCCTTTGAAACAAGTAGCGAAGCCGACATTACGGGTGGCTTCCTCACGATTACGAACTCTATTCAACGAGCCGGTGCCACCCGATTTCTGGTCGGTTCGACTTTCGATCCGGCCCTGGGTACGCTGGCTGCGGAGGGACGTCTGAACTTCGTCACCCTTGAGGCAGCAACCGACGCGTTTCGAAATGGCCAAGTCTCCTCGGCTGTATTGACAATGGATCTTGACTACGCATACGGTGATACACTGACACCCCTTACGCTCAGACTATCGTCTATCTTGGACGATTGGTCGGCTGCAGGGGTGCGCTCTGACACGGTTATGAGTATCGGAGAGCCTATAATGGAGATTGAAGTAGATCCAACCGCAGATCTGCTGGAAATCGAACTCCCTGGCTCATGGGTTTCAGCCAACAACGTTCTATTGAGAAGTGAATCCTTCTCCAGCGACTTTCGCGGATTTCATCTTTCTCAAATCGATGGAAACGTCGTCGTTGGTTTTGCAGCTGCAAGCAGTTTTCTGCGCATTGCCGCGGCGGCCGACACGCTGCGGGTCGATGTCGACAAGGTCCTCACAGCCATTAAAAGAGATGCGTCAGTCACTCCAGCCGAATTCCTTCTCCTTCAGGACGGCGTAGACATCATCGACGTTGTACATGATTTCGATACGGATGAGATCATCAACAGCTCGATTCATCTCGCCATCTTTCGACTGAATACGACTCTTCCCTCTTTGGTTACACCGGTTGGATATTACAGACCACTATTGGAAAGCGTCAGCCTCGTTGCGATTACCGGAAACGAAGAGTCCAGAACGGTTCTTGACGAACGTGATGTCGACGATGATGGTATTCTATCCTTTCAGAGCACGAATCTGAATGTCGCCATGCAAAACACGGTACTGGGAAGAGGGGATCTGGTGAGGTTTGAACTGCAGGCTCCGATAGAAGACAACTCATTGAATGTTTTATTCTTTGAACGCACTCCGGAGGCTGGTGGACCAAGACTTCTACTTACCGTTACGGAGGTGCGCCAATGAGGTGGAATCCGAACGCCTCGCATGCGAATTGCGGCCGGAGTCTAAAGGCGATAACGATTTGCGTATTGATAGCCGCGTTCACTCCGTCAGCGTCTACGCCCGCCACTGCACAAACGCTGACCAACGGATCCATTTATTCTCGATTCGGAATAGGACAGAGAGAATCGTACAGTTCCCCACGGGCGCAGGCCATGGGGGGTGGCGGACTCGCATTAAGGTCAGTGGCGTTTGTGAATCATGCGAATCCGGCGTCGTTGAGTGATCAGATACTTACCCGTTTCGCGGGTGGACTAACGTATGAGGGTATCACCGAATCCGCTACCGGAGCTCAAGAGAGTCGAATAGCCTCTGGTTACCTGAATGCCCTGCAACTCTCATTTCCCTTGATGAGAAATAAGCTCGGCATTGGTATCTCGTTCGAGCCTTATTCGCGCGTGAGTTACCGAGTTGACAACGCTGGAATCGCCGTTGTCGATCCAGAATCGGAGACTCAGGAGTCTTTCGTCACCAGCCATAGAGGAAACGGAGGAATACAAAGAATTGGAACTGGGCTCGGAGCCGCGATTACGCCAAACCTGAGTATCGGCGTTCGAGCCGACTTCCTGTTTGGAATCGTGGGGGAAACGCAGCAGACGGATTTTCAGAATATCAACCTGAGAGACGCAACCCTGGCGTCCTCTACCCGGCTACGTGGACTCACTGGGACGGCGGGTGTCCGTTATGTAATCCGAACCGTACTTAGTGACCAGGATGTTCTTTCTCTAGGAGCAACGTACACGCTACCTGTTGCGCTATCGGGCGAGCGTGTATTCACGATGGGTAAGGGCGAAAATGTTGACACACTGGGGACTTCTGTCGACGGAGCGGTGCATCTTCCTCTGGCTCTTGGTTTTGGCGTTGCGTATCAGCCAAATAGAATCTGGACATTCATTGCGGATATTCAGTACGAAGAATGGAGTGCATTTGAAAGCGATCTGCCATTACCCGGTTACGTCGTTGGAGATTCGGGCGGATTTAGCGATCGCGTTCGTATTTCTGCCGGTGGAGAAGTTTACCCTTTTGCCCGGAGTTCGCTGAACCTTTTTCTTCAGAGAGTCGCCTTTCGACTGGGCGGGTACATCGATCCATCCTATGTATCGCCCGATAGAAATCAGGAGATCAAATCATATGGCTTCACAGGGGGTGTAAGCATCCCCGGTATCACAGGTGGCACGAGCCTTGATATGCATATTGATATCGGGCGACGAGGCACAACAGATAACGGCCTGATACAGGATAAATTTGTGCGTCTCGGCGTAAATCTTAACTTCGGGGATCTTTGGTTCGATCGGGCACGACTAAGATAATTTTGATGGCTCTCACGTTAGGGCGCCACAGCGTTCAATAAAGGTCAGATATGATGAAAGTTTTATCGGGAGAAAAAGGTGTTGTGGGAATCCTATCGCTTGTTTTCGGGACATTCCTGATGTCCGGGATAGCGGCCGGCCCTGTCAGGGCTCAGAATCCATGCGAAGCGGATGACAATACAATCCGGATGAATTACAGCCTTTATGCCGAATACTGGCGAAATAAGAGCTTCGATTCATCTCTTCCGTATTTAAGGTGGATTCTCAAGTGCGCTCCGGGATTCCCGTCCGGTTCCGACCGCAATTACAGGCGTGCTGTCGACGTGTACGAGGGAATTGGAATGGCGTCCGAGGATCCAGACGTTCGCAGGACCTATCTGGACAGTGCACTCTACATCCACGATGTCGCAGTGCCCAATTTACAGGACGCAGGAATTAAGGCCGATCCGTTCAAATGGATGTTCAATAAGGGGCGATTCATGCAGAGTCATGCCGAGGCTCTTGAAGATATTCAGCACGAAGTCGGCGGCGTCTACAGGCAGGCATTCGAGATTGATGCCTCTCGCCTCGAGCCGTATTACATCAATTTTATCATCAGCGATTTGGTTCTGAGGGATCATAAGACGGACGCAATTGAATTCATGGATGTTGCTGAGGAGGCGTACAAAGGAAATAGTGAGTACAGCGACATGATCAAGGAATGGCGTGGACGCCTTTTCACGTCTCCCGAGGAGCGTATTGAGTTCCTTAGAAGCCAACTTGAAGATGATCCAGATAATGTTGAACTCGTCTCTAACCTATTCAATCTGTATATAGATGAGGAGATGCGAGATATGGTTTACGACCTTGCACCTCGCCTCATGGAACTGGATCCGACGGCCAGGACCTTTCGATTGGTTGCCAAGATGCGGCTTGACGACGGTGACACCGACGGCGCCATTAAACTGTACAATCAGTCTCTGGAAATAGACGGAGGTCAGGACGCAGCCAGGGAAGTTTACTTCAATATCGGCATCGCTCATCAGCAGGAAGGCAGACTTTCGCGTGCGAGGACTTCCTACCGCCAGGCGCTCAGAGTCGATAATGATTTCGGAGAAGCGCTGATGGCTATCGGCGATCTGTACGTAGCGTCGGTTCAGGCGTGTGGATCATTTGAAAGAGAAGATCGAGCCGTCTACTGGCTTGCGGCTGATTATTTTGAGAGAGCCCGCCGCTTGGACGACAGAGTATCTGCTCAAGTCCGGAGTCGCATCTCTACGATCAGCCAGCTCTTTCCAACCGCCGAAGACAAGTTCTTCAAGAACTGGACACCAGGCGACAGCTACCGGATCGATTATGGCTGCTATACCTGGATAGGAGAAACAACTCGCGTTCGATAAGGCTCGCCGATTTGGATTGAGGGTTTTAGCTCTAGCCTCCGTAAGTTCGTGGCTCGACACCATTCTTGGTTGAGCCATCTTCCAATGCCTCAAATCAGCCGTATTCAAGGACGCCAGATCTATGACAGTCGGGGAAATCCGACGGTAGAAGTCGATGTGGTTACGGATGGGGGCGTAGTCGGACGAGCAGCCGTTCCCAGTGGTGCTTCAACAGGAGAAAACGAAGCGGTTGAGCTTCGAGATGGAGACGCGAGCAGATTCCTCGGTCTGGGAGTGGATCGAGCTGTGTCAAATATTAATGACGTGATCGCGCCGGCGCTGCTGGGACACAATGTGGACGATCAGGAAGCGGTTGATACCCGGTTGCTCGACCTTGACGGCACACCCAATAAGAGCCACCTTGGCGCCAATGCTCTTCTTGGCGTTTCATTGGCCGTGGCAAAGGCATCGGCCAGGTGGCAGAACGTTCCGCTCTTCCGGCGAATCGGTGGAGATTCCGGATGTACGCTACCCCTTCCGATGATGAACATTATCAACGGCGGACGACATGCCGACAATAATGTTGACATGCAGGAATTCATGATTATGCCGGCCGGCGCAGAGACATTTTCCGAGTCACTTCGGATGGGGATTGAAGTTTTTCATCGCCTGAAGAAAGTGCTCCAGGAAAAAGGGTATAGTACCGCAGTTGGAGATGAAGGAGGATTCGCCCCCAACCTGGGGTCGAACGAAGAAGCAGTGGAGATCATTCTGCTTGCTGTCGAGCGGGCAGGATTTCGGCCGGGTGAAGACATTTACATCGCGCTGGATCCAGCCACAACCGAAATGTATCGGGACGGCGCGTACTACTTCTGGAAGAGTGATCCGGATAATCCGCGCAGCGCAGATGATTTGGTAACTTTTTGGCAAGATTGGGTTGCCAGATATCCTATTCTTTCGCTAGAGGATGGAATGGCAGAAAATGATTGGGATGGCTGGAAGAAATTGACAGACGCTATCGGTGACCGAATCCAGGTTGTCGGCGATGACCTGTTTGTTACGAACACTCAGTTTCTGAAGCGGGGCATTGACTCTGGATCAGCCAACTCAATTCTGATCAAACTGAATCAGATTGGCACCTTGACCGAGACGCTGGAGACCATTCAACTCGCGCACGACAGTCAGTTTACAACTGTGATTTCGCACCGTTCAGGAGAAACAGAGGACGCCACGATCGCCGATCTGGCTGTGGCCGTGAATGCCGGGCAGATAAAGACAGGATCCGGATGTCGGAGTGATCGTATAGCCAAATACAATCAACTCTTACGAATCGAGGAAATTCTTGGGCATTCTGCCCGGTTTCCCGGCATTCAAGCCTTCCACTTTTCGTAAATTTAGCAGGGTCGGTGTAGAACACCACCTCTGTATTGCTAGAAAGCACATCTGCGATCTATGAGCTGGCGATCACTCATTCAAAAAGCACCCGGTCGGGTGAAACGATGGCTACTGATAGCAGGCGCAACTTTTATGCTCCTATGGTTCGTTTTCTTCGATAGCCATAGTCTGGTGTCGAGACTCAGATGGTCCCAGGAGAGGTCGCAACTGGCAGCGGAGAACGCGCGGATTCGATCGGAGATCGACGAACTCGAGGCTCTATTGGCACATCCGCTGACGGACTACGAAGTCGAACGGATTGCTCGCGAAGAATATGGGATGACGCGACCGGGTGAAGTGGTCTATCCGGTTGAGGAAAAATAGCATCTGACAGAACTGTGCACGTCTAGACTCATCACGTCTAATTACACGTCAATCATGTCCACCGTTTTGCGGTGCATCAGACGGACTGATCTAATGAACTCGCCTCAAGCCGAACGGGCCGGGCGAGACGAACGTATTTGGTCGAATATTATTTCTGCGACAACCCGTTCAGTAGCAGGTATCCTCGCATCGGCGGCATTCCTTCTCAACCTGGCGCCCGCGGCCCTTGGACAAGCAACAAAGAGCGCTTCACGGGATGACGTGCGCGAACCCATAACGTTTTCCGCAGGAGACTCGTTGATACTTTATCTCCGAGGTGAGACCAAATCAGGATCGCTATACGGGAGTTCGAGCCTCAACATGGCCGATGCAGCGCTAAAGGCATTCCAGATCGATATTCTATTCGCCCAGGAAGAGGTTCGGGCGAAGGGATTCGAATCTGACTCCGGGTGGGTCGGAAAACCTGAATTTACCAGGGGGACTGACATTTTTGAGGGCGAGTTGCTGGCCTATAATCTTCGAACGGAGCGAGGTCGGGTCGTGGGCGCTGAAACCCGATACGAAGAAGGCTTCATTCGCGGAGGTGTCGTGAAAGCACTCGAAGACAATGTCATCTATATAGAGGACGGTGTTTACACGACGTGTGAATGTACCGAAGACCCCTCCTATTCGCTCCGATCCAAAAGAATGAAGCTGGTGAATCAGAAATGGATCTATACGGGTCCCCTTCAACTGTATTTGTTTAACATCCCGACTCCACTCTGGCTGCCGTTTGGCTTCCTACCGGCACAGGATACCCGGCGAAGTGGACCCCTGCCACCATCCTACGGAGAGGACGAATTCGGTTTCTACCTGAGAGATTGGGGCTGGTACTTTGCTTTGAATGACTATATGGACCTGCAACTTCAGGCCGGATTCTGGACGAAGGGAAGTTGGCAATCCCAGAACCTTTTCAGGTATCGAAAACGCTACGGTTTTAACGGTCAGCTGCAGGTCAGCTTTGCGCGATTCAAGAACGGAGAAAAAAACGATCCGAATTTCTCGGTTCGAGAAACAGGTGCATTCCGATGGACCCACACGCAGACGATGGGACCTACCGCCAGCTTTAACGCGGACGTGAATCTCTCGTCCTCCGGATACCTTAGGGGGGTTTCACAGAATTATGATGATCGAACGCGGCAAAGTATTCAGTCCACCCTGCGGTTTTCGAAACGGTGGAGCAGTCGAACCTTATCCGTACAAGCGGGCCACACGCAGGTATTGGATACGGACGAAGTGTCAATGACTCTGCCGAGTGTCTCCTTTTCCCAGCGCTCGTTCAAGCCATTTTACCGTTCGTCAAGGTCCCTGGGGGAATCGGAGCGGTTCTACGAAAAATTGACCGTGAGCTACAATATGTCGCTCAATAACCGATTTTCGTATCGCCCACTCTCAACCGAAGAACTGATTGCTGCGGGTGACTCCGCAGCGACCGGAATTTCGTGGTTTGATGCCCTGACGTCTGCGAAAGATTATCGCCGTGCGACGGGAAAGAACGAACAGTTTGATTTCAAGGCTTCGCATCGAATCCCGGTTTCTGCACCCTTCTCTGTAGAGCGGCTTCCGCTGGTGGGTGATTTTCGACTCAATCTGACTCCTTCATTTTCTTACACGGAAGACTGGTTTCTGAATACGGAGCGACGAATTCTCAGCCCGGATAGTTCAACCGTCGAGACAAGCTCAGAGTCAGAATTCCTTGCCCTTCGTCAGTACACAACCAGTCTTTCCGCTTCCACAACGTTCTATGGAATATTCCCAGTTCGTATCGGGCCGTACCAGACAATCAGACATACCGTTCGCCCGAGTATTTCGTTTAATTACAGACCGGATTTCTTCTCAGATAGATTCAATTACACTCGTACCTACACAGATGCAAACGGAGAAGAAGTACGCTACGCACTGGTGAGTGGAGTGGGACGGGGAAGCCAACAATCGCTCAGCTTTAGACTTAACAACACGTTTGAGACAAAACGCGTGGTCACCGACTCAACAAACGCAGCCCAACGACAAGGTCGCGGTGCGATCAAGCTCCTGGACCTGAATCTTTCATCATCTTTCAATTTTGCGGCTGACTCACTCGGGTTCAACAGTATCCTCTTGAATGCCCGCACCCGTCTGTTTGGACAGGTAGATGTTGACTTCAGAAGCACCTTCTCACCGTACAAAGTGTCCGATACAGGACGATTGATTAACGAGTACGCCTTCATGTTTCCAAAGGCACCCCTTGGAAGAATGACCAGGGCTGATTTGACCATTCGGACATCGGTAAGAAGCTCTCGAGGCGACGGGTCGCGCCCTCTTGTTTCTCCCCGGGCAGGATTCAACGCTGGTCAGGCCGACCCTTTCAATCCCACAGCTAGTTTTTTTCAGACGAATCGACCTACTGATTACGCGGACTTTTCGATTCCGTGGTCGCTTTCGCTGGACTTCTCATACGGCGTAACTCGGACCGGTGTATCGTCCATACGCCGCGCCATTCTGAATACTACATTTGACTTCTCGCTGACTCCGAATTGGAAGATCGCCAGTCGAACGGGTTATGACTTTGAGCGGAAGCAATTGGTGACAACCACTCTTGCCATTGCTCGAGATTTTGACTGCTGGCAAATGTCTCTCACTTGGATTCCCTTCGGCGACTACCAATCCTGGGGGTTCGAACTTCATGTTAAGAGTCGTCTCCTGAGAGATCTTCTCAGAATTCGTCAACCAAAATCAGATGTTCGGAATCGTTTTGGTTCGCTCCTGTAGATGGTTCTGAAACCGCGTTGATTTCCCGGTCTGTAACCGGTTCCGGAGTAGGTAGCACCGGCAGATATTTACGATTCTCCCGATCTAGTCGATAATCTATCCTTAGGACTCTCCAATTTAACCTTCTTCCGAATCCATGTGGTTCGGAGGGCTCAAATTATGTCTACTCCTCAACTTACACTTGTCCCCAAGTGTACTCACGGTACTTCCGACAAGGTTCTGGCCAAACGAATCGCAAGGGTCTTTGAATCTGACTTAGCCCAGGCCTATACATCCGGCATCCGATTTTTCGTTCAGAATGGAGAGGTCGTCGTTCGAGGCCTCGTAAACAACTCCGCTGATCAGCAGCTTCTGCTATTCATTCTTCGACAGGTTCCTGGCGTTCGTCGTGTTGTTAACCGATCGAGACTAGTTAGGGCTCGAGTCTATTACTTCGCCGGGCGCCGAGCGGCATAGTTGCCTGGTCGCCGCTAGAGTCGTTGCTCGCAACCCACGAAAACGAACTGACATCAAAACGAATTTGTTCGGCCAACGGCTGATCAGCCTGCACTGAGATCCGGATCTGAATCTTCTCCCATTCTACCCAGAGATCTGAAGTCCTACCCAGGAACTGTCGTTCGATGATTCGTCCTTCGAATCGACCCTCGTCTGAAATCGCGATGCTTTCGGGTCGAATTGCCAGCATCTCGCCGTTTCTCGAATTCTTTCCTGCGATTTGTTCAGCATGGATGCCATACAATACGTTCGCTCCACCGAGGAACTGAGCAACAAAGGCCGACTTCGGAGAATCGTACAACTCTCTGGGTGTACCCACCTGAACAATGGAACCGTCCTTCATAACGGCAAGCTTATCGGATAGCGCCAATGCTTCTTCCTGGTCGTGCGTAACGTAGATACTGGTGAGCCCAAGAGAGCTCTGCATTTGCTTCAACTCTCTCCTGGTCTGCTCGCGAAGTGCAACATCCAGGTTCGAAAGGGGCTCGTCGAAAAGCAGCACGTCCGGCTGAATGGCCACGGCCCGCGCCAGGGCAACGCGCTGCTGCTGACCTCCAGAGAGTTCGGTCACGGGTACATTCGCGTACATCTCCATTTCGACCCGGCCCAGTGAAGACAGGACCCTTTCTTTTCTTTTTGACTTTTCAATACGACGTACTCTCAGACCGTATTCGACATTCTCGCCAACGGTCATATGAGGAAAGAGTGCGTAATTCTGAAAAACCATGGCCGTAGGACGGCGCTGCGGCGGTCTGCTGGTGACGTCTTCTCCTCCGATGGAGATTTGGCCGAAATCTGGAAGTTCAAATCCGGCGATCATGCGAAGGGTCGTCGATTTCCCGCACCCGGAGGGCCCTAGCAGCGAAAAGAACGACCCCGCCGACACGTCCAGGCTAACACCGCGAACCGCCTCCACCGCTCCGAATGACTTGGAGACATTCGTGAGAACGACATCTGATTTTTTGACGCTGAATACTGATTTTGACATAAGCCAGGCAATTCCCGGTCAACCACCGCCTTTGTTCTATTCGATGGGGAGCATATTCATACGCGTCCATCAAAACGATCAGGCTACTCCGAGCGCCTGAGTGACCTTGTCGGCCGCCTCCTGGAATAGAACCGCCGTGAGTACATCGAGATCGCTATTGTTTAAAATGGCAACCCCTTCCTCGGCATTCGTTCCCTGGAGCCGAACGATCAAGGGCATATTGATTTCAACGTTCTTGGCCGCCTCGACGATCCCGGCAGCCACACGGTCACATCTCACAATGCCCCCAAAAATATTGACCAAGAGGGCTTTCACGTTCGGATCCTTGAGAATAATCCGAAACCCTGCTTCGACGGTTTCAGCGCTGGCGCCTCCACCCACATCCAGGAAATTAGCAGGATCCCCACCTGCAATCTTAATGATGTCCATCGTGGCCATTGCAAGACCGGCGCCATTGACCATACACCCGACGTTGCCGTCCAATTTCACATAGTTCAAATCGTGCGCATCGGCTTCCACCTCCAGAGGGTCTTCTTCGTCGGTATCCCTCAATTTGGCCAGATCCGGATGACGGAAAAGTGCATTGTCATCCAGTGTAATTTTTGCATCAATCGCCAGGACATCGCCTTGCTCGGTTAGAACAAGAGGGTTGATTTCCGCCAGAGAGCAGTCGCTCTCTACGTAGGCGTTGTAAAGCGCGGCAATGAATTTAAGTGTCTTCTTGAATGGATCTCCGGACAGGCCTAAGCCGAATACAAGTTCACGAAGCTGAAAACCTTGAAGCCCGACGAGGGGATCGATCCAGCACTTAAGAATTTTTTCGGGGGTCTTTTCAGCTACGGTTTCTATCTCCACTCCCCCTTCTGTAGAAACCATAATGACAGGCATGTTCTTCTGCCGATCGAGCGTAATACCAACGTAGTATTCCTTCTCAATATCAACTGCGTCTGCGATCAGGACCGCGCGGACCTTCTGTCCGTCCGGTCCTGTTTGATGCGTTGTCAGCATCATGCCCAAGATTTTCGAAGCGTGACCTCTAACCTCTTCGATTCCCTTGGCCAGCTTTACGCCTCCCCCCTTTCCTCTTCCTCCGGCGTGAATCTGGGCCTTCACCACGAAGAGATTCTTTCCGGACCGCGTCCCCATTTCCTCGGCGGCTGCGACTGCGCCATCCACCGTGTATGCTACTGTTCCGGGTTGCACGGCTACACCGTACCGCTGCAGAATTTCCTTCCCCTGATATTCGTGGACTTTCATACCCGTTTCCTTACGTACCTTATGACGGGCCGAAAACTACGCTCTCTTGCAGCATAATGCTGCTTTCAACCCTCTGATTCGTTCATCTTCGTCGATTCTTTGGTTCTTTGTTGCTCCTAAATGCCAGCGAAAAAAGGGCGCAATAGAGCCCTCTCCGTTCGTGACCAAGTTTGATTTACACATCGCGCAGCGACTAATTGGAGGATACCTCGCCCTTCTTGGCGGCCTGATCGTTTTTTTCATCGTCCTGCACTACGTCGAATATATCGACGATTTTCTTGATAGAGGCGCCGAGACTCGGGATGTATTTCTGGTCTATTACCCGAATTATGTGCCTGAAATCATCCGTCTGGTTTCACCGCTTGCATTTTTTATCTCTGCCATTTATCTGACCGGAAGACTTGCGCAGAAACTCGAGCTCTCGACCCTACAAACGTCCGGCGTCTCTCTGTACCGGTTGTTGGTACCCTACGTCGTTATCGGCCTGTTCGTCACGGGTTTCATGTTCTGGTTCAACGGTTGGGTCGTTCCTGAGACGAACCGGGTCCGAATTCAGTTTGAACAGGATTATACCAAGGATGCCTCCAGTCGAATTGACTACAGCAATATTCATCGACAAAACAGACCGGGAAGTATCCTCAGTGTCGGTTTCTTCGACCAGGCAAGAGAAACCGCCACAACGGTAGCGTTGCACACGTTTGACGAAGAGCAGCGTCTCATAGAACGTATTGATGCCGTTCGAATGCTCTGGGTCGATTCGACGAGCCAATGGCAATTTATCGATCCCATTATCAGAACGTTTTCCATCGACGGGATCGAATCACGAAGAGTTGTCGAGGTCCTTGACACCACGCTGACCATTTTTCCCCGGGATCTTGCGCGAACAGAAGGAGACATGGATGCGATGACCATCGACGAAGGCAGAGAATATATCGACGAGTTGAAACGATCCGGTGCGAGTAGAATTGGAATCCCACTCGTTCTCTACTACAGCAAATTCTCTTATCCTTTCGCGAACTTGATCCTGGTTATTCTCGGCGTACCTCTTTCATCCGTGCGTCGTCGGGGCGGACAAGCGATACTTCTGGGAACCGGATTGTTTGTTGCCTTCGCGTATCTATCGGTGATCAAAATCATCGAGCCGTTTGGCTATACGGGCTCTCTGTCTCCGGTTATGGCATCGTGGCTTCCACACGTCCTGTTCGTGTTTGTCGCCGCGATCATCCTCTGGAGGGTTCGCAAATAGGCTTCGAAGATCGTCTACAGTCGAGCTGTCAGGCTTCTCCGCCCGGTATGCCGAAGTGAACGGCCGGGCCTGGCGACGGTGAATCTTCGATCTCTCCGTGTGCTCGCTCGTATCGATCAATATTATCGGAGAGCGCACGCAATAGTCGCTTTGCATGAGGTGGGCTTACGATGATTCGACTCTTCACGCGGGCTTTCGGAACACCGGGCATCACGCGTATAAAATCAAGAATGAACTCCTCTGAAGAATGTGCCAGCATTACGAGATTGGAGTATACCCCCTCGGCAACTTCTTCCGTCAGTTCAATATTAAGTTGTTGTGCCTCTTTCTGGGCGTCGTTTCGGGCGTCATTTCCATTCTTCATTTCAAGAGCCAATTTATGAACTGATTTAGGAGTCGAGTTTGGAGTCAATTTTAGAATCAATACCGTTCTGACCGGAGAGCATCCTCTTCGAAAGAATGCCAATCAAATCGATCTTAGTAATGATATCGAATTCGTTCTTCGCTTCTCGTTCAACGAGTACAGCCCCAGGTGGAGAACTCAGTCTCTCAACCAGTTGCTGTAAATGCATGCTTTGAGGTACGATGGGTGGAGGTTCGCCCATGGCGGTTGCCACCGTCTCGATTCGAGCCTCAGGATTATCGATGAGATGATTTAACACGTCTGATTCCGTAATGCTTCCAACGACCTCGCCGTCCTTAGTGACGGGCAGTTGGGAAATCCCGTGTTCCATCATGATATCTGCGGCCATGCCCAAGACCTCGTCGGGGGATATCGAAACGACGGCGGCTCTTGTGGGCCGTTCAGTTAATATGTCTGCAAGAGAGAGATCCGGGGTGTTTTCAATAAATCCGTGGTCTCTCATCCATACATCATTGTACGTCTTGGACAAATATCTGAATCCGGAATCCGGAAGCAGAACCACGATTACATCGTCTTGAGTTAAGTTGTCGTGATGATCGGTGATCCACTGAAGGGCGCCCTTCATGGCCATACCACTGGACTGACCCACGAATAATCCCTCTTCTTTGGCAAGCCTCCTCGTGAAAAGCATAGAGTCCTTATCCGTCACACGAACGAAGTCGTCGATCAGATCGAAATCCATATTTCCAGCAAGGATATCTTCTCCAACCCCTTCAGTCACGTATGGATAGATCTGCGTCTCATCGAATTCCCGCGTAAAAAAATACTTGAAGTAAACAGAACCATAAGGATCGACGCCGATCACCTTGATATCAGGATTTTTTTCTTTGAGATACTTGGCCGTGCCGCTAATCGTCCCCCCGGTTCCGGATGTGGCAATAAAGTGCGTAATCTTTCCCTCTGTTTGCTCCCAGAGCTCAGGGCCGGTGCTCTCGTAGTGAGCTATTGTGTTCGCCGGATTGTCGTATTGATTCAGGTAGACAGAATTAGGTATCTCCTCTGCTAGACGCTTCGCGACGGAGTAATAGGATCGAGGATCTTCCGGTTCTACATTGGTCGGACAGACAAGCACTTCCGCACCAAGCGCTCTCAGCATATCAGCCTTTTCTGGACTCTGTTTATCGGTCGTAGTGAAAATACACCTATATCCTCCAGTAATAGCCGCTAGAGCCACACCAGCACCGGTATTCCCGCTGGTTCCTTCGATGATGGTTCCGCCAGGCTTCAGAGTGCCCTCCCTCTCGGCCGCCTCCACCATGGCCAATCCGATCCGATCTTTGACAGATGCAGCAGGATTAAAAAATTCGAGTTTTACCAAAACCGTCAGATCGGGCCACGGTGCTACTTTGTTCACCCTGACGAGTGGAGTTCTGCCGATTGTATCGAGAATGCTCTCGTGCCACATAAGGGGATGTTGATTTTGCTATATTTCGCCCGAGCTACGCGCGTTCGGATGCAAAAAACGGCCGAAATGACCAGATTGGTTTCATGCCGGACTTATTTGCGTTAAATGTACGGTATCGCCCAAGTCGGGTTCTCTCTTGAGGTAGTGAATCGGACGAGAATATTGAAGGCGAGCCAGGAATTCTTCGCGTCAATAGCTTTCAAAGAACAAGATCGACATTCATGTCAGACGCTCAACAGTCAGTCGCCACCGTCGAGCCGGAAATACTGGTTTCCTCGTGCACGGCGAGCGGTGAAGTTCTTTTTCGAAATAAGGCCTGGAAGCGAGCACTGGGTAGCAAGAAGGGTCTTTGGACCAAGCTCCTTGACGATGACAAAGAAATTGCAGGCCAAAACTTTAAGGAAGCCGCAAGTGGTTCTTTGATCACCAACGCCGTTTTCATGCTGAGTCGAGCTGAAAGGGATTTACCTTTGCCCGTCCTGCTCAACTTCATTCCTATAATCGCTCCTGGTACCGATTCTGATAACGGAAGTCGCTTGATTGTGATCACAGGGGAAATCCTGGCTGAACCCGAAAGCTGGACGGAGAATCAGACCGAGAAACATCGTATGGAAACGCTCGGCCGGATGACCATGGGAATCGCCCATGATTTCAACAATCTCTTGAGCGGAATACTTGGACATATTGCGCTCGCCAAGTCCGGCTCTGAAATTCCCGAATCACTGAATGAACACATTCTCACGATCGAAAAAGCCGCCAACGACGGGGCTGCCCTCGTGGACAAGATTCAGCGGTACATACGACAAGAGAAGCAGGCATCTTTCGAGATTCTCGATCTCACGAGTCTCATTCAGGATTGTGTCATCCTTACAAAACCGTACTGGTATAACGAACCACGCAGGCAAGGAATCTCCATTGACCTAGTCTATGAATCGGGTGAACTCCCGCCGATCCTCGGGTCGGCTGCTGAGCTTCGAGATGTGTTCGTCAACCTGATTCTAAACGCGGTTCAGGCCCTTCCGGAAAGTGGCAAAATCAACATCTCAACGAGCTGTTCAAACGACGAAATTCTGGTCCTCATCGAGGATTCCGGGACGGGCATGAGTCAGGTTGTTCGTGAACGCATTTTCGAACCACTGTTCACGACGAAGGGAGGCCGCGGATCCGGGATGGGACTGGCAGTTGCCTTCGGTGTGATGCAGGAACATGAAGGAACTATCGAAGTGGAGTCAGAGCTTTCTTCCGGAACGACGTTTACGCTGTCCTTCCCGATCAGTACCGGGCAATCCGATGGCCGTGCCGATTCATTTAGAGATGCTTCCTTCGAGCCCGTTTCGGTTCTGGTTGTGGATGACGAGGATATGGTCCGAAAAGTGATTGATCGACTGTTAACGCTTCGCGGGCACGCGGTGTCCTCCGTTCCATCCGGCCTTGACGCCCTCGACGAACTGGAATCTCGTGCGTTTGACGTGGTCATTTCGGATCAGGGCATGCCTGAAATGAGTGGACGAGAATTGGCCCGGAAAATACGCGGCCTGTACCCTACTCTACCCGTGATCTTATTAACCGGAGATACCGACTTGAATGTTGATTCGAATGACATCGCGCTGGTTGTGTCAAAACCCTTTCAGGCCAACGATCTGGAAGAAGCTATTCGTGCTGTAGCGTAGAACATTCCACGGAGAATCGGACACTTTGTCACGAAAAATGCTTTGGCCTGGTTTTTGAACTTTAATAATACTGTCACGCTGGCCTGCTTTTTATCCAAGAACCGGCAAACCAGACAACCATTTTGTCTGTCGGGTGTACTCGACTGGCAATGAACTTCCTATCTATAGTTACTGGCATTTGGTATATGATTCAGGATCCCTTTCTGCTCATTGATGATGATGATCTGGAACAGGCCATTCCGCTTCCGACGGCGGATGAAGAAAAAGAAATGAGCATGTCCGATGTGCCGGATAGTCTTCCCATTCTGGCGCTTCGGAATACGGTCCTCTTTCCCGGTGTTGTGTTGCCCATCACGGTAGGTCGCGACACGTCACTGCGCCTTGTCAAGGATGCCTTCGGTGATGATCGACTAATCGGAGTCGTTGCCCAGCGGCGCGCTGAAGTAGAAGACCCCGAGCCCTCAGACCTGTATGGGAATGGTTGCGTTGCGACGATTCTAAAGCTGATCAAAATGCCCGACGGCTCGAAATCGATTGTGATTCAGGGAAAGCGGAGATTCACAATCAATGAGTTTGTTGCTACGGAGCCATACTTCACTGCAACGGTAGAGCCCGTTGTCGAGGACTTGCAGGTCGAGGGCGTAGAAATTCAGGCTCGAATCCGCTCGGTCAAAGAGCTTGCGGTCCAGATTGTAAACCTTTCACCCAATCTGCCGAGTGAAGCTGCGTATGCCATTCAGAATATCGATTCGCCAACTTTTCTGATCCATTTCATTGCGTCGAATCTACAGATAGATGTTGACGATAAACAGAAATTGCTGGAGACGCTGCCCCTGATAGACCGCGCTGAACAAGTGATGAACCACTTGAATCAGGAATTGCAGGTCTTACAGTTGTCTGAAGAAATTCGGAGTCGCGTAAAGACCGACGTTGACCAGCAGCAACGCGAATACTTGCTTCGTCAACAGTTGAAAGCCATTCAAGACGAGCTGGGAGAAAGTGAAGGCACAGCCGGCGAGGTTCGCGACCTGCGCGAACGCGGTGACAAGAAGTCCCTCCCCGAACACGTTCGCGAAGCATTTACAAAAGAATTGGAAAAACTGGCCCGCTCGAATCCGGCATCTCCAGACTATGCCGTCACGCGTAACTACGTCGATTGGATCCTGGACGTACCCTGGCAGGAGTACTCTAAAGACCAACTCGACTTGAAGCGCGCCGCTAAGATTCTGAACGAGGACCACTATGGATTGGAACAGGTCAAGCAGAGAATCCTCGAGTACCTGGCCGTTCTCAAGTTAAAGGGCGATATGAAGGCCCCGATTCTCTGCTTTTATGGTCCTCCGGGCGTAGGAAAGACGAGCCTGGGAAAGAGTATCGCTCGAGCGTTGGATCGTAAATTTGTGCGGATGAGCCTGGGTGGAATCCGTGATGAAGCTGAAATTCGAGGCCATCGGCGGACCTACGTTGGCGCATTGCCTGGAAGAATCATTCAGGGAATGAAGAAGGCCGGAACAGCCAATCCGGTTTTCATGCTGGATGAAGTCGATAAACTCGGATCCGATTTTCGTGGAGATCCGTCTTCAGCATTGCTGGAAGTACTCGATCCGGAGCAAAACAATACATTCAATGACCACTATTTGGAGCTGGATTGCGATCTGTCAAATGTGCTGTTTATCGCCACCGCGAATTACCTTGATATGATTCCGGCCCCTCTTCGGGATCGGATGGAAGTCATCGAGATCAATGGCTATACTCAGTACGAGAAGCTCCGTATTGCCAAACAGTTTCTGCTTCCGAGACAGATTGAACGAAATGGCCTGAACAAAAAGCAGTTTTCGCTTTCCAACAACGCCATTCGTCTGATTGTCGACGGCTACACGAGAGAATCCGGTGTCAGGCAACTGGAGAGAACCATTGGTTCCGTCGCCAGGGGTGTTGCCAAGAAGATTGCAATGGGTGAGTCCGACGGAGAGGATGTTCAGGAAACTGATATTGAGGAATACCTGAAAGCGCGCAAATTCTTCTCGGATAGCGCCGAACGGACACAGGTACCAGGTGTCGCTACCGGTCTGGCGTGGACGCCCGTGGGTGGCGACATTTTGTTTATCGAAGCGTCCGTCTCGAGAGGAACCGGCCGTCTGATATTGACAGGACAGCTCGGCGACGTCATGAAGGAATCGGCTCAGGCCGCCCTCTCCTATGTGAAAGCAAATGCATCCGATTGGGGCATTCCCATCGCCGCGTTCAAGTATTGGGACCTGCATGTTCACGTTCCAGCCGGTGCCGTCCCAAAAGACGGTCCTTCGGCCGGCGTGGCTTTGCTTTCAGCGTTGATCTCGATTTATACGCAGCGTCGGGTTCGCAACAATGTTGCCATGACCGGCGAGATTACGCTTCGAGGTCTGATTTTGCCTGTGGGAGGCATCAAAGAGAAGGTGCTTGCAGCAAAACGAGCGGGCATTAAAAAGGTATTTCTTCCCGAAAGGAATCAGAAAGACGTAGAAGAAATTAAATCCTCTGCGCTTCGGGGCGTGAAAATCGAATACACCAAACGGATGAACGAGATTATCGATCTGGTGTTGGAAAAACGGCCCGTAAAGAATCCGACCCTCCTATTTGCGGTCCCCGACTCCGAGCGTCGGCTGGATAATGTCAACGGCGTTTCGGAGGTGAATAGAAGAAGCGCGACCACCTGAAAAATCCGTGTTGTAAAGTAGCGTAGATCTACTCTTCCTTTGAGCGCTCTTCCAGGATCGTAGCATCATCCACGTTAGCATCGAGGCCACTCTTAAAGGCCTGTTCAGCCTCACGCGCAATACCGGTCAAGGTCTCCACAACGGAATCCATGACTGTTCCGAGCACTCGAAAAGTCGTCCCGGTTATAAAAATAGCCTTACCGACCAGGTTCAGGCGTTCAAAATCGACTTTTCGCTGACTCTCACCTGACATCGCGTCTACTCCGACTTGCTTTTGGAAGAATCCTTGGATGCACCGCCCCTGGACTTGGTGCCCTTTGAGGACGACTTCTTGGCTTTTCCAGCCGTTGTGACCGTAGCTTTTGACTTTTTCTTCTTTTCCTTTGATTCGTCAGTCGACTCTGCTTCACCGTTTCCGTCCAAATTGATATCCTCAAACGCTCTGGAAACAGCGTCGCCAGCCCTGCGCACGGACTTGACAATCATGTTCACCATCGACTCAGCGATGAAGACTGCCTGCTCTTCAGCCCCCAAGTCGTCAAACGATTCCCGAGTTCGCGAATACTCTTTACTCTTTTCAAATTTTTCCGCACACATAATCCTTCTGGCCAATTGAGGCCCACTATTATTTTTTGAAATCTTTCATCATGGGGTAGACGGAGGTAAACCACCCAGGTTTCAGCCGCCGTATTAACAAAACTGTCTCGATCAAGGCCCCGAATCGCTCAGCTCTGCTGAAGTTTGGCCTGCGTTGAAGCGAGCCTCGCAATAGGAACACGATACGGAGAACAAGACACGTAGTTCATTCCGAGCTCGTAACAGAAATGTATCGAGGCAGGGTCTCCACCGTGCTCCCCACAGATTCCGATCTTTAAATCGGCTCTTCCCTCCCGACCCCGTTCAGTTCCAATCCGCACCAATTGACCCACGCCTTCGATATCCAGTGACTGAAACGGATCATCCTTTAGGATTTTCTGCTCGACGTATTCCGGGAGAAACTTTCCAGCATCGTCTCGGCTGTACCCAAACGCCATCTGCGTAAGGTCATTCGTGCCGAATGAAAAGAAGGAAGCTTCGCGTGCGATTGTGTCGGCAACGAGCGCAGCTCTGGGAATTTCTATCATGGTGCCAATTAAGTATTCAACGTTCGAGCCCTTCTCATTGAATACAGCGTTAGCCGTTTCTTCGATCACTTTCTTCTGGTGTACAAACTCTTCGACTGTACCTACGAGGGGCACCATGATTTCGGGAAGTACGGTAGCGCCTTCCAGCGAAAGTTCGACAGCGGCTTCGACAATGGCTCGCGTCTGCATTTCCGTAATCTCCGGATACGTGATACCGAGGCGACACCCGCGGTGCCCCAGCATGGGGTTGAACTCAGCAAGGGATTTCACTTTGCCACGAATTACGTCGATGGAAACACCCATTTTTCTGGCCATCTCGTCCTGCTCTTCCTTTCCGTGTGGAAGGAACTCGTGAAGAGGAGGATCCAGAAGCCGGATTGTAACCGGAAAACCATCCATCGCGCGAAATATGCCCCTGAAATCTTCTTTTTGATAAGGAAGTAATTTATCCAGCGCAGCCCGGCGATCCTCTTCCGTTTCAGCCAGAATCATTTGACGCATGGAGTCAATGCGATCCCCCTCGAAGAACATGTGCTCCGTCCGGCACAGACCAATGCCTTCGGCCCCAAAATCAATCGCCCGCTTGGCGTCTTCGGGTGTATCGGCGTTGGCGCGGACTTTCATATCACGAACTTCATCCACCCAGGTCATGAAGCTGGAGAACTCACCGGTCAACGTGGCTTCGACCAGCCTTTGGCTACCTTGAATAATTTCTCCTGTTGAGCCGTTAATCGAGATCCAATCACCTTCGTTGACTGTGTGCGTTCCATTCGTAAACGATGCCGTTCCATAGTCAATGGACAGTTCACCACATCCGGCAACACACGGTTTGCCCCATCCACGTGCAACCACAGCAGCGTGACTGGTCATCCCCCCTCTTGATGTCAGGATTCCCTGGGCAGCGTTCATTCCGCCAACGTCCTCAGGACTGGTCTCGATACGAACGAGAATCACCTTTCGGCCTTCAGCAGCAGCTTCTTCCGCATGTTCAGCCGAGAAGACTACCTGACCGACGGCTGCGCCCGGTGACGCCGGTAAGCCCCGGGCGATCACATTTCCCTGATACGTGGTCGTATCTTCAAACTGTGGATGAAGCAGCTGATCAATGTGGGCAGGCTCAACCAGATCTCTGATGGCGATTTCTTTTTCTACAATTCCTTCCTCCACCATGTCTACTGCGATCTTTATCGCCGAAGCCCCGGTTCGTTTTCCATTTCGGGTTTGCAGTAGGTACAGCTTACCGTCCTGGACCGTAAACTCAATATCCTGCATGTTCTGGTAGTGATTTTCCAACCTTTTGGTGGTTTCCACGAGCTGGGAATACGCCTCCGGAAACTCAGATTCCATTTCAGAAATGTCTTCCGGCGTTCGGATTCCGGCAACAACGTCCTCTCCCTGTGCATTGACGAGAAATTCTCCGTACAACTTTCGTTCACCGGTGGACGGATTTCGGGTAAACAGGACACCGGTCCCGCTGTTTAGTCCCATATTTCCAAACACCATCGCCTGCACATTTACCGCTGTTCCGATCAGATCTTGGATCTTGTTTATCTGACGATATTTTTGGGCTCGATCGCTCTGCCATGACTCGAAAACGGCGTTGATCGATAACCTGAGTTGTTCATACGGATCTTCTGGAAACATCCGTCCCGTATGCTCTCGGAAAATCGCTTTGTACTGATCCACCAGTTCTTTCAGATCTTCGTCCGTCAATTCAACATCCAGCAAAACCTTTTTGGCGACTTTGAGAGAATCCATGGCGTCTTCGAAATGACCATGACTTATGTCCATCACGACGTCACCAAACATGTCGATAAACCGACGATAGGCATCATAGGCAAATCGGAGATTCCCACTGCGTTCAGCCAGACCCTCGGCAACCGAGTCGTTAAGACCCAGATTCAGTACCGTGTCCATCATTCCTGGCATCGACACAGCCGCTCCGCTTCTTACGGAGACGAGTAGCGGATTTGAGGCATCCCCCAATTGACTACCGGTCTCTTCTTCCAATTTTGCGACCCCTGCCCGAACCTGCTGTTCAAGCTCCGGCGGCCACTCACCGTCGTGTTCGCTATAGAAAGCACAACAGCTTGTCGTAATCGTAAATCCCGGTGGCACCGGGAGGCCGATGGAGCTCATTTCAGCCAGATTGGCTCCCTTTCCTCCGAGAAGATCTTTCTGAGTCTTATCTCCGTCGGCCTCTCCACCGCCGAACTGAAAAACATATTTTTTTGCTGACACGTCAACCATCGTTTCCATAGGGTCGATTCTGGTTAGTTTTCTGACTGCCGATATTTTTTCTGCCAGGTCTTATTATGACTTCCAATATGGAGCAACTCTCGCCTGAAACCACCGGGGGAATGCCATGTTGGGCTAAACAGGGCGAATATAAGGCCCGGCTGCCTCGCTAGTGGTAGGCACTGATCCAAGAAATCATTAAGTAATCGGCTGCTCTCGCCCGCTAAAGTGAACGACGAGAACGAGATAAGGAACGTCCGGTTCGACTGCGCGTGTGAGATCCCCGAAATCGTTCTTGCGAGTCGATCTTCAAAAACTTCAGAACCAGTCAGTCAACAAGTATGAAGCGACTCGTCGTCGTAGAGTCACCGACCAAGGCCCGCACAATCAGCAGGTTTTTGCCTGATAACTATGTGGTTGAGGCGAGTATGGGTCACGTGCGCGACCTTCCCTCATCTGCCGCAGAAATCCCTGAGAAATACAAAAAGGCTGCCTGGTCGCGCCTTGGGGTTGATGTCGAAAACGAATTCGAACCACTGTACGTCATTCCTTCGAACAAAAAGAAAGTCGTAAAGGAATTAAAAAGCGCCCTCAAGGGTGCTGAAGCACTCTTTATCGCGACGGACGAAGATCGTGAGGGCGAATCAATCGGTTGGCATTTAGTACAAGTGCTCAAACCCACTGTGCCGATCCACCGGATGGTCTTTCACGAAATTACGGAGAGCGCCATACAGGCCGCTCTCGAAAACACGCGAGAGGTCAATAAGAATCTCGTAGAGGCACAAGAAACCCGTCGAATCCTGGATCGATTGGTGGGATACTCGATTTCGCCACTCCTGTGGAAGAAAATTGCACCGAAGCTTTCGGCCGGACGAGTCCAGAGTGTGGCCGTTCGAATCCTTGTGCTTCGAGAGACGGAACGCATTCGATTTGTCCCCGCATCCTATTGGAGCGTGTTGGCTGAGCTCTCAGCGAACGATAAGTTCTTTCAAGCTGTCATGACACACGTCGGTGATCTCAGGCTCGCAACCGGCCGGGATTTCGACGACAACACAGGGAAACTCAAAGAGGGACTCGAGGACGGCAAAGACTGTATCGTATTACAGGCGGACCGAGCAAGAGCTCTGGCTTCTTCGTTGAAGGGTGTCCAATGGAAAGTGATCGACGTAGACGAACGGAGCGTCAAACGATCGCCGTCGGCCCCGTTCATTACATCGACACTCCAACAGGAAGCAAGTAGAAAGCTTCGTTTGTCCGCTCGAGATACGATGAGGACAGCGCAGCGTCTGTACGAACAGGGATTCATCACCTACATGAGGACGGACTCAACCAACCTCTCTCGTGAAGCGATCAGTGCCAGCCGAAGCGCGATAGAATCCAGGTACGGAGCCGAATACTTGAGCCCGAGTCCACGCACCTTTACTAGCAAAGTGCGAAATGCTCAAGAGGCACACGAAGCGATTCGTCCGGCCGGATCCAGAATGAAATCGGTCGATGATCTCGGACTATCCGGCGACGAAGGAAATTTATATGAGCTGATCTGGAAACGAACGGTCGCCTCTCAGATGGCCGATGCGCGGGTTAAACTCGTCACGGCAAAAATTGGCGTCGGCGATGGCGATGATCTGGCCGTTTTCCGGGCTAATGGTCGAACCATAGAATTCCCCGGGTTCTTCAGAGCATATATCGAGGGCTCAGACGATCCCGAGGCAGCTCTTGAAGACAAGGATCAGCCGCTGCCAGCGCTGAGAGTCGGAGATTCGCCGTCCGCTGAGGCTCTGGAAGCGAAAGGCCACGAGACGAAACCACCGGTACGATTTACCGATGCGTCTCTCATCAAGATGCTAGAGAGCGAAGGAATCGGAAGGCCCAGTACGTACGCGTCCATTATTGACACCATCGTTCAGCGCGGATATACCCAGCGGAATGGCAATCAGCTCATCCCGACTTTCACAGCATTTGCCACCAATAATCTCTTGGAGCAACAATTCCAGCGCCTTGTCGATCTTGGATTCACGGCCGAGATGGAACAGGACCTGGACAATATTGCGTCAGGAAGTATTGAACCGGTACCCTATTTGAGAGATTTCTTTAATGGGGAAAACGGCCTCGAAGCCAGAGTTGAAAAGGGTCTGGACAAGATCGATGCAAAAGCTGTTTCCACGATCCAAGTTGAGTCCTGGAATCCTTACACCGTCCGGGTTGGGAAGTACGGGCCATATGTAGAAATCGAAATTGAAGGTGAACGTGTAGTGGCATCTATTCCAGAGAGTACCGCCCCGGGCGACGTAACGACTGAGTTATTGAAAGAGTTGATTGCAGACAAACAAAAAGATGACGTCGTGCTTGGGATTCATCCTGAAGCTGAGATGCCCGTTTTGATGAAAAAGGGGCCATTCGGATACTACATCCAACTCGGCGATAACGAAGATGAAGGAAAACCCAAGCGTATATCGGTCCCTAAAACGATGAACCCCGAGGCGGTCGATCTTGCGACGGCGGTCAAACTGTTGGAGCTTCCTCGGACCATCGCGAATCATCCTGAATCCGGGAAGGAAATCCTTGCCAATATTGGTCGGTACGGCCCGTACGTTCAGCACGGACCCACGTTTGCTTCATTGACCGCCGAAGACGACGTTCTGACCGTTGAGCTGGAGCGCGCTCTCGAACTCATAGCAAAGAAGGAAAGTCGGAACAAGCCGCTTCGCGTTCTGGGAGAGCATCCCGAATCTGGTGAGCAGGTGGATATATTCGATGGTCGGTACGGTCCGTATGTCAAGCACAAGCGTACCAATGCATCTATTCCAAAAGGGACGGCGCCCGAGTCAGTGACGATGGAACAGGCCCTGGAACTGCTTGCGAAGAAAGAATCCCGGAAAGGGAAAAAGAAGGGCGGCCGAAAGAGTAAATCGTAGTCGGTCGTTTCAGATAATCTCGTTAGCGTCCAACATCTTTTTCCCCTTGTCGAAGGGAAAACAGCATATTGAGATAACTTTCGTAGCGTTCAACCGATATTTCGCCAGATTCCACAGCCTCTTTGACCCGACAATCAGGTTCGTGGTCGTGAGTGCAATTAGGGAATTTGCATTCGTCGCTGAACGATTCGAACTCTATGAAATGGTGGGACAGCGTTTCGGGTTCAATATCGATTAGCCCGTATTCTCGCAGACCCGGAGTATCTACCACGTACCCTCCGAACGAAAGCGGATAAAGAGCTGCGAACGTGGTCGTGTGGGTCCCTTTTTGTGTTCGCATACTGACTTCGCCAACGCGAAGTCCGAGCTCCGGTTCGATTTGATTTAAGAGCGACGATTTACCTACCCCGGACGGCCCGACTATGGCACTGGTCTTGTTTTTCAGTTCGGTCGCGAAAGTCTCAACTCCATCTCCAGTCGTCGCACTGGTGTGGATTACAGTGTAACCGATTCCGCTGTAGAGCTCGGACCAGAATGTAATTGCGTCGGCAAATTCCTCCTCTATCAGGTCGCACTTGTTAATTACGACGCCAACCGGAATATGGTAGAGATCGGCCATCGCAATGAATCGATCAATAAAGCCTGGATTTATTTTCGGTAGAAGAACACTTTGAATGACCCAGGCAGCATCCACGTTTGCCACAATCACATGTTCTTTGCCCACTTTACGCCCGGCAGCACGTCTGGACACGCAATTGAATCGGTCTTCGATGGAGACAATCATCCCGGTGCCATCCGGTTGCATCTGTAGGGATACGCGGTCTCCGACTACGACCGGGGTCGTCTGATCAGCTCCCTCCAGCCGAAATTTTCCCCGCACGCGGCAGGACAACGTTTGGCCCGAAACATCCACATCGTACCAGCTACCCGTTGAACGAACAACGACTCCGGACTCAGGATGATGTTTTGGGGGCAAATCGCTCACGGGCGATAAGAATCAGCTGCTTTCTCGACTTTTTACGGGGACGGGATCAGAAGACTCTTGGAGCTGTTCGTCCTCCAGATCATTCAGAAGGTCCTTGCGGGCTTCTTCGAGCTGTTGGGGCCTGTTGCGGGTCGCTATTTCGAACTCCAAATCCTCCACTTTTTTGGTGAGCGGGGCGGTTGCGTCTTCGACTGCTCGGCGCATCATTCTTTCGAGTTCACTCGTGGTCATACTCGACCCTTCTGACGTGCCCGATACTCCCCCCCGCGCTCTATAGTTCAGGGTCATCCGTATAATCGACAAGGTTGTCACAGCGGCAATTGAAACGATGATGATTGCCAGGATTTCTTCAGGCATGATAGGTTCCAGTCCGTGATTTGATGTGGGTGTAGAATATACGTACTAGTCGTGCGATTTCGTCTTTGCAAAATCGGCCTCAGGCTCCTCAAGCATCCGATGCTCTGACTGACCAAGAAGCTGCTCACGATCCTCCAGCTTGTCCATAAGAGGCTGGATTGCATCGTCCACGGCCTCCCTGATGAGTTCTTTTATTTCGCTCGTTCGAAGACTTCCGCTGGCGGACCCAGACATTAACTTGCTCCTCCTGAAGTCCAGGTTCATCTTTGCCAAGAGCAAAATGGACGAAAACACGATAAGAACGACAAGAACCGACTCCATAATCTGATTCACCAGAAGAGGTCTCTTTTCTACAACCTACGCCAAAATAGTGGCTGTTGTTACGCAACCAACGGAGATGGAAATCCTCAACTATCCCCGAGGAACGAACGACTGTATTCCGGTGAGGGCCTTCCCCAGAATAAGTCCATGGATGTCGTACGTCCCTTCGTACGTATTCACGCTTTCGAGATTGACCATATGATGGATGACTCGATACTCGCCCGTAATACCGTTCGCACCCAACATATCCCTGGCGTCGCGGGCAATTCGAAGCGCCGAGTTACTATTGGTTCGCTTTGCCAGCGACACCATCTCTGGAACGAGTTGTCCGGAATCGTACAAGTCTCCGAGCCGGTACGCGATCAATTGCATCTTGGTTATTTCCGTTGCCATGTCTGCGAGCTTGGTCTGAATCAACTGTGTGGCCGCCAGGGGTTGTCCAAACTGTTCGCGATTCAAAACGTAGTCCCTCGCACGCTGATAGCAGTTCTCTGCGGCCCCGATCGTGCCCCACGAAATTCCGTATCGAGCGCTGGTCAGACAGGCAAGGGCAGATTTGAGTCCGCGTGCACCCGGCAATAAATTGTCGTCGGGTACGAACACATCGCTCATCTCAATTTCTCCCGAAACAGAGACGCGTAAAGACATTTTATTATCGATAGACGGCGCCCGGAACCCGTCCATCCCTCGCTCGAGCAGGAATCCGCGAATAACGGGCTTTTCGGTCCCCGATTCTCGTGTTTTAACCCAAACGACGGCGACATCGGCAATAGGCGAATTGGTCACCCACCTTTTTCTACCATTGAGCACCCAGCCTCCGGTCACTCTTTCCGCGGTCGACGTCATCGATCCAGGATCGGAGCCATGGTCCGGCTCGGTCAGGGCAAAACATCCTATCAGGTCTCCTGTAGCCAAGCCAGGTAGAAAATTATTTCGCTGATCGTCCGTTCCGAACTGTTCGATCGGATACATAACGAGAGAGGACTGAACGGAGACAAATGATCGGTATCCGGAGTCGACGCGTTCCAGTTCGCGCGCAATCAGTCCGTACGATATCTGACTCTTCCCACCTCCTCCATACGTTTCTGAAATAGTCGCTCCGAGAAGCCCCATCTGTCCCATTTCCTGAGGGATTTCATCATGAAATATACCCGATTGATTTCCTTCCAGAGCTCTCGGTTCAAGCTTGCTCTGCGCATACTCACGGGCCGAGTTCATTGTTTGCTTTTCCTCTTTGCCAAGCTGGTCTTCAAAAAGAAAAATATCGTCCGGATTTAGTGTCCGACTTGTCATGGTTTTGGATCGATCGTTTTTCCAGTGTCCCGCTAACATACGCTTGCCTTCATCCTCACACACAGATTCTCTGCTGAACATCTGGAAAGCTGACGTGTTCTTCGCGCATGATCAATCGAATCTGCATTGTTGGTGTCGGCCTTATGGGTGGATCCTTTGGTCTATCCGTGCGGAGAACACGACCCGACCTCATCGTCATCGGGGTGGACTCGGAGGATGTCCTCCAGAAGGCGCTCGAGCGAGGAGCCATCACCGAGGCGGCGAAGTCGTTATCCGAAGCCGTAGCGAGTGCCGATCTGATCATGTTGTGCACACCCGTTCTGGAATCCATCTCGTTGATGGATGAGATTGGTCGCTCAGCGCGTAAAAACACGATTGTCTCAGATGTCTGCTCAGTAAAAATGCCTCTGCAGACGGCCGCTGAAAACAGCCTCGGGGCAAAGGTGGCCTTCATTGGCGGCCATCCCATGACGGGATCTGAGAGTAGCGGAATCAACCATGCCGATGAGTTTCTTTACGAGAATGCCACGTACGTTCTGTGCCCACCTTCGCGTATGGATGAAGATCTTTTTGCCGAGCGATACAGCGATCTTATCGCTGTAATCCGATCCACGGGCGGACGTATTCTTCTCATGGATGCACAGAAGCACGATCGAATTGCTGCCCGGATCAGTCATCTTCCCCAGCTCGTCGCAATAGCGCTCGTAAACAGTGTGGGCGCGAAGCGTGACACTGATCCGGAACTACTCCAGCTGGCTGCAGGTGGCTTTCGAGATATGACTCGCATCGCCTCATCAACATATGATATTTGGCGCGAGATTCTGCAGTCCAACTCGGATCCCATCCTGGAGGCTCTGGAAGGCCTCTCCGATGAAATTGATAACCTCCGGACGTTGCTGTCCTCGAACGACTATCAGGCGATCGAGGAACGCTTCCAGTCTGCCGAAGACATTCGTACGTCCATCCCACCCCGTTCGAAAGGATTTATTCAACCCCTCGCAGACGTATTTGTCTTTGTGTCGGACCAGCCAGGTGCAATTTCTGACATGACCGGGCGCCTGACAGATGATCAACTCAATATCAAAGATATCGAACTGCTAAAAATCAGAGAAGGCACAGGCGGGACGTTTAGAATCGGATTGGAAACGGAGGCCGCGGCCGAGCGCGCGTTGATCGTATTGACCGATGCTGGATATCGGGTCCACCGGCTTTGAAGACCGTCTCTGATCGGACAGCCGCGTGTGGGTCACGATTGCAGATAGAAACCACTCGGCGTATCATCTTCGCCCGTCATTCTGTTACTGATTTGAATCCCCCTCGTGAATTATGAGCGATCAACAAACTCCCCTGCACAGCAAACATCTTGCTTTGGGAGCCAAAATGACGCCATTCGCAGGTTTCGAAATGCCTGTCCAGTATACCGGCATTATCGATGAGCATCTGACGGTGCGAGAGCGAGTGGGCATGTTTGATGTCAGTCACATGGGTGAAGTCCTGGTCACAGGGCCCGAGGCCCTTGATTTCATTCAGCGTCTGGTAACAAATGACGCAGAGAAACTATTCGATGGGAGGGCGATGTATACGGTCATGTGTCGTGAGGACGGTGGCATCGTGGACGATCTTCTCGTTTATCGACTCGGCGCCGACCGCTACATGTTGGTCATCAACGCCTCCAACATCGAATCTGATCTCGCATGGATGAGGAGTCAAAAACTTCAGGATGCTTCGATCGAGAATATTTCTGGGAGCGTCGGTCTCATCGCGGTCCAAGGACCGTCCGCCTTCGACACCGTCAGTAAGATTTCTCCCGTCTCGATTGATGAACTGAAGTTTTACCATTTCGCCGAGCTTGAAACGGGCAGTTTTTTTGGATGCAAGATGGCCATTCTTTCTCATACCGGCTATACCGGTGAATCCGGACTCGAGATTTACTCTGACGCAGACCGAGCCGGTGAAATATGGGATGCCCTCTTTGAAGCCGGTGAGGAGTTTGGTATAAAGCCCATCGGTCTCGGCGCCCGCGATACCCTTCGTTTGGAATCAGGATTCTGCCTTTACGGAAATGACATCACGATCGAGACCAATCCACTGGAGGCCGGTCTCGGATGGCTGACCAAATTGGATAAGAGAGACTTCGTTGGACGAAACGCACTCGCCGAAATCAAAGAGGCAGGACCAGGTAGAAAGCTGGTGGGCTTTGTTTCCCGGGAGCGCGGTATTCCGCGACCGGGAGATACCCTTCTAGACCCGGATGGACAGCAGATCGGCCATGTTACCAGCGGCACACAGTCTCCTATTCTTCGTGCAGGAATCGGACTTGGATACGTAACCAACCGATCGGAGTACACGTCGCCAGGCTCGGATCTCAGTGTTCGCTCAAGAAACAGATCATTCACTGTGCGGGTTCAACAACCTCCATTTCATAAGGTGAGGTAAAGTGTTTGGGTAACTCGTTGTCTTTTCTTATTGTACCATAATCGGTTAGGGTAGAGTTACGGTACGACCTTTTTTGTTCCGTGCATCCCTTTTGTAACCGTATTCATGCATTTCTTCTCGCGCGTGCTGACATTGGATTAGCCCGCTGCACTGCTTAGTTTTTCGTCATGGGAAAGACCGTCTCGAAAAGAAATCGAGGACGAAGATCATCTTCGTCAAAAACTCCGTTTATCAGTCAGCAGCGTAAACGAGAGATTCTAGGCCTGATTCTCATGGTGTTTGCTCTGCTGATCACCCTGGCCATTCTGACCTATAAAGACGTTGATGAGCCGTTAGCGAGGCGTTTTTCCTGGGATTCTCTATTTGTCCCTGGAAACGAGCGTGCGGCGAATGCCCTGGGACCGACTGGCGCTGCGATTGCTTATCTGCTCGTACCCAACTTCCTAGGATACTTTTCGCTTCTTCTGCCCTTTGCCATGTTTGGTTGGGGCTACGTGTGGCTGCGTAATCGACCCAAAGAGTATCTCCCGCTGGTTTCTGGATTGATGGGGGCAGTGGCTCTGCTATTTTCCTCGTTATTCGGGTGGCTTTCAATCACACTTGAATCGGATTTGCTCGCCTGGAGCGGTTCGTGGGGGCTTGGTCTTTCGGGATGGATGCACCAATTGCTGGGCGGTCTTGGATCCATTGTAATTTTACTTTTAGCAGTCTCGATTACGGGACTGCTCCTTATTGATCATGATATTCAGAGATCGCTGGATCGCCTCGAGGCCGGCTTTGTCCACCTTAGGAAAACGGCTGATCACTGGTGGGCCGGAAGAGAAGATCGAAAAGCAGCTAGATCCCTGAAAAAGAACAAGATCATTGAAGAACAGAGACCGCAAAAAGACCGTGGAACAGAACCCGAGCATTTGACAACGATTCGTTCGAAAGAGGCGAAAGAAAAAGTCCCTGCACCGTTCATCGCCAAGCGGGAGGAAGGATCGACTGATCCTATCGGGATGCCAGATCCAACGGATCTGCTCGAAAAATCTATTTCTACCGCTGACGTCGAGATGCGCGTGCACGAACAGGTCAAGGAAGAACTCACGGACGATCTACACAGGAAACAGCCAAGTCCGGCCAAAGAATATCCGTTTAATTTACCCGACCTGGACTTGCTGGACGAAGGTGAAGAGCGGGCTCACAAGATCGATTATGACGAGCTTGATGAGCACAAACAAATACTGCTCGACAAGCTGGCGACCTATAATATTGAAATCACAAGTATCGAGGCCATTGTCGGCCCTACCGTCACGCTGTACGAGTTGACTCCAGCTCCCGGAATCAAGATCAGTCGCATCACAGCCCTTGAAAACGATCTTGCCATGGCCATGGCCGCGCGAGGTATTCGAATGATTGCCCCGATTCCTGGAAAATCAGCTATCGGCGTTGAAATACCGAATCGGCACCGCGAACTCGTCCGGATTCGTGATATCATCGGCACGACTCGTTTTTCGGAGTCCGGAATGGAGCTTCCCCTAATTTTGGGCAAATCGATCGAGGGCGAGACGATTCTTGAGGACCTGACGCGCATGCCCCACCTGCTCATTGCCGGTTCAACGGGTTCGGGAAAATCGGTCGGACTTAACACGTTCATCGCCGGTCTGCTTTATGCCTGCCCGCCGTCCATCCTTAAGTTCGTAATGATCGATCCTAAAAAAATCGAACTTGCTGCATACGCCAATATTGCTTCCCACTACGTCGCCATGCCGCCTGAAGCCAGCGAGGTGATCATTACCGACGTGGATCAGGCACTGGGTACACTCAGGAGCTGCGAGAAGGAGATGGAACGACGTTATGATCTGCTGTCTGAGGCTCAGGTTCGAAGCCTAAAAGAATACAATCGAGCCATTGATCTAAAATCAGATTCTGAAAACGGTACGGAGGAGAAGATTCCCTACATCGTCATCATCGTTGACGAGCTTGCTGATCTGATGATGACTGCCGGCAAAGACATCGAGGCACCGATTGCACGCCTGGCCCAGATGGCACGTGCCGTGGGAATCCATTTGATTCTGGCGACCCAACGCCCGTCAGTCGATGTGATCACTGGACTGATCAAAGCCAACTTCCCATCGAGAATCGCCTACCAGGTCGCCTCAAAAATTGATTCACGAACGATTATGGACCACAATGGCGCGGAAGGTCTGGTGGGCAACGGCGACATGTTGTACATGTCCGGAAGT
This sequence comes from Rhodothermia bacterium, assembly GCA_036985715.1. GTDB lineage: Bacteria > Bacteroidota > Rhodothermia > Rhodothermales > UBA10348 > SMXL01. The sequence continues at coordinate 48,158 of BTQE01000006.1, forward strand.
CGCATCATCAGACTGCAGGGCCCGTTTGTTTCGATCGAGGAGGTCGACCGAATCACCCGCTTTGTTGGCGAACAGCACGGCCCGGGACCCTATATGTTACCCTCACTGGATAGTGTGGAAACAACCTCGGCAATCGTCGATCGAGCAAGCAGTGAACGAGATGAGCTGTTTATTGAAGCAGCACACATCATTGTCCGTAGCCAACAGGGATCGGTCTCGTTGCTTCAGCGCAAATTGGCGGTTGGTTATGCCCGAGCCGCCCGCCTGATCGATCAACTTGAAAATGCCGGTATCGTAGGACCGTTTGAGGGCTCAAAGGCGCGACAGGTTTTAATCGACGACGAGCTGCAACTCGACCAGATGCTGTCCGAGACTTCTTGAAACATTAGAGGAGAGGCTGAGGAATAGTTTTCGACGGATCGTATATACCGATCCACAATATTCATCAGAAAATATTCGAGTCGGAAATGGAAGCTGAGCAGCACCCTCTCGTCGGAATCGTAATGGGTAGCGAGTCTGACTGGCCCGTGATGGAGAGAGGGGCACGCATTCTGAAGGAGTTCGGAATCCGATTTGAGACGAGAGTTCTATCGGCCCACCGAACCCCAGATGCAGTAAAAACATATGCTGAAGAGGCCCACGCTCGAGGATTGAAAGTGCTCATTGCCGGTGCCGGAATGGCGGCTCATCTTGCCGGTGTGCTCGCAGGCTGCAGTCCCCTGCCCATAATCGGTGTCCCTATCGCGTCTGGTGCCCTTCAGGGCATCGACGCACTCCTCGCGACGGTACAAATGCCCAGCGGTGTACCTGTTGCAACCGTTGCCATTGGCGGTTCAAAAAACGCGGCTGTACTGGCTGTTCAGATCTTAGCAACTGGAGATACTGACCTTTATGAGAAGGTGGCTACGTACAAAAAGGACATGCTCGGCCAGGTCCAATCGATGGACGCTCGTGTGCAAGAACTAGCCAGTCACCTGAATTCGGACTGACCTACTCGAGAAAAAGATCCTGTTCTCTCTCGAGCGTGTTTCCGGTTGCCTGGTCGGTGATCTTTAGTGCGATCGTATATAAACCCGGCTCCTGGTTGGCTGCATCGAGGATCAGATATTGACCGTCGTTCTCACTCGCAACCTGAATCGGAAGCGACACGGCAACACCATCGTCTCCGCCACCAAAGATTCCCTTTATAAAGTTACCAATTGCGTTTCCTCGCCTCTTTGGTCCCAGTGCTGCTTCAACTAAATAGTGGGCACTTCCACCGGAATCCAGTCCCAGGTTATAAACTTCGAAGTATAGATATATCGGTTGCTCTGTCGAGAACACGGACCACGGAGCCGGCATTATCGACAAGCCGTTTCTCACGATATCCGTAGACAGCGTCGGTGTACCAAATTCTACTTCATCAACGCGATACGCCAGGAGTAAATCACTCAGTGCAAAATCGTCGCCTGAAAAATCAAGAATCTCAACTTTCCGCCGCTGAACTGCTACGGTAGCTGCGCCAGCGGTTTCGAATTCGACCGATACTTCCTGCATTCCCGGTGGAACGCGGAGTTGTTCCGTATCAATCCAGAGATTCGATTCCTCGAACTGAACAACCTGGGCGGTCCTGAGACCATAAATTGTACGTCTCTGTTCGACGAGTATATCACGGTTCTCACTAACGACGAACATTCCAGCATTTGCCGTGAGATCTATAATGTCATCCGATCGATCAAAGTCGTTTACGGGTATCCCGTAATTGACATAAACGTCGGTCATGTCGCTGCTAAAATTCTTGAACGATGCGACAAGAAATGGAACGTCGATTTGCCGACCTGGCGCCTTATAGGTATAACTTTCTGGCTCCTCGCGAAATGTCTCCCGAGCCCGGATCGCGTAGTCATTCAGCCAAGGAAGGGCGCCTTGTGAAATATCATCGGCAGACGGGCTATAGAGTCGGTACTCCCCATTACGAAACGGATCTTCGAATACGAACTTCTTGTCTTCGTAAGTCCAGATATTGTACGTATTGGCTTCCTCAAACATATCGAAGCCATAACCGTCTCGCGTGATTTGAAGGATTCGGCTCCCTTCGGCTTGATTATTCGGATCGGGATCAGAGGGCAGCGCCCGAAAGCTCTCGGAAATTCTCGAGGAGCTCTTGGGTATGATCACCACATCGCCAACGGGTGCACCATAACGGACGATAATCTGACCCCGTTCGGTGTTCCATCCTCGTAAGTCCAGATCTGGTGCACCATAGAGCAGGTCCGCATACGTTAACCTCGCATAGTGCTCCAGTTTTCGTTCGTTGTACGGCGTGAGCAGTCGGGGATCCTTGCTCGTCCAGTATCGTGCAGCATAAGCGACCGTATCGGCTTTATACTGCTGTATTTCATCTTCAGGAAGAATCAGATCAAGGTTGGTGTACGCATAGAGAGCATCTTCATCCAAATACTGCAGTGACGTCTCAAAGACCTTCGCTGCCGCTGCGAGGTTTCCGTTGCGATAGTGCGCCAATCCCAGGTAGGTCCACAATTCGGGATCTTCGGGAAAATATAGGTACATCTGTTCAAGCATCAACAGCGCATCCTGATACTCGCCCTTTAGAGAGTAGACTCTCATCAGATCTGTGTAGGCAGTTCGCTGGCGTGGATCCGAATCGATCGCAGCTAACAAGTGGCCAACGGCACGAGTGTATACCCGGTCCGCCCTTCCTGACAAATCCTGGACGTTTATTCCCTGCGCCTCCAGCGTTTCGATATCGAACTCATCGGCCAGCAGGATGCTTTGAGGATTGATCATCCCGGAAACGCCCGTCAACACCTCCCGATCGCGGTCGAATTCTTCCGGATCTTGATCAGGGTTGAAAAAATCCTGAGCTTCTTCCTGTCGGGCTAAAAAATTGTCAAGCGGATCACGAACGGATGGGGCTCTGTACTTATCTCGAGCAAACAGAAGACCCGGATACACGATCGCGTTTCTATATCGCCAAAAATCACGGATATAAGACTTACCAAGTTCCTGGTGAGCAAATGCGTTCGTTTCATCAAGTTTTAGAATCTTTTTCGCAAGCTCAAATCGCCTGGCCTCTCGAGTTCTTTTCTGGAAGAAATTCCACGAATCAACCCGGAGGGACTGCATGAGCGCGACCAAATACTTCAGATTGGTGGGCTCGATCTCGAGCGCCGCATCCAATTCTGTCTCGGCACGCTTCCGATCATCAAGGGAAGTTTCAAAGTAGATTCGCGCAAGCAGAAAATGGGCTTCTGCCGAATTCTGGTCGTTGGCTTCGAGCACAGTTTCAAATGAGGTTACAGCCTCCACATACCTGCCATCTCGAAACGCCAAAATTCCATCTGCCATCTGCGAATCTGTATCCTGAGCGTAAAGGATCGTCGACCCGACGCCGGAGACTAGCAGAAGGAGTATTAGAGCTGAACGTCGCATGATTATTCTTTCCTTGGATTCATACGGACAGCCACCTGGCTGAATGGACTGTCACAAAGCTGTTAGGCGGACCTGTGTCGATCGTTCCATATCTTCCAATCGCTAGGTTTTACGATCCAAGCGGATCAAGGGTTCTTCTCGCACTCTTTCCAAGAGCATATTCATCCAAGAGAAATTTGACCGCCCGATAGTAGTATACCATATGCTAAAACGTCTAAATCAAGACATTTAGCCGAACTCGCAATATTCGTTTTCGAGCGGTTTGATTGAGCCCCTCAGCGTTTTGAGAGACGATCTAACCGCACTTTTGTCTCCCTTTCGGCAATGTCAGCGCGTTTATCATACAGCTTTTTCCCTCGACCCAGGCCAATCTCGATTTTCGCGTAACCTTTCTTGAAATAAATCTTCAACGGAACGATCGTATATCCCTTCAATTGCAGGGCGTCTGCCCATCGTTTTATCTCCCTTCTGTGCATGAGGAGCTTTCTTGGTCTCAGCGGATTATGATTCTCTCTATTACCATGAGCGTAGGGTGCAATATGGCACTGGCGAAGTACAATTTCACCCCTCTCTGCAGCGCAGTAGGCATCCTGAAGACTGACTTGTCCAGCTCGTAGCGCCTTGACCTCAGTACCGGTTAAGACGAGTCCTGCCTCAAGCCGATCCTCAATCTTATAAGAATGCCTGGCTTTCCGATTGGTCACGACTATTTTTTTGCCGGAGGCCATAGCATGAAAATCGAATTGGATTAACCGGCACCGTGGGGCCCAGGCGCCTGATCCAGATTATCGCCGGACAAATACGCTCGAGATGACGCCAGAAAAAAGGTAGGGATCTCGGACATTACACCGTAATAGTACAGGAACTAACAGAGTTCTGCTAAACTCGGGTTTTTGTGGTCGCGAGTGCGGGAAGAATACCGAACGACTTGATATTGGACAATGCTTAATCCCGAAGCCTGAGCGCTACATCCGCCTCTTGGTTGCGAAGTCGCCTCAGTGGATCGGTGGCGGACAAATACGAACTCAATTCAATATCGAACGGGAATTGGTCGGTGGTCCATTCACCGACGGCAACTTCTCAAATCGAACAAGCCCCGGACTTCGACGGGCAATTTTAGCGCCGGCTCTCCTTGATTCGCGCCGCTTTTCCTTTTCTCTCCCGCAGGTAGTAGAGCTTGGCTCGGCGTACACTTCCTTCGCGAACGACTTCAATTTTAGCAATTCGCGGCGAAAAGATTGGGAAAATTCGTTCAACCCCTACACCATTCGATACCTTGCGTACGGTAAACGTGCGTTTCGTACCAGAACCTTTCAGCGCAATCACTACTCCTTGATATTGCTGGATACGTTCTTTCTCGCCTTCAATCACGCGAACATGTACGTTTACGGTATCTCCTGAGTCAAACGCAGGAATATCGTCCCTCAATTGGGTCGCCTCGACAAGATTAATCATATCAGTCGCCATGGCGGTCCTCCTTTATTCAGCAATTCTAATTATCTATTTCTACGTCCGTCTCACTCGTGTCCGGTTCAGGTGGATGATCCTCCAACAGGTCGGGACGTCGCAGAGACGTTTTTTTGAGTCGCTCGGCTTCACGCCATGAAAAGATCGCCTTGTGATCTCCGGAGCGTAATACCGACGGTACCTCCAGATCTCGAAACGAAGCGGGTCGGGTGTAGGCAGGAGCATCCAACAGAGTATCCTGAAAAGAGTCTGTCAATGCTGAGCTTG
>BTQE01000007.1:0-52768 GCA_036985715.1 Rhodothermia bacterium
CCCACACCGTAGGCCATATGTAGGGAAGTGCCTTCTGAACACAAAAAAATCCTCCCCGCAATCCCCTGCTGGGCAAGGAATTACAGAAAGGACTTGACTTTGTACCGCGTACGGGATTTGAACCCGTGTTACCGCCGTGAAAGGGCGGCGTCCTAAACCCCTAGACGAACGCGGCAGTGTGGGAATATTCAATATGTAGGCCAAGCGGTTGCGTGGGCCAGATCCAACGACCGATCGGTGCTGGGTGGGTGACCGAGGGGAATTGAACCCCCGACCTCCAGGGCCACAACCTGGCGCTCTAACCGACTGAGCTACGGCCACCGTTTACTCAACTTAGTAATATACCGCGATCATCGATTTCAGGACAAGACGATCCACGGTGAACTTTCGGTGGACCATAGGTGGCGAATCAGCACAGGAATCTTATCAAATGAGCTCTTCCTACCGGATTACGGCCACCTTGCCGTAAGCGGCTTCAGAACTCTCCGTACCCACTGCCACGATCAGGTATACGCCTGATCTGACCAGACTTCCCGTCTCGTCTCTCCCATCCCAGAGTGTTCGACCTCCGCGAGCTGATAACTTCCTTACAAGTGATCCGGTTGCAGTGACAATTCGGATTTCCGTTTCTTCGACAAGCCCCTCGATATATATATTGGGCGCCGAGGTATTCGTAAACCGAGCCGGATTCGGATACACGAATAAATCCCTGGTCGTGACGGCCGGCGTCACGGCCTCACCCGCATAACTTACCAGACCCAGACTCGTTGAGAAAAACACCTCTCCGGTATTTCCGTCAACGACTACTGAAAGAACTTCATTGGAAAAGAGTGGTGAATTGTCTTCGGTGAAATGGTGTACCCCTTCATAGCCACCCTCGACGGACCGTACGTGCCACGCCCCATCATTCGTGGCAAACCAGATCTGGTTTGCCGGGTCAATGGCCACATCGTTGATCTTCAGACCGAACAGCATAAAGATCCCCTCAGACCGATCAGCCCACTGCGGCCAGATCGCCCGCGCCGATTCGTCTGAAGCCACAATCCCTGTATTGACGAAATATGCCGGTCCGCTTTCTGTTCCAAGCCACACCAATCCGTCTCGATCCTCCGCCACAGACAGAACCGCTTTCGAGGGTAACCCCTGCCCGGCCGAGCCATCTGCGCCAAAGAATTGAAAAAGATCGTCGGTCTGCGTTTCTGTATCCCCGGTATCCACCACGAGAAGGCCCCTGTTCTTCTGAAAGTTGTTCTCATCGCGCACCAGGATCCATTTTTGATCGAATGAATCAATAAAAATACGCCCGTAGGCGTCCGCTCGATTGGAGAGTCCCGAGCCGACATATGGCTCGAATCCGTACCAGGTACCGTCCGGATCCAACGCATGCAGGGTAAGAGCAGAACCGATCGTTGTTACCCAGACTGTTCCACTTTCGTCGCTGTCGATTCCTCCTACGATGATGAAGTCGACAAAACCGGATGCGTCACGGAGCGTGGAGTTTGATTCGTCATACGTTAAAATCTCTCCCTCGGCTGAAACACTTGCGAGACTTGAGCCAAAGGCCCCGGCCCATGCAGTTCCATTCGAATCAATGTGGATGCGATTGAACTCGTTTTTCCCCTCAAGCTCCGGATTAAAAACAAACGAGTACGTAGTCCATCCACGTTCCGCGGACAATTTGTAGAATCCGCCCGGCCGCCCGCGAACTCCTCCTGCCCAGATATTTCCTTCGTCATCCACATCCAAATCTGAGAAGAGACCGTCGTATGGTCCACTCGGTACGACCGTAAAGCGGGCCTCGATGGAGGTCTGGTCAAAGGATGGTTCGGGAATGGACGTCAGGCCACGCGTGGCATCTCCAAACCAGAATCCTGCCACCGCATTCGCGGTGATGCTAACGGGATCCTGGAACCCGGCAACATTAAACGTCCATGATCGCCCAGACTGATCGAAACCGAGGAGAATAAAACGCTCGACTCCAACCATTATGTCTCCCGAAACACTAAGATCTGTTACCGCCCGATCGGTTGTCAGTCCCAGAGGCGTATACACTCCGCCTACAGCACGACGATAGACATCAGCGTTCGTCCCCGCGTAAAGGGATCCATTGAAAAAGGCGAGAGACCGAACGATTTCACTTCCGAATCCGAAACCTGACCGTTCGACTTCCCACTCGGTTGGATCCTGCAAATTGACGGCTGAAAGAGCGGCGCGCGCGACGCCATTTATGGTTGCCACCCATAAACTCCGCACCCCGTTATCGTCTGGGCCAATCACTACATCGAAGACCTCCGTCGCAGGTGGATTGTCACCCAAACGGGCGTACGTATCTCTGACTTCGATTTTTACTGGATCAAAGACCACAATCCCAAATTCTGTTGCGATAAGCAACGAGTCGCCCTGCATGACGATGCGATTGATCCCTCTCGCTGAAAACTGGGTTGCCCGCTCGATATCTCTGTAGCTAACGATTTCTCGCGACGGAGCGTGAATTCGATCAATGACCCCATCAGCATACCCGACCCACGTGAAATCTCGACGATCATCTATCACGATGGTTTGCACATTTACTGCATGAAGCCCATCGACTACCGTGTAGGTGGTAATTTCTTCAGTCGACGCATCGTAGCTGAACACGCCGCCATTCGACGCGGACCACACTTGCGTCTCAGACGCGTCGATTGAAGTGACTTGACGCATGGCTGTGTGGCTCGTCCACCCCACCACCTGAGCGAACGAGGATGCATTTCCAACAACTGCTATGAAAAAGAGTAGCACGACCGACCAGTAGAGATTTCGCCGTGATCGCTTCAGATATGCCTTCACGTCAAGTGTGATAAACGTATTGATGTGTGCAGGAATAAGTTTACTGGTCCGGCTCACCGGTACATATTGATGCACCTGAACGCAGACACATCATCACAAGGTCCGAGGGCGGAACAGATTGCCCCCGTCCGGCCACCGGGCAAAAAAGTTTCCCAGATTTTCTTCATCTTCGTCGCTCCATCCATGAAAATCTGAGCCGCCGGTAGCGGTCAGCTTGTACCGGCTTGCCAAATCGCCATAGTACTCCTGAAGCATTTCATCATGTGAGGATGAACGACCTCCACGCCGTCCAGGCCAAGATCAATCAGTCTGAGGATATCTGAGTGTGATGTCATATGACCCGGGTGGGCAAGGATACTCACTCCGCCTGCTTCCTGAACCAGTTTCAGGACTTCTCCGATCCCAGGAAATGACTTCGGCACAAACGTGGGCGAACCAGGCACCAGGTACTCGGCAAATGCATCATCCATACTAGCTGCCGCGCCTGATTTAACGATTAACCGGGCAATGTGGGGCCGACCCACGGTACCTACAACACTCCCGTGTCCTAATGAGAGTTCGTCGGCCGGCGGAATATCAATCCCGCCTGTTCTGAGCGCACGTAAGAACTCTAGACCACGCTGATGACGTCTTTCCCGTTGTGATTTAAAGAGTTCGAGCAAGAATTCGTCTTCGGGATCGAACTCATAAGCCAACAGATGTATTTCGTTGCCGGATATGGCTGTACTAATTTCCACCCCACAGAAAAATCTAATATTCGCTCTCAAACACGCCGTTCGGGCTTCGGCAATTCCGCTCACCGTGTCATGATCGGTAATGGCGAGGCCTTCAAGACCCGCCTCCGCGGCTTTTTGAACGACTTGTTCAGGGGAGTATCTCCCGTCGGAATAATGCGTATGAAGATGAAAATCTGCTCTCACGTGCATTCACCCGCTGGCTTATCACCATGATTTAGGTACCTTCGATCGAATCGTTGTACTGCGATGCGAGGGCGAAAACACACCTGATCGTACGAATTGCCGACTGACTCTGACATAATACCACCTTCTGAGCCCGGCCCAAAGCCTCCCAACGTTGGGTCGGAAATGAAGGTACCGTCCATTTCCCTCGCCACGGTAATCTGGCCGATTGTACTCGGATTGGGCGCCGTTGCGATCATTGGTTTCGCAACGTTTGAGCCCGACATGTTTTCGAGGATGGCACGGACGTTGAATCCGTGGATCATGTTGGGAGCTCTGGCGATGGTGGGATCTAGAATACTGATGGGTGGATTCAGACTCAGCTATGTATCGCAGGGTCGATTGCCCCTGCGGGGCGGAATAAAGGGTCAGCTCGCGTGGGATTTCGCGTCGAATATTACCCCATCCCTCGTCGGAGGTGCGCCCATCGCGGCCTACTACATCTCCAAACAGAGCAGCGGCACTGCACATAAAGGGGTTCGAATCGGAGAAGTAACCGCATTCATGATGTTCATCTTGTTGTTGGACCAGACCTGGTTCACACTCTCTGTTCCGGTCCTGCTTGTCGCCGCCATGTTTATCGAGGTCATTCCTTCCTCAGCGGGGGCCATCGGGTCGTACGTGGCTCTGCTGTATTTCATCCTGTTCATGGTATGGACGGTCCTGTTTGCTTATGCCACACTATTCCGACCCGAGCTACTTGGCCGATTTGTAGACCAGATTTGTCGAATACGATTTCTTCGGAAGTACCGTGAACGAGCGCGCCAAGAAATGGAGGACTACACCGAACGGGCCGGCGCACTCCGTTCTCAACCGGTGTCCTTTTTTGTCCGCGGACTACTTTTAACCGGTTTGACGTGGATTTCCAGGTACTTTTTGGTCGTATTTATCGTCTGGTCCGTATTTCCCTCAGTCGACAAGTTTCTCTTGTTTATGCGGTCTGTCGCAATGACGATCAGCGCCCTCATTGTTCCGACGCCTGGAGGAGCGGGAGGCATCGAGGCTCTATATGCGCTCTACTACTCCTCTCTGATGCCCTCGGCATATCTTGCTCCGACTCTTGTGGTATGGCGGATTCTGGGCTACTACATTTTTCTGGGAATCGGCGTGTTCATGTCTACTCATCAGATTCAGAAGTCCATTCGACGAAAAAGGAAGATGGCAGTGGCTGACGCAATGGCTGACAGAAACTCTGAGTCTGAGATGGCTCGTGATTCCCGAATCGGTTCGGTCATGAACGTACTAGAGCCAGCAAGTCGTCATGCGCTTATCGATGCCTTCGATTTTCGCTCGGTGCATCCCAATTTGTTGTTTGGGACGGCGAGCGATCGGTATGCAGGATGGATCGGACAAATCTATTCTGATAAGTGGATTTCTCAGGTTAAAAAGAGAGGGCGCAAACTTGGGGGCGTAAAATTCGAAGAACGAACCGTTCCAATCGCCACGTCAGAAGAGTATTTTGAACACTTCAGCGTCCTGGAAGTCGATTTTACTTTCTACAGGTCTTTGAGAGGCCCGGTTGGAGCGCCCTCAAACATCTACTTTGTATTGCAGCAATATGCCGACGCTGCCCCCGAGAATGCGCGATTCATACTCAAAGCGCCCCAACAGGTCACGGCACGGATCCTCCCGAGGGGCAGCACTGGTACCCCATCCTATGAGGAAAACGACGATTTTCTGAATGTGGATATTTTCCAGGAGGGATTTCTTGCGCCGGCACGAGAGATCCTGGGCGATCGACTGAGCGGGGTCATTTTTGAACAAGAATATCAGCGAAAGGCCAATAGCCCCGACCCGATCCAGAATGTCGAAGAGCTTGACCGATTCTTCTCATCAATCACCGATGCTACGCCGATTCACCTGGAACTCCGTTCCCCGCACCTTCTCGTTCCTTCTTATTTCAAGTGGTTGAAGGCGTCGGGCCTCGGGTTTGTATTCAGTCACTGGACCTGGTTGCCGCCGCTACGCGAGCAGTGGAAGCTAATCGGCGAGGAGTTTTCTTCGTCGAGTAAGCAGTTTATCTGTCGTCTGTTGACACCGCTCAGGATGCCGTACACCAAGGCGTACGGACATGCTCACCCCTTTGACAAACCCGTTGCCGAATTGAGCGAAACCGAGCAGGCGAAAAATATGGTCATAGATACCGCGGCGCTCTTTATCCAGTCACTAAAACACGACTACGCGGCAATGATCATCTCAAATAACCGTGCGTGGGGCAACGCTCCATCGCTCGCCCAGAAAGTGGCGAAGCGGATTCTGAAAGAGCTGGACAAGGAGGAAATGGATCAACCCGCGCGTGCGTAGGTCGGATTACGATCTGCCGTAGTCATCTTCCAGCCGGATGATATCGTCCTCTTCGCAGCGACCCAGTTGAGTCTCAATGATAATGAGCGGTTCGTCGCCCGTATTCTGGACGCGATGAACACCTTGAACGGGGATATAAAGAGAATCACCGGTCGAAATAGACTTTTCTGAGTCGTCCAGCGTAAAAACACCGATACCCGCTACAACTACCCAATACTCCCGACGGTGCTCATGTTTTTGAAGAGAAAGACGCTCTCCAGGGTGCACAATGATCCGCTTCACCCGGTAGCCGTTCTCATTCAGGAACTCTTCCCATCGACCCCAGGGCCTGTCGTCTGAATCCAACCAGTTCATTTTCACCATCGATCAGGTCGTAGCAACAGTAGGTTCGGAGTGTTCCACAAATGCGTCGTCAGCTGACTTACCAAATCGCCTCAGGCCGAGGAAAAGTACCGCTGCAGCCACGACCATCGAAATCCACCAGGGAACTCCGTATCCGGTGGGTATAGTTCCCAGAAGAATAGCGACTGTACCAACGACCATGGCGTAAGGAAGCTGGGTTCGCACATGATCAATGTGGTCGCAGCCCGAAGCCATCGACGATAAAATCGTCGTATCAGAAATGGGCGAGCAATGATCGCCCCAAACCGATCCTGCAAGAATACTCGCGACAGAAGAATACAGAATGTGATAACTGCCCGCGTCTGTCAAGCCGTTTGAACTCAATACCGCCCACGTGAGGGGCATAACGAGCGGCAATAGAATGCCCATCGCCCCCCAACTGGAACCCGTGGCAAACGCTGTTGCAGCCGAGAGGATGAACACGAGTGCAGGGACTAAAGCAGGACTGAGGGTGTCTCCAAGCACCGTCACGAGGTATGGCCCCGTGCTCAGCACGACAGTAACCGACGAAAGAGACCAGGCTAGAATCAGAATGATCATGGCGAAAAGCATTCCCTTCAGGCCGCTGTACCACGACTCGACTATCTCTGCGATTGTCAGGATTCGCTGAGCACTCGACAGGAAGGCAGCGACAAGAACACTCACGAGCGATGCCCACATCAACGATGCAAAAGAGTCTGCTTTTCTCAATATTTCCCGCAGGGGCTCACCCTGACCGTCAGAGCCCGTCACGTAGAGTCCGACGATAACTCCACCGACCAAGACAACTACAGGAATGATGGCGTTCAACGCCCGCTGGGGCTGACCCTCCTTGGGCGCCATTTCTTCGCCAGTTGCTGCAGCCTCATCCACTTCGGCGTCGGGTGCCAACACCTGACCGGTCGTCCGGGCGCGAAGTTCGGCTTGATACATTGGCCCAAAATCCTTTCGGGTACCGGCCACCAGAAAGACAAAGAAAACTGCGAGTATCGGATAGAAGCTGTACGGTATCGACGAAAGAAACATTCCGTAGGCCGATGCCTTGACTTCCGGAAGCTCCAAAAGAGCCGTATTGATGAGCCCGACCTCAAACCCAATCCACGTGGTCACGAGGGCGATGCTGGACACAGGTGCAGCCGTCGAATCCACGATGTACGCGAGTTTCTCCCTCGAAATTCGAAGCCTGTCCGTTACCGAGCGCATGGTATTTCCGACAACCAACGAGTTGGCGTAGTCATCGAAAAAGATGGCTACACCCAGAAGTCCGGTCGCAATCTGACCCCGCATTGGTGAATTGGCCCACTTTACGATCTTATTGACGACGCCCTGCATGCCTCCATTTTTGGAAATAATGCCGACCATTCCGCCAATCATGAAAGAGAAAATGATGACAGACGCTCGCTGCGGATCGGTGAGCGCACCGAGTACAAATACCTGGATTGTATCCAACAGTCCGATCCACGCCCCGGACACCGAGATACCGACAGCCAGCATGGCGCCAAACCAGATCCCCAGAAAAAGCGAAGGAATCACCCGCTTGAACAGGAGAGCAATAAGTATTGCCAGAAAAGGAGGCAATATCGAGAGCCAGCCAGGCATCGCTCGGGTTTCGGAAGCTGATACGGACTGTCCTTCCCGAAGTAATTCGACCTGTGCCCGGCCCCCACTGGTAACCGTCACGTCCGAGGCAACCCATGAACCATCGTCCTCCTCCTTGAGCGAATAGACCTCTCCGTTCGTTGCCACCGAGTAAGACTCGATGCCGAGCGAGTCCCCTTCAACGGCGGCCGTGACCTCAAACGGAACGGAGGTAAGAACCAGGTCCGGTAAACCGAGCTCATACGTCTGGGCGATCAGCGAATCCGCCGAGAACAAGAAGAAGGTCAGCAGTAGAATTACGCGCTTCATGTCTGGCCTTGCTTTATTGAGTCTTCTCCGATGTTCCAAAAATCCGATCTCCCGCATCGCCAAGGCCCGGGTGTATGTACGCGTTTTCGTCCAACTCCCGATCTACCGTGGCTGTGAATATGGGTACATCCGGGTGTGCCGAATGAAGACCCTTGATACCCTCAGGTGCTGCAACCAGACAAACAAAGAGAAAAGTGCGCGCGCCTCTCCGTTTTAGATAGTCAATGGCACCGGTCGCACTACCACCTGTGGCGAGCATCGGGTCAACCACGATCACACGAGCCGTATCAAGGCCTCCGGGAATGTTCGCATAGTAGTCGACCGGTTTGTGTGTCTTCTGGTCGCGATACATTCCCAGGTGTCCGACGCGGGCTTCGGGTAGGAATCGAACGAATCCGTCGATCATTCCAAGCCCGGCGCGAAGAATGGGCACGACGATGACTTCCTCATCAAGTTCGAACCCTTCCGTTTCTTCCAGTGGAGTTAATACGGGTACCGACTTAACCTTGAGCGTACGAAGTACTTCGTACGCCAGAATAGTCGAGATATCCGAGAGGGTGTTCCGAAAGAGTCCATGGGGAGTGTCTTTGCGTCGCAGAATGGTCAGATCCCGCTTCAACAACGGGTGATCGACTACCGTAACCTGACTGACTCCCTCCGACATAATCGCGGTTCTCGGGTTAACTAGTTACTGCGAGTTACGACTGCTGATGCTTTTCCCACGGTTTCCGCTCAAAATAACTGTCGGAAAGTTTCTTCAAAATACCGGACAGCAGGATCAGCGAAATCACGTTTGGAAGTGTTACGAGCGAGAGCGCGACGTCTCCAATATCCCAGATCGTGGAAACGGCAAGCACGGCACCAACAACGTGCATAATCAGGAAGACCATTTTGTACGGAAGGATGGCTTTCTTTCCCCACAGATAGTTGGCACAGCGGTCCCCGTAATAACTCCACGAAATGGCCGTGGAAATTGCGAAGAGGAAGACACTGATCAAGACCAGGTATTTCCCTATAGCGCTCATCCCGATGGGTGCGAGCCCTCGTTCGAACCCGAGTGACGTCAGCGGTGAGCTATTTCGTACGGCATCTCCGTACAGCACCGAGACGGAGCCTCCGACCGAATTCTCCGCTCTATCTTCCGATGGAAAGACCGTACCAGTGAACGGTACCGTTTGTCCATCGTCAACGAAAAAGCGACCGACGGCTACGTCGAAGTAGGCCATTCTCGGATCATCATCCGAAGAAACGACTGGAAATCCATTTTCAATGATGAACGTCTCCGGACGTGTCGTCGACAAAAATCCTCCGTTTTCATCCAACTGAACATAGGAGACATTTTCATCGCCGAGATCCAATTCGGTAGGAATCCGTGCGAAATAAGCTCCCGTTGCGACGATAACGAGCCCGGTCATGGTACAGATGACAATCGTGTCGATGAAGGGTTCGAGCAACGCCACGACTCCTTCAGAGACAGGCTCCTCCGTCTTGGCAGCAGAGTGGGCGATCGGTGCGGAGCCCTGTCCGGCCTCATTGGAAAACAGACCGCGTTGAACGCCGTAGCGCATCGTGACCAGGAATACTCCTATTCCAGTGCCGGCAACGCCCGCACTCGGATTGAACGCCTCAGCCAGAATGGTGGCGAAGGCAGGAATGATCGAGCCGTAATTTATCACCAAAACGACGAGCGCGCCCAGCACATAAAGACTCGCCATGATTGGGGCAAGAACACTCGTTACGGCTCCAATTCGCCTGATTCCGCCGATGATCACCGCGCCAACCACGGTGGCCGTAAAGAGGCCTGTCATCCAGGTAGCGATACCAAAGTTATCCGCAACCTGCGTGGCGATTGTGTTGGCCTGAATTGCATTGCCGGTCATAAACGATGTGATCAGCAGCATGAACGCGAAGAACACGGCGACCGGCTTCCAATTCCATCCCCATACCTCCTTGATGCCTTGCTCGATATAATACATCGGGCCTCCGGCCACCGATCCCTCCCAGGCTTTTCCGTCGTCTATCTTTACACGATAGTGTTGAGCCAGCGTGACTTCGCTGAATTTGGTAGCCATACCAAGAAGAGCCGTCATCCACATCCAAAAAAGAGCGCCCGGTCCTCCCCAGTGAATTGCCAGCGCGACACCTGCGATATTTCCAATTCCCACCGTTGCTGACAGCGCAGTTGTAAGAGCCTGAAAGTGCGAGACATCACCGGGATCGTTAGGATCGTCGTACTTACCGGACGTGACGGCAAAACCATGACCCAGGCGTCGGGCCTGAACGACGCCCAGTTTGATCGTCAGGAACGCACCGGTTCCAAGAAGACCGATCACCAGGACCGGCGATATAATGTCGTTTATCAGTTCGATAATTTGAGCAAGGGCTTCCATTGCGATACCAGCTGATTAAACAAGATTCTGAGTTCGACGTACGGAAAAGATCTGTCTAGGCATGAGGCAGCAAGATTAGATGAAGCTGGTCATGCCGGATTCTTGGTTCGGAAATAGCGCAGAAAAGGTGCAGGAGAAGTGCAGAACGGGATGGGACTCTCACGGATTGATCGAATGGGGATCAATATAACGTCCTTTCTACGGGTGAGCAAACCAGTACAGCGGCCCGGGTTGATGTGGAATACCGATTGACGAAACGTCTACAATGAGTCTACGACCCCAGCTTCATCGGGTCCACTTCCTCGACTTTCCCGTTCATCACCACGAGCGTTCGGGCAGGAAATTTCTTGACCAATCGATAGTCGTGCGTCGCCATGAGCATGGTCATACCCTGCCGATTTAACCCAATCAACAGTCGCTGAATATCGTCTGCAACCGCCGGATCCAGGTTTCCGGTTGGTTCGTCGGCCAGAACGATCCACGGATCGTTGACGATGGCCCTCGCAATAACTACTCGCTGTTGCTCACCACCCGAAAGTTCATGAGGATACCGTCGGCGCTTGTGACCCAAACCGACGCGGGAGAGAACATGCAGAACCATATTCTGGATCTGCTTCTTCTTGCGACCGGTTACGTGCAGCGAAAAGGCCACGTTCTCAAACACCGTTCTATCCGGTAGAAGTTGAAAATCCTGAAATACGATGCCGAGCGACCGTCTAAGAAAAGGAATTTCCGTTCGCGTAATGGTATCTGACGAGTAGTCCGCAATTCGAACGGTACCTTGCTCGGGCTTCTCCTCCATATACAGGAGGCGCAAAAGTGTCGTCTTTCCACTGCCGGTAGGACCCACGATATACACCATTTCACCACGCTCAATGTGCAATGAAACGTTATGAAGGACGTCCTTGAAACCACCTTCAGGTACCGAATAGGATGCACAAACATTCTTGAATTCGATCACTTCGCTTTGAAATAAGAGCTGGTTGAGGGAGAATAGACGGTTGATTCATCCTTGCGAGCCATCTAAGTCGCGCCATGAGTTCCGTTACGGACCACCCAGTGTATACGTTCGGCCGATTCATCGGCTAACATAAACGAAAAATCGCTATATGCAGCCTCAATCTTCAGCGGAGTGTCATTCAAAATATCCTGAATTTCTTTAAATAGGTAAGCTCGCTGAACATGCCGCTCCAGAAATTGGGCGGCTCCAGTATCCAGTTCGAAAATCGTCTCGTGAAGATATAATTCCGGATCGTACGAATTTCGTCGGACATACGAAAAAGATTCGCAGGTACCCGAATCTTCAAAAAATGACTGGTTATTAGACGAATTTGCTCTTGTTGCCTGGTCAAAGATAAAGATTCCTCCGGGCCGAAGGATAGTCCGCATCGACAGCAGAAGGTGCTCGATCTGCTCAAAATCCGTCAGATAGTTCAACCCGTCATACAGGAGTAGTGCCGCATCAAAGGCCTCGTTAAGTTTCAGATTTTCGAATCTCAAGTGCTCAAACTCGATGAAACAGGGACCTTCCCGGGCTTTCTCTTCAGCCACAGCCAACATATCCATTGATCCATCCGTGGCCAGGTAGCGACCTTGATAGTGTTTCGAGAAAGCGAAAGAAAAAGCTCCGGTTCCGCAGCCCAATTCAATCAAACTCTCCGGTAGACCGCCGTGGAGCTCAAAAAGAGACTGAATGTATTTCGCCCAACCCCGGTAGTCGACATGATCCATGACCTCATCGTATCCCGAAGCAAGCACCGAGTATGGTCTTACCTCCGTCTGCATGGGCTAGACCGTCACCATCGTTCGCCGCTTGGCAATCCGTGCTGCCAGCGCTAAGGCACTCATCATACTGCCTGACGACGCCCTTCCCTTGCCGGCAAGATTGAACGCAGTTCCATGAACTGGGGACGTCCTCACGATCGGTAGGCCTGCCGTATAATTGACACCCGAATCAAAGGCCAATGTTTTAAACGGAATCAATCCTTGATCATGATACATTGCCAGAACAGCATCATATGAGTTGTACGCCTTCGTACCAAAGAAACCGTCCGCTGGAAACGGTCCGTCAACGACCAGCCCGCTCGACTTCGCCTGACGGATGGCCGGAACAAGGATCTTAGACTCCTCATGGCCCAGTACATCTCCCTCTCCGGCGTGAGGATTCAGACCCAGGACAGCAATCGAGGGTGATGCGATTCCAAAATCACTCTTCAGGGCGACCGAAAGATCTGTAAGTTTCCGACCGATTCCATCCGTGGTAATGGACTCCGCGACGGAGGAAAGCGAGACATGACCCGTTACCAGTCCAAGCTTCATCTGATCCGAGACCATCATCATAATGCACGAATTCGACCGACTTCTCTCCGTAATAAACTCGGTGTGCCCGCGGAACGAATACCCTGCCATCGACACGGCCTTCTTCGAGAGAGGCGCGGTGACCATGGCGTCCACCTGGTGCTCCAAACTGAGATCGGTGGCTTGCTGAACGGCGCGAAAGGCGATTTCTCCGGCGTCTGCACGTAATTCACCAAGATGAACTTCGAATTCGGCTCCCGCGCCCGTTTCAAGGACGGTGATCGAGTTCGCCTCGTAACCAAAATTTTCCCCATCGAAAGTCAGAAACGAGATACGATCCAGGCCCAACACGTTCGCGTGGTGGCGTAACACAGATCGGGAGCCGACTACCAACGGACGAAGCACGCCATACAGCTCCGGCGTCGTGAGAGCTTTTAAAATGACCTCTGGCCCCACTCCGTTTGGATCACCCAGCGATACGGCAATTCGAGGACGGACGCCATTCTCAAATTGTCCATTCAAATCCTCGATGTCTCGAAGGTCTGCCATGGGGTTGCATAATTTGGAAGGATCAGAGTTCTAAGTCATCGGTGGATTTCTTTTCGAAAACACGCTCGTTAATCATATTCTTTCAGGAACTCCACCAAGAGCCTGACACCGAACCCGGTACCGCCGACGGGACGGTAGGATTGTGCTTTGCTCAAAAAGGCGGGTCCAGCGATATCCACGTGTATCCAGGGATAATCGACAAAATACTCTAAAAATTTTGCGGCCGTAATCGAACTGGCAGTGCGACCTCCGACATTTTTTATATCCGCTACGTCACTTTTTATTAGTTCGGCATACTCATCATACATCGGAAGCGCATGTACCAGGTCTCCGCTCCGTTCGCCAGCCCCGGTGATTCCGCTCAGCCGCTCGTCCATTCCCTTTTGATTATTCGTCATCACACCGGCCACAAAATCACCCAGAGCAACAACAACAGCACCGGTAAGGGTGGCCACGTCAATCACCAACTCCGGATTGAGCGCCTGCGCGTAGGAGAGCGCATCGGCGAGAATCATTCTCCCCTCCGCGTCGGTGTTGAGAACCTCCACCGTTTTGCCGGAATGCATCCAGATGACGTCGCCCGGTACGTAGGCCGACTCCCCAGGCCGGTTGTCCGTAGCCGGAATCAGACCGATCACGTAGACCGGCAACTCAAGCCGGGCAATGGCTTCAAACGTTCCCACGACCGCGGCGGCGCCAGCCATATCTGATTTCATGGAATCCATCGAGCCTTTCGTAGGCTTCAACGAAAGACCACCGGTATCGAATACGACGCCTTTTCCAACCAGGATTATTGGTTTCTTATTGCGGCCATTCTCTGGATTCCATTCGAGCACCGTAAATGTCGGAGGCTCCACACTTCCTCGATTTACCGCCAGAAACCCGTTCATTCCTTCCTCTTCAATCATGGCTTTATCCCAGACGGATACTCCATAACCATACTTTTTTGCCGACTTCTCAATCGCTTTCGAAAACTGGGTCGGTGACTTTTCATCAGGAGAAAGATTCACGAGATCTCGGGCGGTGCAGACCGACTCGGCCACAATGCGACCCTGTTCAGCGCCGCGACGGGCTTGCTTGTCATCGGTCTCTGTCTGCACAACCAATCGTTGAACTTCGGATTCCTGTCCGTTTTCTGTTCGATACCGATTGAAGCTGTAGGAACCCAGAATGAAGCCCTCGACGAGCGCCTGACTCGCATTCTCCGTTTCAATAGAAACCTCCGGGATCGTAATCGCAATCGTTTCCGTCGTGAGAGACCGGACCACACCGGCGCCTGACGATGCAGCCCGTCTTAACGTTTCGACGTCCACATCTTCTGAATCACCGAGTCCGGTAAGCACAACTCTCGGCGATGAGCCCTTCTCAGGATAGAGAAGAACGGTCGTGCTCCTTTTCCCCGAAACGTCTGAACGAACGCGTTCCACCGCGTCACCAAAATGTTCGACCAATGAGGTCAACCCTCCCTCAGCATCCTGTTCGGTCACCGGGACGATGAGCAAATCGACATCGAGTTCAGAAAGTGCAATGGTTGAGACAGATACCTTCATTCTACAGATCCTTTACGCTCCACGTTGAGCAATGATGACAGATACTCCGCATCCTCCGCGGGCAGTTCTCCATCAGACGACTCCTCGGTGTTGCCGATATGAATAAACTTGGGTGCTTTATCAACCACATTTTGGATGGTTTTCTCAAGAGACTTTCGCACGAATGCACCTGCAGCGTTTCGATGGCCGCCCCCGCCCAAAGCTTGCGCCCATTTGTGAACGTGGTCGTCTGCCTTGGAACGAAAACTTACTTTCGTGCCTCGCTCAGTCTCCGTGAAAAGGAGCCCTACACGGACTCCTTCTATCGACAAAATATGATTCACGAATCCTTCCGCCTCTTCGATTGAAGCCCCCGTCTCGTGTAACGACCGTCTGGAGATGACCATCGATCCCACACTCCCATCGTGATGAATCTCGAGTGTAGCCAGGACCTGGCTGAGCAACCGGATACCTTCGGGAGATCTTCGATCGAAAATGTTCGCGTGAATCTGAGCGGAATCGAGGTTACCGCGCTGAATCAGGTCGCCAATCAATCGGTGAACGTCGGCCGTTACATTGCTGAATCGAAACGAACCTGTGTCCGTCATGATCGCGACATACAGTGAGGACGCAATGGCGGTGTCGATGCTGTCCAGATCCCACAAATCCATCAGCTCATAGACCAATTCTCCAGTCGAAGAAGCGGTTTCGCGACTGTATTCAAGGTCAAACCAATCTTCAGAATCGGTATGATGGTCGATTAGAATTTTGGTGCCGGACGCATCTCGAAACGAAGACCCAACCTCGCCGAGCCTCTTTTCACTGTTCGTATCTGCGATGACAAGGACATCGGCGTTTTTAATCCTTTCGCGCTGCTCGAGAGATCCATCAAATACTTCCAGGCGATCGATCTCCGGGAGCCAGTCGAGTGTGTACGGTGGACGGTCGTGATTGATGAGAGTAATCGTTTTACCCTGCTTCTCCAGAAATAGGCCGAGCGCCAGCTGCGATCCGATGCCGTCGCCGTCCGGACGCGTATGCGTCGTGATGACAACAGAGGAGGCATCCTTGAGTGAAGCGAGGATCTGGTTGAGCATTTGTGTCCATGAGATCGAAAAACAGTCACCCCTAAACGCGAAGTGCTGTTGATTGTTCAGCCGTCTGCCTGGTGGCCTGATGCCGAATTACTGGAGTTGTATACAACGCGCAGCCTCGATGAGCCTGCGTCCAAAACTCCTCTCATGGATACAGTCGCGTGGATATCCAGGAGTCGCCGTCTCGGACAAAGAGCAGGCGGTCGTGCAGTCGGTTCGCCCGACCCTGCCAAAATTCGATCGATTCAGGAATCAATCGATACCCGCCCCAAAACTCCGGAAGAGGGATTTCTTTACCCTCATACTTGCTTGCGAGGCGCTTGAACGTCGATTCCAACAGTGCTCGGCTCTCGAGCTCCTTACTTTGATGAGACGCCCACGCACCGATCTTGCTCTCCCGCGACCGAGTGTTAAAGTACGCCGTCGATTTCTCCTTGCTGATGCGTTCGATACGGCCTTCGATACGAATCTGTCGTTGCAGTACCGCCCAATGGAACAGAAGCGCAGCCTGTGGATTGGCGTCGATCTCACTCGCCTTCCTGCTTCCGTAGTTGGTGAAGAAAACGAATCCGTCCGGCCCGTGATCTTTGAGCAAAACCATTCGTGATGACGGTTTTCCATCGGAAGTTGCTGTTGACAACGTCGTTGCTTCCGGAAGAAGAATTCCCGTCTGGCGGGCGGCTTCAAACCAACTCCCGAACAGTTCCAACGGATTTGATGACTCGGACGCGTCAGGTAAACCCTTGGCGAGGCCGCGGCCCGCGGTCCAGAACAGTTTGATTTTTGAGGCAAGTCCCATCAGGATCTATCCTCAAACAAGCGGCCGTCAGCGAGCGTCATTACCCGGTCCGAAAGTTTGGCAAACGCCGGGTTGTGCGTGACAACAATAAAAGTCTGGCCAGTTTCTTCGCACAACCGAACGATTTCTGTGTGAAGTTTTTCGGCTGTTCCCGCGTCCAGGTTTCCGGTTGGCTCGTCGGCCAGAACTAGATCGGGGCCGTTCATGAGCGCTCGGGCCACGGCAACACGCTGTTTCTCCCCACCCGAGAGCTCGGCGGGCCGGTGTTCCAGGCGCTCCTTCAATCCGAGTTGAACGAGCAAGTCGGCAGCGTGGTTTCGAGCCTCCTTCATTGGAGTTCTCTTAATGAGCGCCGGCATCGTGACATTTTCAAGCGCTGAAAACTCAGGAAGAAGATGGTGAAACTGAAAAACGAATCCGATTGACGTGTTGCGAAACGCTGACAATTCTTCGTCAGACTTTGAAAAAACATCTTCTCCGTTGAAGCGAACAGATCCCTCGTCAGGACGGTCCAGCGCTCCGATCAGATGAAGGAGCGTGCTCTTCCCCGTACCACTCTCGCCAACGACGGCAATCATCTCTCCTTTCGTAACAGTAAAACTGACGTTTTTCAGAACCGGTAGCCGACCGCCGCTCGCATTCGGATACGATTTCGAGATCCGACTTACTTCGAGTAGTGGCGTATCGGATGATCTGTCAGTCATCAGATCGGGATATGTCGTACTTGCCCATCTTGTTGTAGAGATGGGAGCGTTGGATACCGATTTCCTCGGCCGTCTTGCTGATGTTCCAGTCGTATTGGACCAACTTAGTCTCGATAAACATCTTCTCTGCCATGTCCCGGAATTCGCTGAACTGATCGTACTGATCCAGCAGGTTCAACACCGGACTTGCTGCCGATCCACCCGGGTTCACATACATATCCACGTCCGACCCGGTCACCTGCTCACCCTGACTGAGAATGATCAGACGCTCAACGACATTATGTAATTCTCGAACATTTCCTCGCCATTCGAAGCGACGTAACCCATTAAGGGCGTCTGGAGAGAAGGGCTTCTGTTCCAGGCCGTTTCGTCTGGCAATACGGTCTGCGATATCCGTCGTGATGATCGGAATGTCTTCTCTGCGTTCGCGAAGAGGGGGAACGTGTATGAGAATGACGCTCAACCGGTGGTAAAGGTCTTCGCGAAACAGATTCAGTTCTATCTGATCGCGGAGATTCTTATTCGTAGCAGCGACGACTCGGACGTCTACCGGAATCGGACGATCGCCACCCACTCGGGTTATCCGGTTTTCCTGAAGTGCTCTCAACACTTTTGCTTGAGCCGACAGACTCATGTCACCGATTTCATCGAGGAACAGTGTACCGTCATGGGCCTGTTCGAATTTGCCGATGCGCTGCTTCGTAGCTCCCGTGAACGATCCTTTTTCGTGTCCAAAAAGTTCGCTCTCGATCAATTCACTTGGGATTGCCGCACAGTTTACTTCTACGACCCGGCCGCTCGAGCGCTTGGATAGCTTATGTATCCATTTGGCGACGAGTTCTTTTCCGGTACCCGCTTCGCCCGTAATCAGCACTCTGGCTTCTGTAGGGGCAACGCGTTCTATGGTCTCCTTGACTCGAACGATGCCGGCACTCTCACCGAGAATCGTGGTGAGCCCTTCTTCATGACGCTGAGCAATCGTTTGCCGCATCCGCCGATTTTCGGTTTCGAGCTGACCGCGATCCAGGGCATTACGAATCGTGAGCAGTAGACGATTTAAGTCGGGTGGTTTTTCTACGAAATCGAACGCTCCCAGCTTTGTCGCCTCTACGGCGGTCTCAATCGTTCCGTGCCCCGATATCATCACGAAGGGAATATCCCACTGCTGTTCCAACGCCACTTGCAGGACTTCCATACCGTCCAATTTCGGCATCTTTACGTCAAGAAGAACAACGTCGTATTGCGAAGCCTTCAGCTTTTCGACGGCGGCTTCACCGTCCTCCGCCTCGTCTACGCTGAAATCTTCGTATTCGAGAATCTCACGAAGTGTCCGGCGGATACTCGCCTCGTCGTCGACAACAAGAATGGTCGGAACTGCCATTGTTTCTGACGTTGTTTCTGACGTTGTATCTGAAGTTGTATCTGAAGTTTAGTCTAGCAGGCGAATCAAATCAAGATAATAGGCGGCCGTGTTGTTCACTCGCCTATCCGAGCCAGGTAGAATTCCACATTCTGGCCCTCTCGCGAAACGGGATAATCTTTACCCAGCTGTTCGTAGACCTGGCGAGCCGACGGTACATCTCCGGCAGCCTCGTATGATCGTGCAGCTCTGAGCAAGTAGCCGGGAGATGTCACGTCACTCTCATAAATCGTAGCAGCTCGCAAGTAGAGGTCGCCAGCTTTGTCAAAATTGCCATTGGTTTCGTTGATGGCGGCCTCGCCGGCATATGCGCTGGCTCCGAGAAAATCTCCGTCTTTGTTGAACGCCTGGAAAAACGTAAGCGATCGTTCAAGGTCGCCCGTTCTGAAAAGTGCATCCGCTGCGTAAAACCTGGCAAGATTGCCAGCTTTCGTGTTGCCGAACTTCTCAGCGACTTCAACGAGGCCGGGAAAAAGCATATCTCCGTCGATTGCGGTTGCATAGTCCCCACTCTCATACCGACTCACCGCTTCCGTCATTTGCTCCAAAGCTTCCGTATTCCGTGAAGACTGCACATAAGAGAAACCGAAGATCCCGGCAAGGACGATGACGATAAGGGCAAATCCGCCGTACACGACAGTTCGATTGGTTTCAATGAGGCCCAGGACACGAGCGGAAAACGTGATGACTTTATCTTCACGCAGTTCATGTTTACGGGATACTTTTCGAGTAGGGGTTAGCGTCGACATAAGAAAAATAATTCAGGCGTCAACTCAGTTTAACGCCAACACACGTGGTTTTGTATCAAGCTCGGGAAATTATCGTTTATCGAGCGACACCGCAACGTTTTGACGCGACATCGGATCCTACTTGTATGAATCTTCGAACTAGAAGGATCTCTCGGACGTCCTGAAGATGCATGATGGAGTGGTTGGAACCCGGGTTGTTGAATGACTGTCCGAAGCGCAGCATGATTGCACAGAATGTTTTCTTAACCAAGACTTTTCCTTAAATAAGTGCAGGTTTGCTACCCATTTCCGAGCTTTCAGGCGTTACAATAACTTCGTTTGAGTCGTCAGACCGTCATTACCCTCGCACAACCAACAACAGCTTTTGCGCTATGGCCATCAAGCTAGGAATCAACGGATTTGGTCGCATCGGGCGACTTGTCTTCAGATCAATCATTGAACGCGGCGAAGACACGTTCAACATTGTAGGCGTCAACGATCTTACGGATGCGCATACGCTCGCCCATCTGCTTAAGTATGACTCGGTACACGGCCCATTTCCCAAAGAAGTCTCTGTGGACGGAACGGATCTGGTGGTGGGCGGTGAACGCTTCAAAGTCCTGTCTGAACGGGATCCCACGAATTTACCCTGGGGAGATCTTGGTGCAGACATCGTGGTGGAATCGACCGGATTCTTTCGGACAAGAGAGAAAGCTGCGCTGCATGTTTCCGCAGGCGCTAAAAAGGTAGTCATTTCCGCCCCGGCGTCTGGCGAAGTGGACGCCACCGTCGTAATGGGCGTGAACGACGGAGTCCTGACAGGAAAAGAGGAGGTGATTTCGAACGCCAGCTGCACAACCAACTGCCTGGCTCCCATGGTAAAGGTCTTGGACGATGCCTACGGAGTAAACAAAGGATTAATGACAACGGTCCATGCCTACACGTCGGACCAGCGGCTGCAAGATGCTCCACATTCCGATCTCCGGCGCGCGAGAGCAGCGGCAGCATCGATCATTCCGACGACTACCGGGGCGGCGAAAGCCGTGGGCCTGGTTCTTCCCCATCTCGCGGGCAGGCTGGACGGATTCGCCCTGAGGATTCCCATTCCAGATGGGTCGATCACGGACCTGACCGTTGAACTCGCCGCCGAGACATCTGCAGAAGATGTGAACGCGGTTTTTAAGGCAGCAGCGGGTTCGTCTCTGACTGGTGTTCTCGAGTACACCGAAGACCCCATCGTTTCCGTGGACATCATTCACAATCCTCATTCGTGCATATTTGATTCCCTCTCAACAATGGCTAAGGGAAATCTTGTGAAGGTGGTCGGTTGGTATGACAACGAATGGGGGTACGCCAATCGTACGGTGGATTTGGTTCAGTGTCTAATGAACGCGTCACAAAGCGACTGAGAAAGCCGTCTCGGACCACGATCGCAGTAGTAGCATGGCCAAGGTATCCGTCGAGTCGCTTGACGTATCAGGGATGCGAGTCCTGGTGAGAGTTGATTTTAATGTCCCTCTTCTAACCGGGCCAGACGGATCGAAGTCAGTTTCTGACGATACGCGCATCCGAGCAGCTTTGCCGACGCTGGACTCGATTGTCAGCCGGGACGGCTCGGCTGTTCTTCTCAGTCATCTTGGGCGTCCGAAAGAGATTGCGGACCCGGAGTTGAGTCTCGAACCCGTTGCGACACACTTGTCCCATCTGACTGGTGCCAACGTGTCTTTTTACGCGGACAGCGTTGGGCCGAAGGTGGTGGATGCGGCTCGTCGGATGGCGCCGGGATCTATTCTCCTCCTCGAAAACACACGATTTCAGCCCGGTGAAAAGGCCAATGATTCCGAGTTGGCAATATTTTGGGCATCATTGTGCGACTATTATGTAAACGACGCATTCGGCTCGGCTCATCGCGCACACGCCTCAACGGAGGGCGTTGCCCGTGTCTCGGCAACGGCCGCGATGGGCCTCCTGATGCAGAAGGAAGTCGGGTACCTGAGCCGGCTCCTTCCAGGGGCGGACTCGAGTCTGAAGAGGCCGTTCGTGGCCATTATCGGTGGCGCTAAAGTCTCCGATAAAATTGGAATTATCGAATCGCTCCTGTCATCCGTTGACTTCCTTTTGATCGGGGGAGCCATGGCCTACACATTCCTTCGTGCTCAATCAGTTGAAACCGGCAACTCGCTTGTAGAAGAAGACCGGATTGATCTCGCATCCGACTTGCTTCGCGGCGCTCCTGATCGACTAGCGTTGCCGTCCGATCATGTGGTCGCATTGGAATTCCAAAACGATGCACCCAGCCAGGTTGTCAACCAGAGTATTCCAGAAGGATATATGGGTCTCGACATCGGGCCTGACACGATCCAAGCGTATCGAAGGATAATCTGCTCGGCTGGAACGGTGATTTGGAACGGGCCGATGGGTGTTTTCGAAATGCCTAATTTTGCACCGGGTACGATCGCTATCGCGGAAGCTCTGGCCGAAGCAACCGAGTCAGGGGCTCTTACAATCGTAGGTGGAGGAGACTCCGTTGCGGCGATCACAGAGGCAGGTCTTGAAAGCCGGGTAAGTCACGTTTCGACTGGTGGCGGGGCGATGCTTGAATTCCTGCAAGGGAAAACACTGCCCGGAATTGCGGCGTTGACAGACGCGGAATAATTATTCTACCACGATAACCCCTCGTACTCGAGGCTGTATGGGTTCAGAAAAGCAAACCGACCCGTGTTTTGCAATAACTACGGACGGACTCCGGAAAACCTATTCCAGACCGTTTGGTCGTCGAAAAGTGACCGCTCTGGACGGACTATCAATCCAAATACAGAAGGGCGAGATTTACGGTTTACTGGGACCCAACGGCGCAGGAAAAACCACCCTGTTGAAACTGCTTCTCGGCATCGTCTCGCCGACTGCAGGTTCAGCTGAACTCTTCGGAAAGTCGGTCAAACTGGCTTCATCCCGACTGCGCGTCGGTTTTTTGCCGGAGGACCATCGATTCCCCCCGTTTCTCACGGCAATGCAAACACTCATCGTGTACGGACGACTTGCGACCGTGGATAAAAAGACGATTCAGGAAAAGGCCCCGAAATTACTCGAACAGGTAGGACTCAACCAGTGGTCAGATGCCCGCCTGAAGGAGTTTTCGAAGGGTATGATGCAACGTTTGGGGATTGCCCAGGCGCTGATGAATGACCCGTCTCTGCTCTTTCTGGATGAGCCCACAGACGGTGTCGATCCCATAGGCAGGCGACAGATCAGAGACCTGCTCGTTTCGCTGAAAGGAACCGGGATGACCATTTTCCTTAACTCGCATCTGCTCTCCGAAGTTGAACATGTTTGTACGCGGGTCGGAATTCTACATCGGGGAAAGCTCGTTAGGACAGGATCGGTTGAGGACCTGACGAGGGTCTCCGGGAAATACGAGATCCAGATCGCGGACGATCAAAAACCGTTGGTCACCGAATCATTCCCGGATATGCAGTTCTCGGATCGGTTGGATGAAGCCTGGGTCCGGCTCGAAGCAGCGGATGCAACAGAGCTCAATCAACAGATCGATCGGTTGAGGAATTCCGGTGTTCAGATTCTCTCCATCGTTCCGCAAGTTCGATCCCTGGAAGCAAGCTTCATGGAAATTATTGGCGATATCGATGGCGATGAGGGCGGAATCCCTCGATTCGATAAACAGGCGGAAGTCGGAGAATCGACAGACACGGAGTCGGGGTCATGAAGCAAATCGGCGCAACCCTATTGCTGACATTTCGCGAGCTCTGGGCGATGAAAATCACGCAGGGCGTTTTTGTGGTTACCACCGTTGCCTGGCTGCTTTTGTCATTTGCTCTGAATTTGGATGTCATTGAGGGCTCGATTGCAGCGCTTAGAATCTTCGGATTCGAATCAGTACCCACGGAGGTCATGCGAGATGCGGTGACGGGCGAGCTCCTCAGAGATGCGGAGACCGGAAACGTGCTGAGGGAAGCCCTGAGCCTCGACAAATTCGTTCTCGGAATCAACCAATTCGTTTTCGGTGCTTCGTACCTCTTCGGAACGCTACTGGGTCTTTTTGCGACCATGCCGCTTGTGAGCGGTTTCGTGGAGCAGGGTCGAATCGATCTGATGCTGTCCAAGCCTGTTAGCCGAGCCAAACTTCTCACGGGACACATCGCCGGGGTATGGGCAATCGTGGCCATGCTGGTCACCTATCTGGTTGTGGCCATCTGGCTTGTTATCTCATTCAAGACGAGGCTCTGGCTTCCGCACTATCTCCTATCGATTGCAATTATCGTGATCATGTTCGGGGTAGTGTACTCCATCGTTTTAACCATTGGGATCTGGATGCGCAGCACCGGAGTAGCTCTCGTTACGGCCTATGGCTGCATTTTTTTCTCGGGCATCCTGGCCGGAAAAGACCAGATCGTACCCCAACTGACCGATTTCACAGCGGCGATCTTTATCGGATTGTATCACATCCTTCCGAATTACATCGAGGTAATCTCGATCGTCGCGCAACTGGGCTCGAATGAATCCGTTAATTCCTGGTACCCGCTCGTCTCATCCGTTCTATTTGGGGCGCTCGTCTACGGTATTGGCTTCTTCATTTTTCTTCGCAAGGACTATTAGCATGCGACTCCCCATTCTCCAACGCAGCCTCCTTTTTCTTACAGCTACCGTTATGGTCGCCGGGTGCGGCCCGCAGCAAACACCGCCCGCGGTCCCAGAATCGGTCGCTACTGACCTGTTTATCCTGGGTGAAAATGCCACGGTCACCGGCGGAATCCGCGTTTCGGAGATTTATCGCTCCTTTGTCGCGCAGCTGGATCGACGTATTAAGGTGGGTGAAAAGACGATAGCAGAACGGAGCCGGGAGATTCTTGAACACCTCGGACTCGACCCGGATACGCACGATATCTCATTTTACGGCTCTCTCGATGTAGACCACCCCAAAGCAGTTCCCGCCATGATTCTTCGGGCACCCCTTCCTCAAGATGCGCTGGAGAAGTGGGCTGAACATTCGGATGCGTTCTCACGGATTGATGACACCTCAGACCCCAGTTCTGCGATCGATTCAGACGTCGCGTTTTTTTTCGTCTCTAAGGACTCGACGGCTTTCTTTGTCGCTCGGTCGTCGGAAGCACGTCTCGTGGCGTCCGGATCTGCCGAACGCCTTACTGAAATGCTTGCCAGATCCAACAATACAGTTTCTGAGGCGCCTGCCGGAGTTTTCTCGATGGTCGGTGGTGCTGATGTATGGGCGGTCGCATCGGACGTACCGTCGATAGTGGCCCAGCTCTCGCCAGATGAATTACGGGACGAGATCTTCCGAATCTTTACGAGCATCGTAGCCGCCGGAGGATCTCTCGAGTTGGGCGAAGAATCAGCCCTGTTCAGCCTTTATCTGGAGCCCAAGGACGCGATTGAAGCTCAGGATATTTCTGATCTCGTACGCGGAGGAATCGCCCTTTTAAAAATGGAATCCGAAGACCAGAGCCTGCTACTGGACTTTCTGGAGCGAATCCGCGTGTCGGAATACGACGGTTTTTCGCGTGTTCAAATTCAGATCTCAGAGTCAGATCTCGAAGACTGGGCTGAAATAGCCTCTGTGGATTGATCTGCTCTGGATCTTCCATTATTCGTGGTCGTTTTTGTTAGTCCCACCGCCGCACAACTTCCTGCACCGCCACCCACGCCCCATCGAACGTCCTAGCCATGTTGTATCGCTCGGCAAGCGAAATCGATTTTTCGATAGACGACCTGAAGGAGGTTGATCTACCGACCCGGGTTCTGATGACATCTCCCGAGTTTTTCGATGTCAAATACGTTATCAATCCCCACATGGCGGAAAGCGTCGGGACGGTCAACTACGCGAAGGCATTCGACGAGTGGCAGATAGTCCAGGGAGCCTATCAGGAACTCGGGCTCAGCGTGCATGTCTTGGACGGGAAGCCGGGACTTCCTGACATGGTTTTCTGCGCGAACCAGACCCTGCCCTACCAGCTCCCGGGTCAAGGGGGAAATGGCGTTGTCCTGAGTGAAATGTACGCGAATGAGCGACGAAGAGAGGTCGGGTTCTTCCGCGATTTCTTTAGCGCACTCGGGTACCAGACGCTATCACTCGGAGCGTCCGAGACGATTCATTTTGAAGGAATGGGAGATGCGCTCTGGCATCCTGGTAGATTTCTTCTATGGGGAGGCTACGGCTTCCGTACGGATCTGAAGGCCTATGATATTATCTCGGCCTCTCTCAACGTACCAATATGCCTGATCGAGCTCAAGGATGAAGATTTTTATCACCTGGATACGTGTTTGAGTATTCTCGACGAGTCTACCGCGCTCATTTTTCCGGACGCAATCACCCCAAATGGTCTGGAAATGATACGGGCCGTCTTTTCGCGAGTCCTCAAGGCACCGGAGTCGGAAGCCCGGAACCTGTTTGCCTGCAACGCCCACTGCCCAGATCGACGCCATGTGCTTATCCAGCGCGGTTGCGACGTCACAAATGCATTGTTACGAGACGAAGATTATGTCCCTGTTGAATTGGATACAGGCGAATACCTGAAATCCGGCGGCTCCGTGTTCTGCATGAAACAGATGTTTTGGTAAGGTGCAATTCCGCGAGATTGATGACAAATAGAGAAATAACAATGCACCCCTTGAGATTGCCGTCTCAATATTCGAACTTTTGCGGACTTACCAGAATCCATTCGTAGGAGCTACGCTCCCTTTGCGATCTCAGACGCACTCGAAAGACCCCGGAAACTTGTCAATAATCGATCCTCAAGGAGGTATCAAATGAACTTTCGTCACGGTTTTTACTTCATCTCCAGGACAGCGAGTTTGCTCGTCCTTTTACTGGCCTCGGCAATACTCTTTATCGGATCCGTCAGCGCTCAGGACGGAACCATCACAGGCACCGTGACAGAAGCGGACTCGCAATCACCTCTTCCCGGAGCAAATATCGGCGTTGTCGGAACGCTCATTGGTACGACGTCGGGCACCGACGGAAGTTATTCGTTGTCCGTTCCCAGTGGCGCGGTTAGAATTCGCGTAAGCTTTATCGGATTTGCCACTGTCGAGCAGGACGTCACGGTAGCATCCGGAGAAACGGTCAGGGTCAATTTTTCCCTTGCAGTGAGTGTTGCCGAATTTGGCGAGGATCTCATCGTGCTCGGGTCGAGAACTCAGCGTACCGCAGTGGACACACCGGTACCCGTTGATGTTATACCAGCCAGCGTACTTGAGCGCCAGGGAGTGACGGAGCTCAATCAGGCCCTCACTATGTTGGCTCCGTCTTTTAATGCATCGCATCAGACCATTTCAGATGGAACGGATCACATCAACCCGGCCAGTCTCAGAGGATTAGGACCCGACCAGGTGCTCGTACTCCTGAACGGGAAACGGCGGCATACGAGCGCCTTGGTTAACGTTAATGGCACCTTCGGGCGGGGTACGGTAGGCGTTGATTTGAACGCGATCCCAATGTCCGCAGTTGAACGAATCGAAGTGTTAAGAGACGGAGCGGCGGCGTTATACGGATCGGATGCGATTGCCGGCGTGATTAACATCGTCTTGAAAGAGCAGACGGAAGACATTCTGGTCAATATCGGAACCGGTGTTACGGGCGAGAGCGACGGCGAACAGACTCAGATTTCAGCAAACTACGGGTTCCGGATCGGTGATGGTGGCTTCTTCAACGTAACTGGAGAGTATATGGACCGCAATCGGACCGATCGGTCTGCCCCCTGGGAGGGCGACATATTCCCGGGGATATCGGGCGAGTCGGGGACGAATGCGGAGCTGTCAAGACGCGGCCTGACGAGAAGGGACTTCTCCATGAAAACCGGACAGGGATTCGCAAATACGGGAGCGGTATTCTTCAATATGGCAGTTCCTCTACGCGGTACGGCCGAGTTTTATGCGAGTGGAGGGACCTCGCATCGCAAGGGCGCAGCGACCGGATTTTATCGGTTACCGAACAGCGAGGCCCGCGTCAATTTGAACGTCTATCCAAATGGATTTCTACCCGAAATTCATTCTGAAATCAGCGACTATTCTCTAACCGCAGGAATTCAGGGCACTCTCAACGACTGGATAGTCGATCTCAGTACGACCACAGGCGGAAACTCGTTCGTGTTTAATATCGAAAACACGATTAATGCCTCTATCGGAGAGGCGAGTCCTGTTTCTTTTGACGCCGGCACGATTTCATTCGATCAAACAACGGGCAATCTGGATCTCATCCGCAGTATTGACGCTGGTGACTCCTTCAAGTCCGTCGCGTTGGCACTGGGCGCCGAATTCCGAGTCGAAAATTATCAGATCGAAGCCGGACAGTTCGAATCGTACTCACTCGGAAACGGAGGAGATATACCGGGTGTTGATTTTGACACCACGGCTGCAGGGGGACCCAAGAATCCCGGGTCGCAGGTTTTTGCCGGCTTTCAGCCTTCAAATGAAGTCGACCGCTACCGTTACAGTTACAGCGTCTATGCGGACCTGGAAACAGAAGTGGATGATCAGCTGATGGTCGACGTGGCCGGTCGGTACGAGGCATACGGTGATTTCGGCGAGACCTTGAACGGAAAAAT
Organism: Rhodothermia bacterium; assembly: GCA_036985715.1. Classification (GTDB taxonomy): domain Bacteria; phylum Bacteroidota; class Rhodothermia; order Rhodothermales; family UBA10348; genus SMXL01. The sequence continues at coordinate 28,466 of BTQE01000007.1, forward strand.
CGCGGCCCGATATGAGTTCAAGGACAATTTTGCCGTCAGAGGAGCGGTCAGTTCAGGATTTCGTGCTCCCTCTCTCCATCAGATCTGGTTCAACAATGTGAGCATCCAGTTCGTTCTTAATGATGCCAACGAACTTGTTCCCGCGCGCGTGCTGAGCGCAAACAATCTGGACCCTGTTACCAAAGCGTTCGGCGTACCCAACCTGAAAGAGGAAACTTCCATAAATGTCAGCGCAGGATTTACGGCTCGACCCATTCCGAAGTTGTCCATCTCTGCAGATCTCTATATGGTGAACATTGATGATCGTATCGTGCTATCCAGTCGGTTCACTAATTCCGATCCGACAGCAGCCGATATTCTAGCACCGTTCGCAAGATTGGGGGTCAGTCAGGCTCAATTTTTTGCGAACGCCGTGAACACTGAGACGAAGGGCGTGGACATCGTTGCGGCGTACACGACAGACGCAGGGCCTGGAACAGTTACGGTTACTGGGGCTGCAAACTTTACAAAAACAGAAGTAACGGCTACGAATATTCCCCAGAAAATGGCGGATATTTTTTCCGGTGGTGATGTCGAAGGGGTGCGAACGACCTTATTCAATCGCGAGGAGCGAAATCGGCTAGAGACCGCCCTTCCCCGCGAAAAAGGAAACGTTTCCGTACGGTATTCTCAGGGTCCTATCAGTGTGCTCGTTCGTGCCAATTACTTCGGTTCCATCGAGTACCGGCCGACGAATATGAACAACGATGAGACTTTCTCAGAGAAAGTGCTCCTGGACCTGAATGTTTCGTACGATGTGTATCCGGGGGCTACGCTCACCGTCGGGGGTAATAACATACTGAATACGTTCCCGGATAAGCATCAGTTAGCTGCCAACCGCAGTAACGGGCGCTTCATTTACAGCCGACGTGTGACTCAGTTTGGCATGAACGGTGGCTTTTATTACGCGAAGCTATCTCTGAAACTGTAATCCCTGATTGATGCTGTGATGGTCCTTTTTCGATGGGTGCCGAGCCGCTGGCTCGGCACCCTTTTCTTTGTTGGTCTGAGTACCTTTCCAGGAACCTTCTCCGGTACGTTTCTGAGTAACAATGTGGGGTGTAGAACCGATCATCGACCGCACTCCGTGTATTCTTCTTGAGTCCAAAACGCCATGTCACGAAATAGAAGTAAAGGACCGGAAGTCCATCTGAACGATCGGGTTCAAGGCCTCCCGACTTCTCCGACGCTTGCAATCAATGATCTGAGCAATCAGCTCCAGCGCGATGGAAAGCTCGTCTTCCGACTGGGTCTCGGACAGTCTCCTTTCCCAGTCCCCTCTGAAGTTGTGGATGCTCTCAAAGAACACGCGGCTGAAAAGGATTATTTGTCCGTTCACGGGCTAGAGGCGCTTCGGGTAGCCGTCTCGGATTATCATCGACGTCTTCACCACATCGACTGCCGTTCATCGGACGTGCTAATTGGACCCGGGTCGAAGGAGCTGTTATTTCTACTTCAGCTCGTATATGACGGTGAATTGGTCATCCCGAAGCCAAGCTGGGTGTCGTACGCCCCACAAGCCCAAATCGTTGGGAAACCGGTTCACTGGCTGGAAACCCATATCAGCAATAACCGAATGCTGAACTCTGACGGGCTTCAAAAATGGCTTGTGAACCAACCGGAGAGGCCAAGAATCGTTCTTTTGAATTACCCGTCCAATCCGACCGGACAATCGTATTCAGTCGACGAGCTCAAGGAGTTTGCCGAGTTGGCGAGACAGCATCGACTCATTATACTCGCGGATGAGATATACGGCGAACTCCATCACCTCGGCAACCACGTATCATTAGCCTGCTATTACCCGGAGGGTACCATAGTCAGTTCAGGACTCAGCAAGTGGTGTGGCGCGGGTGGGTGGCGTCTTGGAACGTTTACGTTTCCGGAGAACCTGAGTTGGCTCCTCAAGGCGATGGTCCATGTAGCAAGCGAAACGTTCACGTCAACGTCCTCGCCCATTCAGCACGCGGCGGTCACAGCGTTTGCCGGCGGAAACGCCATCGATCAATACGTATCAGACTCGCGTCGTATTCTTCGCGCACTGGGAAACTATGCCGCCAAGAAATTTCGTAAATCGGGCCTACAGACCGCCGATCCAACAGGCGGCTTTTATCTCTTCCCTGACTTCGAGTTGCTCAGAGAGCCACTCAGGCAGAGAGACATCAGTACCTCCGATCAACTCTGCCAGAAACTTCTCGAAGAGACGGGTGTGGCCACGTTGCCAGGCACATCGTTTGGCTGCACGTCCGATGAACTCACGCTTAGAATCGCCTACGTGGACTTTGACGGAACCGACGCCCTTCAAGCCGCCCGTGAAGCACCGGACACCGCCGACCTACCTTTGGAATTCCTTGAACAGCACTGCACTCAAACCGTAGAAGCAATCGAGCGCATGTGTGATTGGGTCTCGTAACGTCATTCAGGACTGATCAGGTTTTCACCGGACAACATAACTCGCGCTAAAGAACAAGTGCCTGGTTGCGTGTGGAAAAAACTGCGGTCCTACGGCGCTTACATTTCCATATGCCAGGACTTTTTCGTCCAAGATATTGTTAACGTCGAGCCCAATCTGCAATCCGGCCAGCGTTGATGCTGGAGAGAACTCGTACCGGAACGATCCGTCAAACAGAGTAAACGCGTCCGTAACGAGGGATTCTGAAAACGTATCATCCGGCAGCCTTCCGCCGCTGTTATCGATGTACTGTTGACCGACGTGAGTCGCGTGGACATTCACCGTAAGACCACCTGCCGTATACGTGATTCCCAGATTTCCTGACACGTCTGGAAAACCCGCGATCGGATTATCATCTCTTGCGAACCTTACGGTCGAAAAGTCCGGCAGAGTGACAAATTCTTCAAATGAAAGAAACCGATTTTTGCTAATCGTCAGGTTTCCGTTAACAACAAAGCCCGGTGAAACCACGAGAGAGCTTTCCAGCTCTATTCCCATATGCCGGGACCTGTCTGCGTTCCCGGTTCGTGGAACGCCGAACTGATCGAGTCCTCCGGAGGGTACGATCTCATTCTCAAAACCCATGTAGAAGAGATTCATTGCGGTGTGAGATCTCTCGCCTTTTGCGATAAGACCGATCTCGAAATCGACCAGCTGTTCCGCGTCCACGAGGGGTCGATCAAAATCGATACTATCGTCCGGACCTGGAAAAAAGGCCGGCTGAAAACCAGCCCCCGCTTCCTCCCCGTCGTACAGCGTTTTAAGTCGCGGTTCGCGATTGGCGACTGCGATGCTGGCATACGCGGATACCTTTTGTTCAGGATTGAACGTGATTCCGACTCGGGGATTGACAAAAACGTAAGGGACTCTGAACTCCTGACCGAAAAAGGCCTCGTTGTAAATACGATACGACCGGTAGGTGAGTTGAACGTCAGCCTGAATCGCCCACTGGTCCGACGGTCGAATCAGCGTCGAGCCCGAAAGGGAAGCGATCGCTTTTTCGCCCCGAAAAGAATAGACGCGAACGTCGTTCTCGGATCCGACGAGCTCAACCGGAATGCCTTGAGCTTCCTGTATTCTCCCCCAACGAAGCGATCTGTGCAATCGAAACTCTGCGCCAATACGTGTTGTCGACGCCGGGCCAGTAAACGTGACGCTCGGTAACCATCCGACCTGCCACTGATCCAGAAATGCTCTGAAGAGCACGGATACGTCGGGACGGGAAATAAAAAGGGGCGACGCCCGGTCCACATCGGGTACGAATCCAGGGGGGAGGCGTAGATAGTCGGCGGATCTGAACGTCCCACCAAAATCAAAAAATCCTTTCCCTTGAATCCAGAAAAAAACCTGCGTCAACCGGGCCGAATTTGAAAGCCGGAGATCGTGATGGAGCTCCACGTGGGGCTGGCGAAAATTTTCCAGATCTCTATCGAAGGAACTGAAATTATATTTTCGATCGATCTCTGTCCCAAACTCGTCGACAATCGTCTTTTTATTGGCCGCTTTTGGGATCCCCGAATAGGCCAGACCGTCACGCTGCGGTCCTCCGTACGCTTGAAGGGTTAAAGACGATCGTGGACTATATTTCGTCACTCCCACAAAAAACCTCCAGAATTCCGTCCAGGACCAGTCTCGATAACCATCCGAGAGCAGGCGGCTCAGACGACCAAATACTACATAGTTCCCTTCCAATAACCCGGAATTGGCCTCAAAAGTAATTTGTCGCGTATTGAAAGTGCCCGCACCCAGTTCTGTTTTGAAATACGGATATGCGCGATAGGGGAATGCACGAATATTGACAGCGCCCCCGATCGCCGCCGGACCGTAGAACGACGAACCGGCACCGCGTTGAACCTGGATGTCGTCGATTGCTCCCTGGATATCGAAGAAATTGATCCAGAAAACGTTGAACTCCTCCGGATCGTTCTGAGGAATTCCATTAATCGAAATAGCCAGCCGACGCTGACCAAATCCTCTCATTCTCAGAGTTGAGTAGCCGATTCCGTTTCCGTTTTCAGAGTAAAATGTCGTTGAAGGCAGGCGAGCCAGAAGCACGGGCAAGTCTTTCATTTTGGGCAACCGCTCCAGGCGCTCTGCGGAAAGGTTGCTGACCGTTACCGGGTGCAGTTGAAGTTTTGCCCGGTTCGTAGTCACTACAACTTCGGTTTGGGGGATAGCCTGCGTGTTGAGAATAATTCTGATTCGGCTCTGGTCACTGAACCTCAAGTCGAGTGGTACGATCTGCGAGGCATACCCCACAAAAGAGACGGTCAGATTGTAGCGACGATCTTCGATGTCCGGAAATCGAAATTCCCCGGCTCCGTCTGTTGCCGTTCCGTAGCGCTGCAGACCCGTTGAATAAATGGAAAGGACGACGGTGGCTCCCTGCAACGGATTTCCTTTTTCGCTCACAACAGAGCCGGAAACCAGTCGCTGAGCATAACTCGGTTGACTCAATCCGTAGAGCCCAAGAGTTGCCAAGAAAAAGACTAAAACCGTAGCAATACGATGCATTCGAATACCGACTCGAATCGAACAAAAAGGGCCACCCAACAGGACCTGAGGGGTGCCTTCGATCCGATCCGGTTCTGCTTGATAGCAGCATGGTATCGCCCGCGGGCTGTTTTCCTTCGCCGGCATAATCCGGATCAGGTTCCAAGGGTATTCTCTCAGCCTGGCGCAGTGCAGGTACTGTGCAGGCACCCCCAACAGATGCTGGAACAGGATGTCAATCAGCTCGAATCGTATACCATCGAACGCGTTGTCTGTTCTCAGTCGCGCTGGACCCTGTCGTGTTTCGCGGCGTACGTGTTCGACCCAGAACTCGTTATGTAAAAGTAACCGCCTGTAACCAAGGAATCATCGTGGCAGCTATTCACCTACGCCCCGGATGGCGTATTTCCGATTCAGAAGCGACGTCCGAATCGGCGTATCGGAATCGACGAGCTTTTCTTAAAAAATTGGGCCTGGGGGCAATCGGACTAACCACGGCAGTCCACATGCCGGCGTATGGAGCGAAAATTGCCCATACGGCCCCTTCCATAGTCGAAAATGGCCCACTGGATACTATCCCGGCGTTGGCCCCGAGAGAGGGTTATCCGGCCAAACGAAGCAGGTCCTTTGAGGTACCCGAGAGACCAATAACGACTCACGTTGCAGCGGCATCGTACAATAATTTTTATGAGTTCATTTTTGACGGTGACCTGAAAAATGTATGGCCGCTCACGGGAGCGTACGAACCATTTCCGATGACGATTAGTGTTAAAGGGTTGGTTGAGAAGCCATTCACACTCGACGTGGCCGACCTCATTCGGGAAATGGATCTGGAAGAACGGGTGTACCGATTCCGATGCGTTGAGGCCTGGTCGATGACGATTCCCTGGACGGGTTTCCCGCTCAGAAAACTGATCGAGAGGTGTAAGCCGCTCTCGTCGGCCACGCACGTTCGATTTGTAAGTGTAAATCGGCCCAAACAGATGCCCGGGATTACCAAAGGTCATTGGTACCCGTGGCCCTACTACGAAGGGTTGCGCATGTCGGAAGCGACCAACAATCTGGCCTTCGTGGCAACGGGGATGTACGGCAAGCCCCTACCAAAGCAAAACGGCTCGCCCCTTAGGCTGGCTCTGCCGTGGAAGTATGGCTACAAAGGCCCGAAAGCCATTGTTGAGATCGAATTCGTCGACAAGCAGCCACCGACGTTCTGGAACGACCTCCAAGTGAAAGAATACGGATTCCTGTCAAATGTCAATCCGAACATTCCTCACATTCGATGGACTCAGGCCAAGGAGCGCTTTATCAGCGATGTGGATACCATCGTAGAGCGCCCGACATCCCTGTTCAACGGCTACTCGACCTGGGTAGGGGGGCTCTATCCAGACGAGCCAACGGAGTTTACGCGGACGGTTCGCTAAGAAACGCTTTTGCCACGCGAGACAGCGGGCCTTACACGGACGGTTCGCTATCGAACGCTTTCTTCACGGATCGATTCCATATGAAGACGGCTACGAAGGCCATCAGCATTGCGATGAACGTCATGATCGCATTGCTCGCCGCGATACGACGCTGGGTACCCACGATCGACGAGATGATCACCTCCTGACTGCTCCCCTTCAACACGCGCACGTGGAGTGTGTCTTTTTCGACTCGGTGTGCGATAGAGTACGGCAATGAAAGTTTTTCGCGTACGAGTGTACTCCCATCGGGCAGGGGAATTCTCAAATCCAGTTCAGCCTGGGTAATGTCTTTTCTATCGGACCGGTCATACCGCGTAACCTCAGCTACCGCCGATATACCGTCTTTTGCCGTGCGACCGAGGTCGATCGTTACTTTGGTGAAGTACCCTGAAAAGAACAGTAACAGAAGTGGTACGATCCATGCAATCCGGGCCGCAAGATGGCTTGGCGAATGCGTATTCAAATTCAGCTACGACAAGAAGAGATAAGGTTTCCAGGTATCGTCCAGCGAACCCACGAAGTCGCGAATGTACATCACGTAGCTCGGACGAAACGGCGTTCGTGAAAGCTTCATCGAGGCCTCGGAAGGCGTACGATTCCCTTTTCTGTTATTGCACGGAATGCAAGCCGCCACCAGGTTTTCCCAGGTGTCTTTCCCACCGCGGGATTTCGGAAATACATGATCGATGGTCAGCTGATCCCTGCTGCTACAGTACTGACAGCGGTGCCGGTCGCGTCTGAGTACATTCTTCCTGGTGATCATAATCTTCTTGTACGGGACGCGCACGAATACCTTCAGTCTGACAATGCTTGGCCACGGGACCTGCAGGCTAGGTGATCGAATAAATCGACCGGATTCAGACTCGACCAACTCAGCTTTCTGCAAAAGTACCAGAACCGTGGCTCTCCGTACACTTGTGATGGTGAGAGCCCGATAATCTTGGTTGAGCACGAGAACGTGGCCGGTCATAGAACCAGCCTCCTCTTTTCAAACTTCTTCGAATGAGGCGATTTCAGTGCTGAGATACGAGATGCGGCAGAAAAAGGAACGGATCGGAATGCGGTACCTCCTGATAAATTCGCATGTGTGAACTGTGGCGCATCATTGCAGCGCGTCATTGCAGTGCGTCTTCACTGCGCGTTTTCACTGCGCAGCACGCAATTTAGAGACTACAAAGAAAATAAATATCGACGTTTGAAGAAAGCCCTCTTTTCGTGCTCATATTCTTCTCTTGACAGGATTGTGTCATTCTAACCGAAGTTGATCGATTTCGCCGAGGTTTTCATCCAGTCTTTTGACGAAGTCGATAATTCCCTCCACGACGGACACGTAAAAATCCTGCGTAATGTATTCAAAGTCATCGCTCGGTTGGTGGTATCCCCCGTGGTCTTCGACTCCGAAATAGACAAACGGTATGCCCTGGGCGTGAAAAGGCCCGTGGTCGGAAGCCATCGTCCAATCGTCTGACCCGGAATTCGGAGCGTCGTGTCCAAACAACAGTGTAAAATCGCGATCGGAGTCGATCCCCAGTACAAACTCCTTGAGATACGGATAGTATTGCAACCCGACTGCATAAAGTTCTTTTGCCTCGCTGCGACTGATCATATCCATGTTAATGTTCAGTGATATGGATGTGATCGGTATGCACGGATTTTCGAGAAACGCCCGAGCCCCTGAGAGCCCCGTCTCCTCCGCATCAAAAGCGGCGATAATCAGGGAGTGTCGAGGAGGATGGTTAATGAAGTAAGAAGCAATCGCAATAAGTGCGGCAGTGCCCGATGCGTTGTCGTCCGCTCCGTTGTAGATCTCACCTCCTCGAACGCCCAGGTGATCGTAATGAGCAGAAAGAACGATCGACCGGTCCGGCGAGTCGGTACCCTCGATTCGGCCGAGTAAATTTACACCGTCTCGCCCGCCACCTATCGGGAATGTCTGTTCCATGAAATCGCCGCATTCCGCGAGCCCAAGCGAGTCAAATCGATTTTTCAGGTACGCTCGTGCTTTCGCCCCACCTGCGGTTCCAGCATTTCGACCCTCGTATTCGTCTGACGAAAGCGTCTCGATATCTTCCAACAACTTCGCCTGGTCAAACCAATCCTGGGCACGGCCGGGATGCGCTGTGAGGACGATCACGAAGAAAAGTAAAAATCGCTTGGTCATGATTTGATGATTTTCGTCTAGCAATACGTTCGAAAGTGACTAGGATTTGGATCCCTTGAGCCCCCGTGCTGAACGCTCTGCAAGCAGATTGACGTCGAAGGATCGCACTCGATTTGTTCGAGACGCGTACCGGTTCAAACTAATTTGAATCAATCGCTCAACCAGTTCCGGAAAATCTACACCGGTCGGCTTCCAGAGATAGAACGACAGCGAGCCCGGGATGGTATTGATCTCATTGAAGTAGATGGCACCCGTGTCTTCGTCCAACAGAAAATCAATGCGGGCAACTCCTGCACACCCTAGCAATTGAAAGATTTGAACAGCAAGCGTGCGGACTCGAGATGCCGCATCTTCAGACACCGGCGCCGGAATCAGCCTCTCCTGTGAAGCCATTCCACCCGGGGTTGTCCGTAGTTTTGAGGCTGCTCCCTTCTCACCGGCGTCGCCCGACATGTACTTGTCTTCGTATGTAAGAATACCAGTCGCAACCGGCTCCTCCAGAACACTGGCGACGGCGGCATCTTCGTCGCCCAGCACACTGCAGTTAAGTTCTCGCAGGTTCACGATCGCTTTTTCAATCATGACATCCTCGTCGTATCGAAACGCTTCTTCGATCGCAGAATCGAGCTTTTCGCGGCTTTCCACTTGCCTGATTCCGATAGAAGAACCGAGTTTGACTGGTTTCACGATGAGAGGAAGACCGAGAGACGACGTTAACTGATCGAGCCAAATTTCTTCCCGGTCCGCCCACTGCGCCTCGCGCACATTCTGGGACGGCACGACCGGTATCTCGAAGGATTCGCAGTATTGCTTTGCGCGAACTTTGTCCATGGCGAGGGATGAGGCCAAGACGCCACTACCTGTATAGGGGACATCCAGGAGTTCGCACAAGCCTTGCATGCCGCCATTTTCGCCGGATCCCCCGTGCAGTCCAAGAAACATGACGTCGATTTTCCACACGTCGGGTGTTCGGGCAAAGAGGCCGCCACCCGAAATTTTTTTTAGCTGGAGGCGTTTATTCAAGCCGGGAACGATCTCCACCCGAGTGGCTTTCTTCAACAATTCGAAAACGTCCTTATAGGCCTTAATATCAAGCAGCTCGTCTCCTGTATACCACAGTCCATCCTTCGCCAGATAAACGGCGACGGGAGTATATCGAGATCGATCCAGGGCAGCAGCGGCCTGAAGTGAGGTGATGATCGAGACCTCGTGTTCCGGAGAGAGTCCTCCGAATACGATTCCGATGGAGAGAGACGACATGAAAGGGCTCCTTGATTGAAAGGTCACAAAATACGGTGTTCATCTCTTTAGACCAGTACTGCCTCTAAACGGTGCCGCTTGCTTAGCGAATTCAGTTCGCCGATCTTTCGCGCCGGGTTTCACATCATGCAAATCGCTCTCATTTCCGACATTCACTCGAACCTCCAGGCGCTCGAAGCCGTCATGGAGCGTGTTGACGAAGTATCCGTTGATGCCATTTTCTGCCTCGGCGATGTGGTTGGTTACGGCGCAGATCCATCCGCCTGTCTTGCGATCGTCAAGGAGCGATGTTCGGCGGTGGTTCTCGGAAATCACGACGTGGCTGTTTCGACCGGAATGCACGAGAACTACCTACCAAAAGATGGCCGGAAAGCTTCCCGGCACAATCGCGCAGCCATGTCGGACGAAGAACTCGAATTCCTTCAATCATTCCCCTATTTCCTCGAAAAAAATGGGTGTTCACTGGCCCACGCAACACCATTAACCCCCGAGAGATGGATTCGGCTCAGTTCATATCAGCTTTCCCAGGACCAGTTTGACTCTTTTGAGACCGATGTATGCTTTGTCGGTCATACGCACAAACCAACAGTGATCTCGGATAAACTCGGTGTACACCAGGTGCGTCGGGGTCACCGGTACCTGATCAACATCGGAAGCGTTGGCCAGCCACGGGATGGTGACCCCAGAGCATGTGTGGCCTTTTTCGATACCGAGCAATACAAATACAGCCTTCATCGGATCGAATATGATGTCGAGAAGGCCGCCGAGCGCGTTAAGGAGGAAGGTCTACCGAAACGACTTGGGAAACGCCTGGCCAGGGGCGTCTAACAGGAGCGTTCGGCGGGGACAATCAGCAATGATGTAGCTCTGCCTCGAACTACCAATCATTCTCAACCAGTTGGCCTCGATTGTAGATCGCGAAGGCTTTTCCGACCATCGGACTTCCAATAAACGGCGTGTTTCGACTCTTTGACCGGATATGAATGCGTTCGAACGTCCAGTTCGTGTCGGCATCAAATACGGTTAGATTTGCCGGAGCTCCAACCTCGATATCAGGTACTGAAATGTTGAGCACGCGTCGCGGGGCCGTGGTAATCTTCGCAACTGCCTCCGCGGTGGATAGAACGCCGGGCTCGATGAGTTCACGGCCGATCAGACCCCAGGCCGTCTCCAGCCCAATGATGCCAAACGGAGCGGCCGTAAACTCTACCTCTTTTTCGAACGTGGCATGCGGAGCGTGGTCCGTGCAGATCGCGTCGATGGTCCCATCTTTCAAACCTTCCTTCAGGGCATCCACGTCCTCGCTCGTTCGAAGCGGCGGATGCATTTTCAGGTGAGTATCAAAGGATCGTTTCTCTACCTCTTCATGCGTGAGCGTGAAATGATGCGTACAGACTTCTGCCGTAACTGGAATCCGGCGTTGCTTCGCATCTCGAACAAGTTCAACAGCGCGGGCAGAGGATATATGCGCTACGTGCACGTGCCCACCTGTAAATTCGGCAAGCAGAATGTCACGAGCAATCATGACCTCTTCCGACACCGCCGGAATGCCGGCCAGTCCCAGGCGGGTGGAGACGGCTCCCTCATGCATCTGTCCATGTGGATTCAGCGAGAGCTCTTCCATGTGGTTGATGATGGGAACGCCGAGCATTTTGGCATACTCCAGAGCATGGCGCATGAGAGATCCATCCTGGACCGGTGAACCGTCGTCACTGAACGCAACGGAGCCGCCCGCCTTCAGGTCAGCCATTTCGGCCAGCTGCTCACCCTCACGCTCCTTCGAAACGCACCCGATAGGATACACATCTACAGGTGTGTCATCTCCCCTCTCCCGAACGAACTCAACCACATCCCGGGTGTGAATTGGCGGATCGGTATTCGGCATGCAGGCCACGGCCGTGAATCCACCGAATGCGGCTGCCCTGCACCCTGATTCGATCGTTTCCTTGTGTTCCTGACCCGGCTCGCGCAAATGAACATGCATGTCCATCCAACCGACGGAAACCAGTTTTCCGGTCGCATCCAGCTTTGGGATCCCGACCGAAGAAAGACCCTTTCCAATATCAATAATCTGTCCATCCTTGATAAGAATGTCCGCCCGTTCAGCCTGGTCGCTGCCAGGATATAGAATCGAACCGCCGCCAATGAGCAGATCCGGAGTGTGATAGTCATTCCTCGCCATTAAAGGTTCTCCTTTATAAAATCGGTAATGGCTGTGAATAGATGGAGACGCGTTTTCCCTCCGCTGATGCCGTGATTCCGACCGGGATACATCATAAAAGAGAATTGCTTGTTGGCGGCTTGTAGCGCATCAATCATCTGAACTGAATTCTGGAAGTGAACGTTGTCGTCGAAGTCTCCATGAACGATCAGAAGCTCCTGTCGCTCTGATAAATTCTTAGCATAATTGATTGGAGCCCCTTCGGCATATCCCGCCTCGTTCTTCTGGGGCGTCGACAGGTACCGTTCGGTATAGATCGTGTCATATAAACGCCAGTCGGTCACGGGGGCCACAGCGACCCCTAATTTGAAGACATTCGGACCATCACCGGTGAGCATCGACATAAGTGTCATAAACCCGCCATACGACCAGCCCCAAATACCAATACGATCCGCGTCCACATACGGTAGAGAACCGAAGTATTTGGCGGCGGCAATCTGATCGGCTGCTTCCACCTGCCCCAATCGCTTATACGTAGTACTCTTAAACTTTTTCCCTCTGGCACCGGTACCTCGATTGTCCACGCTCGCTATCAGGATGTCCAATTCTTCTACCAGGTATGCATGCCACAAATACCTTGTACTTCCCCAAATGTCTCGAACTGTTTGCGACCCCGGGCCTCCATAGACATACATCAGAAGGGGATAGGATTTCTCTGAGTCGAAGTCACTCGGCTTCATCAGGTACGCATTCAGACTGGTACCATCTGCACCCGGCAGCTTGAAAAAAGTCGGTTCGGGCAAATTGTACTCTGACAAATCGTGTTTGAGAGATCCGTTGCCTTCCAATACCTTGATTTGCGTACCGCTCGCTCGATTAAGCGTCCACGTACGGGGCGATGTCGCGTTCGAATAGGAGTCGATGAAATAGCTGAAGTCCGACGAGAGATTGACAGTGTGAGATCCAGGCTGGTCTGTAATGCGAACCGGATTCGAAGTCGTAGCTCCTTCATCTCCCGCGTCAGCCTCGATGGAAATACTGTAGAGCTGCCGGTCCAGCGGATTGTCAATCGCTGCCGTGAAATACGCGGTCTGATTCTCCTCGTCGATCCCGTGGAAAGCGGTGACATCCCAATCACCGGCGGTAATTGCAGAGATCTGATTCCCGTCCAGGTCGTAGAGGTAGAGATGATTGAATCCGCTCTGCTCACTCATCCAGACGAAACGATTTCCATCCTTCAAAAATGTGAGTTTAGATTTGCCCACACCAATCCAACTGGATTCCTGTTCATTCAGGATGACGGATTGAGTGGCAGACTCGGGTTCCCCGATCAAGAGGTCCAGATTGTTCTGGTATCGGTTTAAACGAATCATCCATAGCTGTTGTTGCCCATCAACTAACGGAGTCCATCCCATATTAGATATGTACTCGTAGCGATCGCCGCCTTCGTTCCAGGTGTCTGTATCGAAGAACTTCGATTCGCCCGTCTCAACATCGATGATTCCGATCTGAATCTCGCTGTTGGTTTCGCCAGCCTTGGGATACCGAAATCGATCATACTCAGGATACAGGCCACGAAGATCAGTCATGGCGAATTCGCGCGTCGCACTCTCGTCCAACTTGAAGTAGGATATGAATCGTCCATCAGGACTCCACTGCCATCCGTCACGGAGACCAAATTCTTCCTCATAAACCCAGTCAAATGTCCCATTGATGATCGAGCCGCCCTCCCCGTCGGAGGTAAGCGCTCTCTCATTCATGGTCTCAAGATCGACCACGAATAGGTTTCGCTCGCGTACGAACGCAACTGAATGGCCGTCCGGACTGAATTTGGCGAACATCTGAAATCCATTTTCGCGATCACTCAAAGGTGTCAGATCGCTGGACTCAATATCGTAGACGTAGTAGAATCCTTTCGTTGGGAGCCGCCAGACTCTTTCCGAGTCGGTATAAATCAGGACCTTCGTGTTGTCTCCGGAAAAAGAATAGTCTTCGATGGTGATCAGACGATCCACGTCATTCCCGAACAGAGCCGAACCATCAATCAGAACATGACGCTCATCCGTCTCAAGGTTGTAGGACATGAGATTCGTTCCGCCATTCTGCTCATCCGACTCGGTATACCTGATAACGGGGCCTTCTGCGGCCCAACGACCACCCGAGAAAAATTTCCCGGTGAATTTTTGAGAGTCATGAATATCGGCGAGGGTCAGTGAGCGCGGAGCTGTGACCTGTCTGGCTAAAGAAGACTCGATTCCACAACCGAGCAACACAATAAGCAGGCCGGCCTTTAACGCGGCATCCAACTTTATAAAGTTTGATTTCATCATTCGCTGGGTATCGTCGCTGTTCACTCGAGCCTTCTCCAGCTCACCCGAGTTTTCGGGGCGGATGCAAAGGTAAAGCCCACACGCCAATGAATTCAGCACCTTCCGTTCGATCACCGAAGAGTTCAAATACTTTCCACACGCGCTGCCATCCCCGTCTGTAGCGAATCGCCTTCAACGCAGCTAACTTCCAGCTTTTCAATGAACCTATCGGAAGTCAATCGCATCCTGTTTATGGGCATCGAATCTCATCTTTTGTCTCCGACTCAAGCCATTATCGATCTGGCAAGCTTGACGCATAATCTCCGCGTTCTTGAACATCAAGCGGGAGACATCAATGTTATCGGCGTCGTGAAGGCCGATGCGTACGGACACGGAAGCGTTGAAGTATCAAAAGCACTGATCTCCAGTGGGGTCGGGAGCCTGGCCGTCGCCACCGTGGCCGAGGCGGTTGTGTTACGCCAGGCAGGCATTGAAGAGATAATTCTGGTTTTTGGTGCCCCTCGAACATCCTCGATAGAAGCATGCGTCGAATATGACCTGGAGCCCTTTATCACCGGACTCGACTCCCTCGATGTGATCCGTTCGTTTTCCGGACTGCGGGTGCATCTACTCGTTGACACAGGTATGGCCCGACTCGGTGTACATCCTGACGAGGTAAAAACTGCCATTCAGGCCATCGAAAGAATGCCCGGAAATCACTTGCAGGCAATCAGCACCCACTTTGCATCCGCTGGTCAACCAGGCTCTGCATTCGTCCGCGAACAGTGGGGCAAGTTCGAATCCGTGTTGGCGAATCTTGAATCCAAGCCGGCCGAAGTACACCTGGCTAGCACCAGTGCCCTGTTTACCGTACCTGAATCCATCGATCCAGATATCGTGGACTCGGCTCGAATAGGAATCGGTCTTTACGGTCTACTTGAGCCTCTAGGTTATTCGACGGAGTCGCCCCTAAAACCGGTCATGACCCTTCAATCTGAAGTGGCCCACGTGAAATGGGTGAAAGCGGGCGCACCCGTCTCTTACAACGCGGAGTGGTGTGCTCCAGAGAGAACCCGAATTGCTACCGTAGCTGCCGGGTATGCTGATGGATACCCGAGGATTCTGTCCAATCGGGCATCGGTTGGGATCAATGGGTCGCTCTATCCGGTCGTCGGAGCAATTTGTATGGATCTCTTCATGGTAAACCTCGGTCCTGGACCTGCAAACGAGGCCGAGGCCGACACGAGGATAAACCCGGGGGATAAGGTGATTCTATTCGGTTCTGGTGGTCCCAGTGCCATTAAAACCGCCGAGCAGGCTGAGACCATTCCATATGAGTTGGTTTGCTGTGTAGGCACCCGCGTGCCCCGAATATACTCGTCCTGACTTCCGAACTTATTTCAGAGCCTATAATTCCTCGGGAAAGTATTATATTCATGCGATTCTTTGGCAGTTTGTCCTTCGGATCTGTTGCCAGATAAAGAATCCGAACCTCACACGGAACGATAGCAAGGACACACATCATGGCGAGTACTTTCGATCCATCAGAACTACACATACTGGTCGTAGACGACGAAGAGGATATCGTAGAAGTCATTGGACATTTTCTAAAACAGGAGGATTTCAATGTCCACAAAGCCTACACAGGAACTGAAGCACTTGAAAAAGCGACACCAGAAATCGATTTAATCGTCCTCGACATTATGCTTCCTGAGATGGACGGATACGAAGTTTGCAGGCGGCTTCGCTCGCGTGTTGAAACCGAAACCATCCCCATCATTTTCCTTTCCGCGAAAAGCGAAGAAGACGATCAGATTAAGGGCCTGATGCTCGGCGCAGATGCCTATCTGACCAAACCGGTGTCTCCACAGGTGATTGTCGCTCACGTCAAAGCGGTTCTTCGACGATCTGGAATCGAAGAAAGCCGTACGCTGACGGTCAATAATTTGACCATATATGAGGATGAGTACCGGGCGTCGCTCGACGGGAAGGACCTCGGTCTAACCCTCACCGAGTTCGAGCTGGTTCGATATCTGGTTCGTCATCCCAGAAAAGCATTTACTCGCCAGCAACTTCTCGAAACCATTTGGAAGGATGCCATGATGGTTACGGAGCGAACGGTAGATGCACACATCAAGAATCTTCGGGAAAAGCTTGGCTCGTTCGCTCAGCATATTCAGACGGTGCGCGGTGTAGGATACCGATTCGTCCAGGAAGAAGGCGCCCCGGAAGAGAGTGAGCCGGAGGAAGCCGCAACGGAAGAGAGCGTCGAAGAAGAGGGTGTCAACTAAAAATAGGTGGAATAGCGCGCATCCCGTTTCGATTCCTCCCATCTGTGTTTGAACATAACCGACCGGTCCACTTCCCGTGTCTTCTCCATTTCGATCGACTCTGGACCGATTCTTCAAGACATTTTATCCGGCGCGAGCGTCTACGCAAACCTGGATGAGTCTAACGCTGTTGTTTTTCGTGGGGTTGGCCGTGGTCGCGGTGGGCCTCTACTTCACGTTCATCCTTCGGAATGAAATCCAGGTTGCCTTCCAGCAGACGATGTCGGAACAGGTGTCTCGGACCGCGCAGACGTTGGAGGCGGCGAAGAGCGAGAGTGATCTCCTGGAAACCATCCGCGACATTGCCCGATTTTCCAGTTTGCGTGTCACCGTTCTGGATGGAAGTCGGCTCCTGCTGGACGTTTTTGATGACGAACAGATCAAAGACCCGTCCTTAGAAACGCGAGAAGAACTCGAGCTTTCGAACCCCGGCGAAACCCGATTTGCGAAACGCAATGAGAACGGTTATCGCATGTATTATGCGGCGACTCAGCTCCGCAACAGCGTTCTGACCGTTCGCGTCGGCCAACCCGAACCGCCCCTGTTTGCGCTGATACGGAGAATGCAGGTCACGCTGGGTGTTGCCATGATCATGGCGCTCGTTCTGGCTGTCTTCGGAAGCTGGATCGCTGCGAAGCAGATCACCGAACCACTTGTGGCGATCAGCACGAGTGCACGTTCGATCAGCGATGGAGACCTCGACGAAGAAATAGAGGTCGACTCAAGGGCTGCAGAGCTTCAGGATCTGGCTGAAAGCCTGAACCACATGTCATCTGCCTTCCGCGAAAAGATCGTAGAGTTGGAGCGGTTGGCACATCTTCAAAACGAATTTATAGGAAACGTGTCGCACGAAGTTCGAAACCCCATCTTTTCAGTAGGTGGATATCTGGAGGCGTTGTCAGCCGGGAATTTAAAGGCAGATCAGAGAAGATTTTACGCGGAGAAAGGACTTCTGAATCTGGGACGACTGAACAATTTATTCACTGACCTGATCGAAATTGCTCGACTCGAATTCAGAGAGGACCTTATTAAGCCCAGCGTATTCAATCTGAACGAAATAGCCGGAGACGTTTACGAACTTGAGATTGGAAAAGCGGACGACAAAGGCTTGGAACTGGTGTTTGACAGTCCGTCGTTGGAGGTCGTCGGAGACCGGGCGAGAATCCGGCAGGTCATTATCAATCTCGTTGAAAACGCGATTGCATATTCGGACAAAGGAATCGTGCACCTCACCTATCGACGACATCTGGATAAGGTGCGCATTGAGGTCAACGACACGGGTCGAGGCATTCCAAAGGAGCACCTTCAAAAAATATTTCAGCGGTTTCACCGCGTAGATCCGGATCGATCCCGGAAAAGTGGAGGCACAGGGCTCGGACTCAGCATCGTTAAACAGATTCTGCACGCTCACGGTGAAAATATCCGAGTCGAAAGCACGCTGGGACGAGGGACACGCTTTTGGTTTGAGCTTCCATACGCCGGAGAGCCACCGACGGAGGACCGTACGTAGTCCTTGCCGAAAAGGTTTTCGGTGCGCAACCGGAGGATTCCTGGAATAGCACGTCGCAGCGTGATTCAGTTTTGCGAGAAGATTCATCCCGCTGGTGTCTTGAATCTGTAAACAATTTCGTATCTATTACGTAGATGATGTGACTCCGGAAAATGCCCCCAACCCGTTTCTTGAACGGTTTTCCAGGTTTCTGACGGTTAGTGAGGGGACTTTTCACGAATCTGTAGATCAGCTCCTTGATAGGGCGCGATCCTTGTGGACTACCCGGCGACTCAAGAATCAGTGCGGAATATGGCCAGAACGACGAAAACGAAAGAATCTCAAGAAGCATCTCTGTCAGAATCTGTTTCTGGCAATGGGGTATCGAATTTGATCGATATGGACGTATCTCCAATCCTTGAATCCGATCTCGAAATTCATTCCGTCGGCCCGGCTGATTTCGAAAAGGAGACCCTTCTGCACGTGTATCGAACCATGCTGACGTCGCGTCGTCTCGATGAAAAGATGCTCACGCTGCTAAAGCAGGGAAAAGGATTCTTTCACATCGGGTGTGCAGGGCATGAGGCGACTCAGGCAGCGACGGGACTTCTTCTCAAACCGGGCTACGACTGGTTAAATTTCTACTATAGAGATCTTACCAATTATTTGATGCTGGACGGCACACCCGAAGAGGTGATGCTCCTCCACTATTCCAAGGCGTCTGACCCGAACAGTGGTGGCCGTCAGATGTCAGAGCATTACGGCAGTCGCGAACGCTTTATTCTTCCCCTTTCATCTTCAGTCGGCTCACAGTTTTTGCCGACCGTCGGTTGTGGGTTGGCGCTGAAACAACAGGGAACGGATGCGTTGGCATTCTGCTCATGCGGCGACGGGGCTACATCGCAGGGAGACTTTCATGAAGCTCTTAACTGGTCAGCGCGCTCCAACCTACCCGTTTTTTTTCTCGTCCAGGATAACAAGTACGCCATTTCGGTCCCGGTTGAAGATCAGACCGCGGGGGGCACAGCTTTTAAATTAGCCCGTGGATACGAAGGGTTGAGTCGAATCGTAGCAGACGGCACCGATTTTTTTGAGATGTACGCCGTTGCGAAGGCGACCATCGAGCACATTCGAAGCGGCAATGGCCCCGTTTGCGTTGTTGCTAACGTGGTGCGGCTTCTCCCTCATTCATCTTCAGACAATCACGCCAAGTATCGCACCCCCGAGGAGCTCAAAGAAGATCGGGACCAGGATCCGATTGTGCGCATGGAGGAATCGCTTCGCGAAGCGAACATTCTGACGGATGAACTCATTGAGGAAATGCGCGCGGAGGTTACCTCAACCGTCGAAGCAGCGTCAACCTGGGCAGATGCGCAGGCTGACCCTGAACCGGAATCCGCTATGCGGCATGTCTACTTCGAGGGAGATTTGGATCTTGCGTACGAAACTTCGGAACCGTCGGGTGACACTATTGTGGTTGTTGATGCCATCAATCATGCTCTGCATGAAGAGATGGAGCGAAATGACAAAATGCTGGTCTATGGGGAAGACGTCGCGGGAGGTAAAGGTGGCGTATTTACTGCAACCAGAAACCTGACAGATCGATTTGGTGCAGATCGGTGCTTTAACGCCCCGCTGGCAGAGGCTTCGATCGTCGGAACCGCAGTCGGCCTTGCCGCTGCCGGTTATATGCCGGTCGTCGAAATTCAGTTCGCCGATTATATCTGGCCGGCCATGCAAATGCTCCGCAATCAGGTAGCCTCTTTCAGGTATCGTTCGAATGGTACGTGGGCATGTCCAATGGTTATTCGAGTGCCGACGGGTGGGTACATCCACGGAGGGCTGTGCCACTCCCAGAATATTGAAGGGCTCCTGGCGCACTGGCCCGGACTGATGGTTGCATTCCCGTCCAATGCGGCCGACGCAAAGGGTCTCCTGAAAACGGCCATTCGAATGGAAGACCCTATCATCTTCCTTGAGCATAAAGGACTCTATCGCTCCGCTGCGGCGCGGTCTCCCGAGCCGGATTCCGATTACCTCGTCCCGTTTGGAAAAGCGAAGGTGGTCCGAGAGGGTACAGATCTCACCATCGTCACGTACGGAATGATGGTGCACAAGTCGATGGCCGCAGCACGACAAATCGAATCTGAAGGAATCTCCGTAGAGGTCATCGACCTCAGAACGATCCTGCCAATGGATAGCGAAACGATTTTCGCGTCCGTGGAAAAAACAAACCGGGCGCTTATCGTTTACGAGGATCACGAATTCGGCGGATTCGGAGCGGAGATATCCGCACAACTGGCCGATAGGATGTTTGGATCTCTGGATGCTCCGGTTCGTCGAGTTGCCGGAAAATTTGCCCAGATCGCATTCGCGGACCCGATCGAGCGTTTCCTTCTTCCGAACGACAACGACATTCTTGATGCCGTGCGCTCTCTGGCAGCGTATTAATGGATCCTATCTGTCAGACCCAGCGCTTTAGCCGAGCACATCCATCAGCCACGGCTCTAATATCTTAGACCAAATCGAGAGCCGTTTTAAGATCGTCAATAAGATCATCGACGTCCTCGATTCCTACCGAGAGCCGGATTAAACTGTCATGCAAACCGGCGGCCCTTCGTTCATCTGCCGGTATCGAAGCGTGAGTCATGGTCGCCGGATGATTCAGCAGGCTTTCAACGCCTCCCAGGCTTTCGGCGAGAGTAAACAGCTCGGTTCCGGATAGAATCTTGTAGGCTGTTTCGATCCGCTCATCAACTAAGAGGAAGGAAAGCATTCCCCCGAACGCATCCATCTGACGGGATGCTACCTCGTGGCCTGCATTGGATGGAAGACCGGGATAGTAGACGGCTCCCACTTTGGGGTGTGATTCTAGAAATGCGGCTATTTCTGCTGCATTCTCTGAGTGGCGCTGCATCCGGACGTGGAGCGTCTTCACGCCGCGAAGCGTAAGAAAACAATCCATAGGTCCGGGTACTGCACCGGCACTTTTTACGAGAAATCGTAGCCGATCATTCCAGTGCTCGTTACTCGTACAGATCGCGCCTCCGATCACGTCGGAATGGCCCCCGATGTACTTGGTCGTTGAATGGAGAACCATGTCAACGCCGTGCTCCAACGGACGCTGCAATATGGGCGTCGCGAACGTGTTATCGACCACGGATGCCGCGCCAATCTCACGAGAAAGACTCGCGAGCGCCTTGATATCGACGATTTTACAGAGCGGATTCGTGGGTGTCTCAATCCAGATCAGCTTTGTGGATGTTTTGACCGTCTGTCGAACGGTGTCCAGAGAAGACATGTCAACGAAATCTGACTCGATCCCGAACGGACCGAATACCTCTCGAATCAGTCGATACGTACCCCCATACAGGTCATTGGACGCCAATATGTGATCACCGGGTTTGAGACATCTGACGATGGCGTCTGTTGCGGCAACCCCGGAAGAAAAGCAGATGCCATGATTTGCGCCCTCCAATCCCGCCAGATTGGCTTCCAATGCGGAGCGAGTTGGATTTGTGACCCGTCCATACTCGTGCCCCTTGTTTACGCCCGGGGCTTCCTGGGCATAGGTGGAAGTTTGATAAATCGGAGTCATGATCGCCCCGGTTGCCGGATCCGGTTGTTGGCCTGCATGGACCGCGAGCGTACCCAGACCAAGTTCCTTGTCAGAAGCTTTACCCATCCTTCCCTAGAGATTTACTATTGATAGTGAGACCGTATTTCAGGAGTGCCGGGTTCCTGGATATTCAGAACTGTACTCAGGAAAAAGTCCGGACTTCCCTGGGAAGTCCGGACTTAAGAAAGTTATTCGACGACGCGGTCGGATACTCGGTACGAACAATCGATCCACGTAATATGCTCTGAACCAAGTCGTTCGGCCCTATCAATCTGTCGAATCGTCAAATCCGGCACATTCAGAAATTGCGGTGGCGGCTTCCGTCTGGTCCGTCTGAACGTACGACTGAAAAAGTGCGACGCAGACATCTGATGGATCGTCTCCGGAGGCCTCAAATAGTGCTTTGGCCTTCTCCAGCGGACTGACTGCCTGGCCAAAGAGTTCTCTTCGTCGATCAGCCAATGCGTTGATTTCATTGTCCATTGCAGCGATTTCCTCGGACGACATGGAACCTCGATTTGCTCTAAGCTGATCGTCCAATTCCGTAACCCGTTCATTAACGGCAACCGCCTGATTGATATACGAGGCCCCAAGGTTGTAGTGCGCATTCGCATAGTCCGGATCTATAGCCAGTGCTGCCATCAACTGCTCGATCGCGTCATCATACCGCTCGACTTGTACGAGAAGTGATCCGTAATTGTATCTGAACAATTTGTTGTCGGGGTCCCGCTCGACTGCGCCCGCGTACATTTCCATGGCGCGATCAATCTGGCCGGCCAGCTGGAAAGCGTTCAAGAGCTCGGTCTGTAGATCGACGTCGTCGGGATACATTTCACTGGCCTCTTCAAGCAGGTCCACTGAATCAACATACCGGTCGTTTGCCTGGTAAAGGCTCGCCAGGAATCGATAGGTGTCGAGCTCCGTATCGCCTTTTTCGATCGCCATCTCGAATGGACCCATGGCTTCGTTGGAGCGATTACCGTTCATCAGTGAATACGCCTGATTGACGTATGCACCGGCAGAGTCAGGTTGAATGAGCGACGCGGTCTGGAAGTACGTGACCGACGTATTGTATTCACTCTCCTGATTCTTGCCTCGATTGAAGGCCTGAGTTCCGCGCTGAAATTCGTTCTGGTACGCGATCCGAAGCGCGAGTGTGATCTCGTCTGACAGGGTCGGGTCCAGTTCGAGCGTGCGTTCGTACACGTCGAGCATTTCCACGATCAAATTGGTATGCTCCGTTACGTCCGGTGTAGCCAATGCCTTCTCAGATAGCACTTCACCTTTCAACTGATACGCTTCTACGTTACTCGGATTGTTGGAAAGCGCAATATCCAGATTTTCGAGGGCACGATCATAATTCTTGTTTCTGAGGTTCAACTTGGCTCCTTCTACATTCGGGTCGCTCGAACAACCGTCCGCCGCGACGAGAAAAATAAAGGATACCAGAACGGCAATGATGGGAAGTCGCTTCATGATGTTAACCGATGATCTTTTACTGTCGTCGAATTCAGCGCCTGAGCCGATAGTGGGTTCCCAGGCGCCGAGTGTCTTACGGTGAATGGACGAAAACGGTCCATCTGCGTAGAAACTCCGGGGTGATGAAATTAATATTACGTTCGAGTTCATACAACAGTTATTAGAGAGTTCTTAGTCTATCTACCTGAACCGATCAAAAGGCGCTTCGAAACGATAAATGTCGCTGGGACAACCCCATATACCCCATAATGAGGCTGTACGAGTCTTTCTGACTGGCCTGTTTGACTACGCAGGGCTGTTTCCTCCGGCTTCTCTCACGCTCGAAGATGCAATAAGCGAGTATGCTCAGTATCGAATGGGTTCTGATAAGTGGATGATTGGACCCTTTGTCTGTCACGTGTCCTCGCTCGACGACCTGGATGCGTTTGGTCGTCTTTTCGAAAAGTCGCCACCATTTCAGTTCAGCATATTGACGCGGACCGCTGACGATTCCACCGACTTTTCGCTCGTCCTGCAGGAAGACCTGGAAGAAATGAATCGATTTGTCAAGCGCCATTCTGGCAACGTATCAACGGACATTATCGAGGTCCGGGTTCCGCGCGTTGCCTCTGCGGATAGAAAAGAGGCAGGGGCCATACTGTCTGATCTCGGCGCTCTCGAAACGGGATGCCCGCTCATCCCAGACTCAGTGTTTCTGGAGGTCTCGAGAGATGAGGACTTCGCAGTCCACCTTGAGAATGTGGCGTCGGCGATTGCATTTTCTACAGAAATATCTGCAAACATGTCTGGAGATTTGTCTGGAAAATCGTTTCCGCGCGTCGGCCTGAAACTGAGATGCGGAGGAACGAACCCGCTCGACTTTCCGACGCCGGGGCAGATTGCGGAGTTTCTAAAAACTGTCATAAGGCACCGTGTACAGTTCAAAGCTACTGCCGGCTTGCATCATCCGGTCCGGCACGTTGACTGCAAATCCGGTTTCATAATGCACGGATTCCTGAATGTGTTTTTTGCTGCCGCCCTCGACGCCGTTCATGATGTCGATGTGAGCACG
>BTQE01000008.1:0-51368 GCA_036985715.1 Rhodothermia bacterium
AGTATACATCCTGAGTATCATTTCGGCCCAATCCTGACTCTCTGTACCACCGGCACCTGGATGAATCGTTAGAATGGCGTCTCGATGGTCATCCTGTCCCGAAAGCATACTTTTCAACTCAAGTGCGGAAAGCACCTTTTCAAGGTGATCGTACTCCGCGTTGAGCTCGGCCTCCAGGTCCTCTCCCTCCTCGGCGGCGAGTTCAATGAGGGTCTCCAAATCATCGGCGTGACCTCGAACTACGCTCCATTCATTGAGCCATGATTTAAGGCCTGAAATATCCTTTTCGACCCGCTGGGCCTGAGATGAGTCAGACCAAAATTCTGGATCTAAACGCTTCGCCTCCAGCTTTTCGATTTCTTCCTGTTTTGCCTCGACGTCAAAGATACCTCCCGAGCGTGTCTACACGCTCTAAAACACTGCGTATCTGATCCTTCTCCATTTCCGAGTTTATTCCTTTTCGCGATTCTGTACTACTGAAACTGATGATCCCAGGAATCCGCCAAATAGCCCGAGCAGGGCACCCATGAGCACCGTAACGACATAGGTTGTAAAAGGTGGTAGTCCTCCAATAAGTTCTCCTGTCACGCGCGCCATCTCGGCCACCTGAGAAACTGATGTAAGATAGCTGTACAATACGATTGCAGTCCATGAGATTGCAATACCTATTGATCCAACCAACCATCCCTTTTCGCCGACCAACCAGCCTCCAAGTACGGCACCCAAAGCCCCCCACATCCATCCAATCAGGACGTGCAGAAGTAAGGATGTAATAGCAACAACAAGGATGCCCTTTGTCATTTTCGAGTGGGGCTTGAGAAAAACGATGTCGAATTCAGCCGGAGACGCTTACTGCCTCTTCCTGCCGTTGTTTGGCGAAGCGAGTAATTCGTATAACCGCCTCCTGAATATTTTCCATCGAGTTGGCATACGAACAGCGTACATACCCTCTTCCACTGGGACCAAACGCATCGCCCGGGACGACCGCCACGTGTTCCGCGTCCAACAATTCCTGGGCAAAGTCTTCAGATGAAAGGCCGGTTGACGAAATATCGGGGAAACAATAAAAGGCACCCTCAGGCTCAAAAGTTGGCAGGCCCGCTGTCCGAAAACCGTCTACAATGGTTCGTCGCCTCAAATCGTAGGCCTGGCGCATCCGTTCTACGTCCTTCTGGCACTCCTCGATCCCCGCCACTGCACCGTATTGCGCGGCGGTAGGCGCACTCATGATGATATACTGGTGCAGCTTGTACATGGCATCGTAAATCGCACCTGGTGCACAGGCGTATCCGACTCTCCAACCAGTCATCGCGTACGCTTTCGAGAATCCGCCCAGCAAAATCGTGCGTTCTCTGAGGGCTGGTATACTGGAGAGACAGGTGTGACCGGCTTCATAAGTTCCGCCATAAATCAACCGATCATAGATCTCATCAGAAAGGACCATCAAATCATGCTTTACGACTACTTCTGAAATCTCTTCTAGCGTTTCGCGGCGAAGAACGGCACCCGTAGGATTGCTCGGATAGGAAAGAAAGAGAACCTTTGATTTTTGCGTAATTCGAGATTCAATGTCTTCCGCGGTTACCTGAAAATCAGTCTTCACGGATGTGGGTACGTACACAACGTCTGCTCCCGCAAAAATTGAGGTGGGCCCATACGAAACGAAACAGGGCTCAGGTATCAGAATTTCATCTCCAGGTTCGAGCAGTGCCAACATTGCGAGTTGAACAGCCTCACTCACTCCGACGGTTACGAGTATCTCGTTATCCGGATCAAATGAAACATCGTACAATCTGATTAACTCACCAGCGATGGCATTGCGAAGCTCGGGAATACCCGCATTGGACGTATATCCCGTCAGCCCCCGATCCATCGATTGCTTTGCCGCCTCGATGACTCCCGGTGGGGATACGAAATCTGGCTCGCCGATGCCCAGCGAAATCACGTCGTCCATCGTCGCAGCAATCTCAAAAAAACGCCGGATGCCACTTGGTGGAACAGAGGTTACTCGGTTTGAAAGTCGTTCTTCAAGATTCATTTATTAGACCCGCATGAAGTACCCGGTGATTCCTTCCGTGCACTAAATATTCACTATTCCGTGCATTCAACGGCCAAATATACGCCGAGATCAATAGGCTCGGGTGAACAATCCACGCAGAATCTTTGCTTGTCTCTCGAATGAACTCATGCTAATTTTTTTTCCAGACTGGTAAACCCTGCAGAACCTGGTCGAATCCACTACCTATAGCACGACGATAGGTCAAGAGTGCCCGCGCCGGGCCTCAATCCTATCTGATCGAGATCTTTTATGTCGGAACAACACAAAAATTACATCGATGGCATCTGGCAAGATGCTGCAGGCGGAAAAACATTTGAAGACATTAATCCTGCCGTGAACAGTGATACGATCGGAGCCTTCCCCAATTCAGGTGTGGAAGATGTTGACGATGCCGTCAGAGCGGCTCGCAAAGCATTCAAAACATGGAGCAAAATGCCGGCACCGGAGCGGGGTAATATTCTCAAAAACATCGGAGATATTCTTACGGAAAGGAAGTCCGAAATGGCTTTTGAAATGACTCGTGAAATGGGTAAACCATTCTTCGAAACGAAGGGAGATGTTCAGGAAGCCATCGATACAGCATACTATGCTGCCAGTGAGACCAGGCGCATGTTTGGGCACACCGTCCCGAGTGAACTCCCAAGTAAGTTCAACATGAGCATTCGTCGCCCCATTGGCGTCTGCGGAATTATCTCAGCGTGGAATTTCCCGGTGGCCGTTCCCACGTGGAAGATGTTTCCTGCCATTGCGTGCGGAAACACCGTAGTATTCAAACCCAGTTCTGACGCACCGCACAGTGGTGAGTTGTTGATCAGGGTAATGGCGGACGCCGGCGTTCCCCCTGGTGTGTTGAACCTGACACAGGGTAGCGGTGGCGTCGGACGGGCTATCGTTGAGCATCCGGATGTAAATGTCGTTTCTTTTACCGGTTCCACAGCCGTAGGCTCAAAGATCGGCGAAGCCTGTGGTCGAATGCACAAACGAGTCACTCTCGAGCTCGGCGGCAAAAATCCGATGATCGTGATGAAGGATGCGAATCTGGAATTGGCATTGGATGGCCTTATCTGGGGAGCGTTTGGGACAACCGGACAGAGGTGCACGGCCACGAGTCGGCTCATCATTTACGAGGATGTACATGATGAGTTTGTAGGCATGCTGAAAGAGGCCGCTCAAAAACTGAAGCTGGGGTACGGCAACGATGAGACCACGGAGGTAGGTCCGGTGATCAACAAGGGCGCGCTCAATACGATCACCGAATACGTCCAGATCGGAAAAGACGAGGGGGCGACCATTATTTGTGGTGGTAATGTACCCGAGGGTGAAGGACTCGACGACGGCTTTTTCTTCGAGCCGACCATCTTCACAGATGTAACGCCAACCATGCGAATAGCAAAAGAGGAAATCTTTGGCCCCGTGCTGGTTGTCCTGAAGATCTCTTCGTATGACGAAGCCATCGAAGTCGCCAACAACGTCGAGTACGGCCTTTCGTCGTCGATCTATACACAGGACGTTTCAGTGGCATTTAATGCGATGCACGATATCGAGGCTGGAATTACGTACGTCAACGGTCCCACGATTGGAGCCGAAGCTCACATGCCGTTCGGAGGAGTCAAGGCTACTGGAAACGGGCACCGGGAAGGTGGTTGGGAGGTGTACGAATTCTACACGGAGACAAAGACTGTGTACGTGGATTACAGCGGAAAACTCCAAAAGGCGCAGATCGACAATGCCTGAGGCCGGGCTACACCACCCGACTCAGTAAACCTCCGGTATAAATTCCTGATCTTGTAACGGCGGCTTCTCGGAAGGCTCGTCTTCTGGGCGAGCCGGGAAGTCTATCTCTTCGGGTGGCAGATCTTCATACGGAATCTGCTGCAGGAGGTGATGAATGCAGTTAAGGCGCGCTTGCCTTTTGTTGTCCGCACGAACAATCGACCACGGACACTCTTCCGTATCGGTGTTAGCCAGCATGATGCTTTCTGCCTTCGAGTATTCTGACCACTTCAGCCGCGATGCCAAGTCAATCTGGGTTAGCTTCCAGCGTTTTGTTGGATCCTTGAGTCGGTCCCTAAGCCGACGCTCCTGCTCTTCGGCACTCACAGAAAACCAGTACTTGATCAGAATAATCCCTGAGCGCACGAGCATTCGCTCAAAATTCGGACAGGCTTTCAGGAAATCCTGATATTGTTCCTCAGAGCAAAACCCCATCACTTTCTCAACGCCGGCCCTGTTATACCAGCTTCGATCGAACAAAACGATTTCTCCTTCTGCGGGCAGGTGCGTTACGTAGCGCTGAAAGTACCATTGAGCAGACTCTCTTTCGGTCGGCTTGTTCAACGCAACAACCCGACACACTCTTGGATTCATCACCTGAGTGATTCGCTTGATGGCTCCACCTTTTCCAGCGGCATCGCGCCCTTCAAAAAGGACTGCTACCCGTAGATCGTGGCGCGTGATGCATCTCTGAAGTGTTGTAAGCTTCAGGTGAAGTTTGGCCAGTTCCTTCTCGTATGATTTTTTTTTCATGTCCGCTATCGTCCGTTCCAGATCATCGTCTCACAAATATAGGTCGAAAGTTCACCCCGCCTCTGTAGCCATCGACCAGCCTGCAGATGGATATTAACACTCTGGTAACAATTACCTGTTAATATTGCGGTTCCAACCTCTACTTCTTGGTTGTTGTACATCGTTACCCGCCAGAAGCAGAATCTACAACGCCGAAACTGAGGATAATTTTGCATACAAAACGATGTATCTATGTGGCAGGTCTAACGATCTGCACTTTCGTCTATCTTCCCACACCATCAGCCGTCGCACAAAATGCGTTTACATTCGGTAGTCGAATCTATGCCGACTACTCATATGTTATTAAATCAGCTTCAGGAGAAGAAGACGGTGACAATGCCTTTGGCTACAGGCGGGTTTATTTTACGGCGAACTACGTAAAATCGGAACGATTCTCCGGTCGGTTTCGATTGGAAGCCAAGGATAGTTCGACCAACACTCAGGGCAAGCCTGCACCCTTCGTCAAAGACTTGTATCTAAAGTGGAAAGGCGCGTTGGGCGCAGGGCATGACGTGACCATGGGTGTCAGTAAGCCTCCCTCCTGGGGAGTGTCTGAATCGGTTTGGGGATACAGGAGTCTGATCAAATCGCCTCAGGACCGAGGAAAAATATTATCCTCAAGAGACATCGGGGTGGCTATCAGTGGGCCGGTTACGTCGGATGGAAAGGTTCGTTACGGAGCAATGTTTGGCAATAATGAAAGCGTCTCGCGTGAGACGGATAAGCACAAGCGTCTTTATGGTCAATTCGAGTATTACCCAACAGATGAGTTGTCATTTACTCTGGGAGGAGATTTTGCATCATTCGAAGACGGTAGCGCGATCAACGTAAACGCTTTTGCTGCCTATTCATCACTCGAATTCAGGGTGGGTGTTGAAGGATACTTCAGTCCAAGGTCGTTTGACGCTAGTTCAGATGAGCTTGTAAAAACAGGAATCTCAGTATTTGTTGTTGCCCAACCTTCAAAGGCGTCGTCTGCGATCATTCGGATAGATCGATTGGCTCAAGACTTTCTTGGGGTTCGCACGACGGAGACGATGATTCTTGCTGGAGTTTCGTTCAAGGTTGAGCGCGGTGTCGAGATCATTCCAAACGTTCTGATTTCTAAGGAAAGCGAACAGAATGATCCCTCTGTAACCGGGCGGATGACGCTTTATGTCAAGATCTGAAAACCAGGTCGGTCGCGAGTATTGGCTATCGATCATGCCTTTGATGGGCCGCTCATAAATCCTTGACGAGATCGAAGGTCTCTACGCCTCGTGAGATTTTGACTTCAGTTCACTCACCTCCGTCCGGGTAGAGATTTCTCGGGCTACATAGACGGAAATGGTCTGCATAATCGAGCGAATCGCTTCGTCCTCATCCAGATTTTGGATAATAGGGATGTTGAAATGGTCGGCTTCATCGAGTAAAAACGATTGCAAATTCCAGATGTGATCAAAGTTTTCAAGATATCGTTCTGATCTTCTCGACGTAATTGCCTGACCTCGACCGACGAGGCGCCTACGTAGGCGTTTCTTTTTTAGAACAGCCAGAATAATGGGTACGACGAGCGCGTAGGACTGATCTGCGATCTGCTGCTGCAAGGCCGGATGCGCGTGTACGCCCTCCAGAATCAACGAAACCCGTTCATTTTCAGCCCTCTTTAATACACCCTCGATTCCAACTCCAACCTGCTCGGCCTGGCTGAGGTAACCCGCGATCATGGACGGCTCTTCCATGCCCTTGTGTTCTGACTCCCACTGAGGAAACATCTTGTAGGCCGCAAAGGAAGAGGTATGGAGCGTCGGAAGTAGGCGCGCGGGTATCATCAATCGCATGACTTCGCGAAGCATGTCGGTAGACTGTGTGCGAACGATGTCCAGCCTGTGAGCCAGCTCAGATCCAATCGTACTCTTTCCACTCCCTGTCGTACCGCCAATGAGCAGGATGAGAGGCTTGCCACTTATTCCGAATTCTCTCCACTGTTGATACCGAATGGCGATCTCATCACCAGCATTCATTCGGATGGCACGAAACGCCCGGTCTGCCAGGTCAGGCGACGAGATTTCGGTCCTTTTTTCGGCATTGAGAACCGATTGGATGGATTGGGTAATCTGGTACGACTGATCTTGGTCCATCCCACATATCTCCATAGACTGAGACAGGCGCCCCTTCGAAAACGGAACCTCACTTCCATCTCTGTCGATAATGTGAATGGTGGAAACTTTTAGAGCGCCTTCCTGATAGGCCCGCAGCTGCTTGTCATATCCATGAGACTGAAGATATTCGGAGACGACCCCTCGAAGCTCGCTGGATGAAATCTTGGAGCGCTGCGCAAGAGCGTGTCGGACCTTATCGGATATCTCATACGCGTCGTCAAACGGAACTCCGCTTCTCTGAAGCGAACGCGTCAGGATCCCCCGGAGGAAGGGCACCTCACTCCCTTCGCGTTCATCGATGACGTGAATCTTCTCCATGTTGGAAACGAGTCAATGAAAGTCAATTACCGATTCATCAGTACGGAATATATTCAGATCAGGCATCTCATACGTGCAATGTTGAAAAGTTCTAGCCATCGGTACAACTCATGATCACTATTGACGATATAGTGCTGCTCCAAACTCTGGACTATCCGTCTCTAATCGATGCAATTCAGGAAGCCTTCACTTCTGATGCAAACGTTCCGGAGAGACACCACCATACGATTTCAGTACCTGCGCGCCTCGACGCGACACTTCTTCTAATGCCCGCTTGGCGGATCGACGAGTATGTGGGAATAAAGATCGCGACCATTTTCCCATCGAATGGAGATGTCGGACTTCCCTCGGTCATGGCCACCTACCTCCTGCTCGACGGGACGACAGGATCTCCGTTGGCGACCATCGACGGAAAGGCATTAACTGGTTTAAGAACCGCCGCCACGTCGGCATTTGCTTCCAGGCTGCTCTCGCGAACGGAATCATCGACGATGACGATGGTAGGAGCCGGAGCACTCGCAATTCCTCTAGTCACCGCTCACGCATCCGTCAGGAACTTGAAGCAGATTTACGTATGGAATCGTTCGACTGAAAGTGCTGAACGCGTCGTGGAAGCACTGCTGAAAAATGATCTGCCTGCGAGCGTAACGATGGATCTTGAGCAGTCCGTCCGAGGATCGGACGTTGTTTCATGCGCATCGCTCAGCAGAGAGCCCCTAATTCGCGGATCTTGGGTACGCGAAGGTACTCACATAGACCTGGTGGGAGCCTATACGGGCGAGATGCGCGAAACCGACGATGAACTAATCGTGAGAGGCAAGGTGTTCGTGGACACGTACGAGGGCGCTCGATCCGAGGCCGGAGATTTAATTCAAGCGGCTGAAAGTGGGGCCTGGAATTTCGATGCCGTGCTGGCGGATCTAAAGGAGCTTGCAACAGGCCAGTTTGAAGGCAGGATTTCGGATTCAGAAATCACGGTCTTTAAGTCCGTCGGTTCAGCGATCGAGGATCTGGCTGCAGCGCGACTTGCTTATGAAAGGCTGCGATGAACGTTTACTTCAAGTAGTATTTGGGCTCTTGCCCCTCCACATGAGCAACAATCTCCAGGTGTGACATGATGGGGGAAGCCTTCACTTTAGTCATCAGGACTTCTTCTACCTGAAAAAGCCCTGTTACATCGTCCATGTAAACCGAGATGACTACGGGCTTCACTTCTCCCCGACTAATTTCAACTCTGCGAACTGAATTTGCAGAATACCGGTGCATGTCACCTACCATGGGATCACGATGCATATTCAGCGGCACGCGGGATCGGCCGCGGGTCATATCGGTTCCGTCGGCGATGAGAACGACACCGGCTTCAATAGAATGGATGCGCGTGTGGGCCATATGACCTACGATTACTTCATGCGAAAGCGATCTCACGACAGTTTGTTTGGCAAGGTCATCCGGGTACAGAGCGTGCACATATTTTGAGATCACCGAGTCCATCAAGTTGAGAGAATGCCACTCGTGCTCATCGCGGGTAACGGCCATCCCGACGTCATGAACGAAACAACCGAGCAGCGTTGCAACGGTAGAATCTTCAAACGAACCGATTTCCTCGTGCTCAAGAGATGTCTGAACCCCTCCCTCACTCAAGTATCCAAGAATCTTAAGCGAGTTGTAGGTCGTGATGCGCGCGTGCACAGGGCCGTGGTCGTTATACCCCAGGCGCCGTACCGATACGGCATTCGCATAGCTGTGAAAATGATAGATTTCTTCGTCGTTAAGAAGCCCCGATAAAAGCTCCTTGACTTTTCCTTCGGATCTGTCAAGCAAAGCTTGATCGAGCTGATCTTCCTTGGGAGAGACCTGTTTCCAGTCGGGATAATTCACCATACCATTTTTTACATAGAGAAAGGGGGCAGAACACGTGCGCCGCCCCCTATTCTGTCAGAAATCTGACGGATATTATTCGATTTTCTACTCAGAGGCGTCCTCTTCAGAGTCCTTCTTCGCCTTAACCTTTGACTTTGTTTCTTTCTTTGGCGCAGTCTTTGAACTCGCTTTGGAGGATGTCCCTTTCGCAGTGGTCTTCTTCGCTGCCGTTTTCTTTGCTGGTGTTTTCTTCACGGGAGTCTTCTTTGCTCGCGTCGCCTTCTTTGGCTTCTTTTCTTCGACAGCGGCTTCAGTATCCGCGTCGGCTGGCTCGCCTGTCTTCTCCTCTACTTCAGCCTCGACTGCCGGCTCAGCTTCAACCTCTTCAGGGGTCTCCGTGAGAGCGTCTGCGACCGGCTCGGCGTCGACTTCGGCAGGTGGCTCCGACTCCTGGGCTTCCATCTTCGCCTTCAGCTCTGCCAGGCCACTCAATTCACCGAGCGTGGCAGAACCGGAGGCTTCGGCTGTCTTCTTATGGTATTGTGAGATCTCCTTCTTTTCCTGGGTCTTCGCCTTTCTCTCCACTCTCTTCGTTTCTCTTCGCTCAGCGTGCTGCGCCGCTCGCCGCCTGGCTTTTTCGCTGAGTACGATCTCCTTCTGAGAAGCGTTGAATCGAATAACAAAAAGATTTTCCAGGGTCTCACCGATCGGATAAGATTCATCCAGGTTCGAGGATTGATGGAGTTCTTTCGTTGGAATAAATGCTTCGACTTCCAGCGGAAGCTCCACAACAAGTCCTTTCTCCTCCACGCGAACGACGACTGCACTTGTCGCTTCGCCCTCGGCATAAACTTCCTCAAATTGGGTCCACGGATTCGTACCTACCTGCTTGTGGCCGAGTGAAATTCTGCGATCGCTCGTATCGATGTTCAGAACAACCACATCCAATTCCTGACCTTTCTTCACCAGTTCACTCGGGTGTCGGACACGTTTTGTCCAGCTGAGATCACTAATGTGAACCAGTCCATCGATACCAGGCTCGATTTCCACAAAGACACCGAAGTTCGTGATATTTCTCACCGTTCCCTTTATGACCGTACCCGGTGGATATCGCTCAGCAATATTCTCCCACGGATCCGGCTCAAGCTGCTTCATGCCGAGCGAGATTTTTTTCCCTTCCGTGTCGATATTCAAAATTTTCACCGACACCATCTGTCCCAGGGAGACCATTTGACTGGGGTGCCGAATATGCTCGGTCCAGCTCATTTCGGAGATATGAACCAATCCCTCGATTCCTTTTTCGAGCTCGATGAAGGCGCCGTAATCCGTGATCGAAACAACCTTTCCTTCTACCGTGTCATCCGGATTGAACTTGGCCGTGATCTCCTCCCACGGATGGGGCTGGAGTTGCTTCAGTCCAAGTGAGATGCGCTGTCTTTCGCGGTCGTAATCTAGAACAACCACATTCAATTTCTCGTCCAGGCTGACCAATTCGGAAGGATGCGATACGCGGCCCCAAGAAAGGTCTGTGATATGAAGAAGTCCGTCTACGCCACCCAAGTCGATGAAGACACCAAAATCGGTGATGTTCTTGACTGCACCTTCGAGTATCTGGCCTGGTTCCATGGCAGAAAGAATACTCTCCCTCTGCTCCTGTAAGTCTTTTTCGATCAGCGCCTTGTGCGAGACGACGATGTTCTCATTTATTGGATTGAGTTTTACAATTTTAAACTCCATCCGCTTTTCCAGGTACGCATCGAAATCACGAACCGGGCGAACATCAATTTGCGAACCTGGAAGGAACGCTTCCATCCCTTCGAAAAGTTCGACGATCATACCGCCCTTGATGCGACGCACGATCGTTCCTTCAATAATTTCCTCGTTCTGATGGGCTTCTTCGACACGATTCCAGCGACGAACGGTATCCGCCTTAGTCTTTGAAAGAACCAGCTGGCCGTGGTAATCCTCAATTCTCTCGAGGAAAACTTCGACTTCGTCGCCAGTAGCGATATCATCCTCAAACTCGTTCCTGGCAACGATTCCATCGCTTTTGAAACCGATGTCGATGACGACATCTTTCTCTGCGATATTGATAATTCTACCCTTGACGATCTCATGCTCGGATACATGGACCAGGGTTGTCTCGATCATTTCCGTCAGTTCTTCTCTGCCCAACACATGAGGTTCGGGTTCCAATCCTGTTTCCAGGTCTTCGAGCTTTATGACATCACCCAGAATCTGACCGGTATAACCGATCATTCCCTGTGGAGGAGCTACGACAGGTGGCTCACCTTCACCTTGAGAAGTGTCTGGAGTCGAATCGTCGGAGGGTGATTCGGAGTCTTCGCTTGCCGGCTCTGGTTGGGACTCTTCCTCAGCGGGTGTCTCGGCAGCGGGATCGGGTGATGGGTCTTCGGGCTCGGTCGGTGTTGGATCTACTTGATCTTCCGATGGGGCCTCTTCTTTCGTTTCTTCTGTAGATTCTGGTGCGTCTTCTACGGCAACGTCTTCGGTTGCCAATGCGTCTTTGTTTGGTGTTTGCTGATTGTCAGCCATGCTCGCGGGTACGAATCTCGATTCGCCGCGCTAACGCACGGTAAGAAGAATCGAACGGATTCGTTTATTAAAGTGAACAGTAGCCTCTAAAAAATCTTCTTCATTTGATAGAGGACGTGAACAACGCCAATCTCGAGCGAACCCAAAAATGGCGTAAAACATATTTTTACAACTCTTTAATCTATTCGTTCCCGAATGATCGATTCGACGCTCTGAATCTGTTCTTTCAGAGAAAGATGGGTGGTATCGATCACTATGGCATCGTCCGCTTTTTTTAGTGGAGAAATGGCGCGCGTCCGGTCTCTATTGTCTCGTTCAATCAAATCGTTTTCTATTTCTGCCTGGTCCACCTCATGTCCCTCTTTCTCGAAATCTACTACGCGCCGACGGGCTCGGACTTCAGGTGAAGCATCCAGAAAAATCTTAACGTTGGCCGAAGGAAAAACCACCGTTCCGATATCTCTTCCTTCCACGATGACGCCTTTACCGTCCTTCTCCCGAGAGGCGGCAATGCGCTGCTGCTCACGTACCATTCTACGTCGGACCTCGGACAGAACGCTCACCCTCGAAGACATGTCGGTAACGACAGGTGATCGTATCTCCTTCGAGACGTCGGTTCCGTTCAGATAGACCTTCATTCCTTCTGCAGACGTACCTAGGTCCAGCGAGAATGTCTCCCAGACCAGGTCGACATTTTCTTCTACAGCCTCGACTCCTAATTGCAGAAACCGAAGCGCCACGGCACGGTACATCGCTCCCGTGTCTAGATAAACAAAGCCTGTGCTTTCGGCCAGTGCTCTGGCTGTCGAGCTCTTGCCTGATCCCGCTGGTCCGTCAATCGCGACGATCACTGATGGTTAGATTCTGGTGGATGAAATTTGGAATGGTGTGAATGCATTCGATTAATATATCCTCGAATGGCCTGAAAAAGGCACCGGCTCATACATAGTTCTCATAGGATTCTCCGGCCCCCATCAATGCGAAAACTCAAACATGAAGAAATTGAGCGCCCTTCCCTTGATGAGCTCCATCTGAAAGAAAGACATCCGATTGCTGTTCTGCTCGAGAATATCCGGTCCGCCCAAAATGTAGGATCGATACTTCGAACGGCCGATGCAGTCCGGGCAGCAAGTGTGACGATGGCCGGTGTTACTCCGGACGGATCGCATAAGGGAGTGCACAAGTCGGCGCTTGGTGCTCAAGATGCTGTGCCATGGGACGTCGCCCCAAGCGCTATTTTGGTAGCTGAAAGTGCCAGGAAGAGCGGAATCACGCTCATCGCACTCGAAATCACGGACGAGCCGACACGGTTGGCTGACATCTCGGACGAGATATTCCCCGCGTTACTGATGGTTGGAAACGAGCTTTCAGGACTTTCTTCCGAGCTTGTCGATCTGGCTGACTACGCGCTGGAGATTCCACAGTATGGCTTTAAGCAATCCCTCAACGTCTCCGTGGCTACGGGTATCGCCTTATACGGTTTACTGGATCTGTACCTCACAGACCCTGTCGGCTAGCTGAAGTCTCATCGAAATACCGATACGCCGTATTTTGGCGACTCGCCTTCTATTTCTCAGCCAGTATTCTGAATTTTTTAATGGAAAAGGGAGACCTTTTATTTGAGGGATTTGAGGCCACTCCTACCGGAGAGTGGCTCGCTGTTATTGAGGAGGAACTCGGAGAGACGAATCCGTTCGAATCACTCCAGTGGGAAATCGATCCGGGTATCACGCTCGATCCGTTTTACCGCCGGGAGGATCTTTCTCTCAGGTACCGAACCGGGCAGGCTCGAGAACAAAACTGGTTAATCGCTGACCGTATCAACTCGAAAGCCCAGGATGCCAAGCCTGATATAATGGAGTCTGTGGAACTCGTCCAGCTAACAGGCTTCTCGGGTGAATCGATTTGGGATTTTTTGAAGCGTGCCGCTGCTGCCGAAGTATTGGTTTTTCTGAAGGGCGGCACGGACCTCCTGAGTCTTGCCGAGAAGCGGATTGAGAGTTTTCCCGGACGCGTCTCACTTCTGGTAAGTCCATTCGAAAGTGATCTGAAGGAGACCGAGCGGTCGGAGATATTTAATCTCGCCCATCATGTTTTGAGCCGTGGCGCCGAGAGCGAATCACAGCTCTCTATCGGCACTGTCGATTCGAGGTCAGTGATAGCGCGAGGGGCCGACCTCAGCACCTCGATTGCTGTTCTTCTTGCCGGTGTTAGCGGCTGGTGTCTGGAATTGGGAGATAGAGGGCTCGACTGCGAAAGAGTGGCGGGTCAGCTTACGATTCAACATTCTATCGGCGACAGTTTCTTTGCCGAGATTGCCGGGTTACGAGCGCTCCGGATGCTACTGCCTCAAGTAGTTGACGCATTTACGAGTTCTGGTTCTTTTGAAACCTGTCCACACATTCACGTGACGGTTCGGAGTCAGCAAGTCTCGACCGAACCGTACCGGGCGTTGATTCCGGCCTCTACGAGTGCAGTAGCCTCAGTTCTCGGTGACCCTGACTCGATTGTGATAGAGCTTCCCGAGGTACCTATAGAAGATGGTGGATCAAGGGAATCACGGAGACTTGCAAGAAATATTCTGTTGCTGTTGCGGCATGAAGCTTACCTGTCGAGAGTTCGAGACCCCTTGTCGGGCTCCTACTATATCGAAAAGCTAACGGATCTACTCGCCGAACGGGCCTGGTACAAGTTTCTGGAGATCGAACGGAATGGTCCACAGGTGAACGGTATCAACACGATGCACGTCCCGTTTTCCTCCAATCCATCACTCGAACGGATTCAAGTGCCGGGTCACGAAGAGTGGACGTCCGCCGAGTCGTTTTCTCTTCAGAGTTCTTATCAATCGGATGCCGTTCAAAACCTGACACACCTGAATTATGGCGCGGGAATTCCCCCTTACCTGAGGGGTCCGTACGGCTCCATGTACACCGTCAGACCATGGACCATTCGGCAATATGCTGGATTTTCTACCGCTGAAGAGTCCAATGCTTTTTTTCGGCATAACTTGAGCGCAGGGCAGACAGGACTCTCGGTCGCGTTCGATCTTCCAACCCACCGCGGATATGACTCAGATCATCCGCGCGTTTCGGGAGACATTGGCAAGGCGGGAGTTGCAATCGATACGGTCGAGGATATGAAAATCCTTTTTGACCAAATCCCACTCGACAAAATGTCGGTATCCATGACCATGAACGGCGCGGTTCTGCCGATCATGGCTTTCTATATCGTGGCTGCTGAAGAACAGGGAGTGTCAAGAGAGCTGCTGAGCGGAACCATTCAGAACGACGTTTTGAAGGAGTTTATGGTGAGAAACACGTACATCTATCCGCCTGGGCCGTCCATGCGGATAGTTCGAGATGTTGTTTCGTTCACTTCCGTAGAAATGCCTCGGTTCAACTCCATCTCCGTGAGTGGTTATCACATGTTGGAGGCGGGTGCCTCGGCCGATCTAGAACTGGCTTACACGCTCGCAGACGGGCTGGCCTATGTCCGCGCAGGCCTGGAGGCTGGACTTGACATCGACGAATTTGCCCCTCGAATTTCGTTTTTCTTTGGAATCGGAATGAATCACTTCATGGAGGTTGCTAAGCTGAGAGCAGCACGTATGCTCTGGGCAGAAATGATCCGACCGTTCGATCCAAAGAATCCAAAATCCATGGCGCTCAGAACACACTGCCAGACTTCAGGTTGGAGCCTCTCGGCCCAGGACCCTTTCAATAATGTAGGGCGAACCTGTCTGGAAGCCCTGACAGCGGTCCTGGGGCATACCCAATCCTTGCATACAAACGCGTTGGACGAAGCAATTGCCCTTCCGACTGAATTTTCAGCTGGAATCGCACGCGACACACAGCTTCACCTTCGTGACCACACGGGAATACCCAGAGCCATCGATCCCTGGGCTGGGTCCTATTACCTCGAAACCCTGACCGATCTTCTGGCGGAGAAGGCTCGGGCACTGATTGAAGAGGTGGAAAAACGAGGCGGTATGGTGCTCGCTATTGAAGACGGATTGCCCAAACTGCGAATTGAAGAGGCGGCCGCCAGGCGACAGGCACGAATCGATTCAGGAAAGGACATCCTCGTCGGTACAAATCGATTCAGACGCCAACACGAACCGGATCTCCAAATTAGAAAAGTGGACAATAAAGAGGTTCGTGATGCACAGATTGAGCGTCTCGCTACCGTCAAGTCGACCCGAGACGCGAGTGCTGTAAAAGAGAGTTTGGACCTACTTGAGCAGGCTGCTTCTGGAAAAGAATCCAATCTCCTCGAGCTGACTGTTACGGCTGCTCGAAACCGAGCTACACTCGGTGAAATCTCATCGGCTCTCGAAAAAGTATTCGGCCGCTATACCGCTAATATCCGTACTTTCACGGGCGTTTATGCTTCAGAATCGAGTGATAATGAGACGATGAGTAAGGTACACAGACTGTCTGAAGAGTTCCTTCGGGTTGAAGGAAGACGCCCACGTATTCTCGTTACGAAACTCGGACAGGACGGTCACGATCGCGGCGCCAAGGTCATTGCCACGTCATTTGCCGACTTGGGATTCGATGTCGATATCGGACCCCTTTTTCAGTCTCCTTCCGAAGCCGCAAAGCAGGCGATAGAAAATGATGTCCACATTCTCGGAGTCTCAAGCCTTGCCGGAGCACATGGCACTCTCATTCCAGAAGTAATCAGTGAGCTCGCGAAGTTCGATCGAAGCGATATCTTGGTGGTGGCCGGCGGCGTAATCCCTCCGTCGGATTATAAAGAACTTGAATCCGCCGGAGTAGTGGCAATCTTTGGACCGGGCACCCAGATTCCGAAAGCCGCTGAAAGTCTGTTGACCATGATGCTCTCTCGGCGCTCAGAGGCCAAATTGTGAGGTGTTCGCTTTGTTCATCGCAGACCGGTTGGATCGCATCCACTGACATTCGAGACGGACCCTGATGAACGTACCTGGCGAACTGTACGACAAACTCCAATCGGGCGACAGGGTCGCTCTCGCTCGTTCAATCACATTGATTGAGAGCAGGCGCCCTGAAGACTCTCTCGTCAAACGAGAACTTATCGAACTCTGCGGCACCAGGAAATCGTCGTCGATTCGAATCGGTATATCCGGCTTACCGGGAGCGGGCAAGAGTACATTCATAGAGCGGCTTGGCTTATACCTCGTTGGCGAGGGACATCGTGTAGCAGTTTTAGCCGTTGATCCGTCCAGTGGTCGCACGGGAGGCAGCATTCTGGGAGACAAAACCCGAATGGAACTACTTTCCACGAAGGAAAACGCCTATATACGTCCCTCCCCGAGTTCCGGAATTCTGGGCGGTGTCGCCGAAATGACCCGGGAAGCAATCATCGTTTGTGAAGCCGCGGGATATGACGTCGTTCTGGTAGAGACGGTTGGTGTGGGGCAGGCCGAGTTCGGTGTTCACGGCATGACCGATTTCTTTCTTCTTCTGGCCATATCGGGTGCGGGAGATGTTCTTCAGGGCATCAAATGCGGAATCATGGAGATGACAGACGCTGTGATCGTCAACAAGGCGGACGGAGATCGAATTGAGGCCGCACGCAGTACGGCATCCGACATCAAAACCGCACTTCGTCTTTCAGCGGGTGGTCCCGAGTCTTACGAAATTCCAGTCTTGACGATATCCTCGCTTTCTGAAGAAGGATTTGAAGATGTCTGGAAGATGATTCAAGAGCAGGTTGAGCACACCCGTTCGACGGGTTCTTTCGACGTTCGTCGTTCAGATCAGATGATTTCCTGGTTTGAGGATGCGGTCCAGTACTTTCTTCGGACCCGTTTGGAAAACGATATGAAGCTGAGCGAGTTGAGAAAGCGCCTTATCGAGGAAATTGAACAGGGGACCCTGCATCCCGTAGCCGGTGCAAGTTCGTACGTGGATGCGATCGGCAGCGAGAATCCAGACTAGCCTATAGCCGAAACGGCCGT
Source organism: Rhodothermia bacterium (assembly GCA_036985715.1). Classification (GTDB taxonomy): domain Bacteria; phylum Bacteroidota; class Rhodothermia; order Rhodothermales; family UBA10348; genus SMXL01. Next base: position 17,444 of record BTQE01000008.1, read on the forward strand.
TCGTAACCGACGGACGGTCGTCTCTCTGCCGAGCAGCTCAAGGAGTTCGAAAAGTCCCGGACCGAATCCTATACCGCTGACCGCTAATCTCACGGGATGTATGATTCTTCCGGCCCCAACTTCTTGCTCCTCCGCGAGTTTTCTGAGAGCGGTTTCGATCGTTGCAGCTTCGAACACGTCAAGTTGGTCGAGCTTCCCGGCAAACGAGACAACGAGACCTGAGGATTCCTCCTTCCACCGCTTTTTCCTGGTCTTATCGTCATAAGACGTCGGGTCCTCGAAAAAATATCTAGCCCGTAAAAGGTCCGACGGTAAGCTGATTCTTTCCGCCATGACGGCAACCACGCGTTCGAGATAGTCCTCGTCCGGCTTGATTCCATTTTCGGCCAATAGCGGTTTGATATCCGACGCGATACTCTTTGCCGATCGCTGCCTTAGATAATGCTCGTTAACCCATTGCAGTTTATTGAGATCGAACTGGACGCCCGATTGGCCTACTCGCTCAAGAGAGAATGCTTCGATCAGATCCTCCATCGCGTAAAGTTCTCTCTCGTTTCCAGGATTCCAACCCAGGAGAGCCAGAAAATTGATCAGGGCCCCACTTTCGTACCCTGTGGATCGGTATTCCTTAACCGATACCGGTATTCCGGCTCTTTCGGCACTCCTTTTCGACAGCTTTCCACCTGTCGGGCTTAGAATCAGCGGAAGATGGGCCATTTGCGGCGGGTCCCATCCAAGGGCCTCATACAGCAAGATGTGTTTGGGTGTCGACGGAAGCCATTCTTCCCCGCGGATGACATGTGAAACCTCCATCAAATGGTCGTCGACAATGTTCGCGAGGTGATACGTCGGAAGGCCGTCGGATTTCATCAGTACCTGATCGTCCACGTTAACCGTTTCAAAGGTGACGGGCCCACGAATCAAATCTGAAAACGAAACAGAACCGCCGGGTGACACTTTTAACCGGATTACGTATGGCTGTCCGGATTCAAGACGAGAAGACACATCATCTTCGCTCAGCGACAGCGCGTTCTGCATCTGGGATCTGGTGGAACTGCCGTACCTCGGATTCGGGTTTTCCTTTGTGGCGAACCGTTCCCGCATGGATGTCAATTCCTCTTCCGTATCGAACGCGATATAAGCGTCCCCGCTATCTACAAGCTCTTCTGCAATCTGTTTGTAGACATCCGATCGTTCAGATTGCCGATACGGGCCGTGTCCTCCGTCTCGCCCCGGTCCTTCGTCAAAATCGAGTCCAGCCCACTCCAGCGAGGCCAGGATATCTTTCTCTGCATCCTCCACGAATCGCCTTTGATCCGTGTCTTCAATACGCAGGATGATGGTGCCCCCATGTTTTCGGGCAAACAGATAGTTGTACAATGCCGTTCGTAATCCTCCAATATGGAGATAGCCGGTCGGGCTTGGCGCAAAACGAACGCGAAAAGGACTCAATTGTCGGCTCGGGATCGTGGGATTAAGATCGATCTGGTAAAATAATTCCAGTTCGGGAATAACTCCTTATCAGCTCGCACTATCGCGTGAAAGAGCTGATAATAATACAGAGGTGACCGTCCAACCTATAACGTCTCATCGGGCACTTGTGAATCCGTTCGAACAGCTTCAACCGTAATTCCGTCAACCCAGTGATAGATCGGCGACTCGATCACGACCGAGTCGGTTGGTTCAAATTGAACGCGTTCTACTTCAAATTGAATCAGGGCTGTAGCATAGTTCGTTCTGGACGGCATCGGGACAAAGAGGCCGATCAGAAAGACAATACTTGCCAGAGCCAGAGCAGATCGGAGTGAGATAGACCGCTTCGCATTCCAAAGAGGTTTTCGGTCTTCTTCGCGATCTATCTGGTCAGACTGTTTTTTCAATTTGGCCAAGCGCTCAAAGAAAATGTCATCCGCTGCGGGTGGATACGCAAGGAATTCCTGACGACTCATTCGCCGAAATGCCAGGACGGATTCCATCATCCGGCGACAGCTTTCGCAATCGGCCATGTGCTCGAACAGACTGGATTGAACATCGAGGGCGAGCTCACCATCCAAGTATTGATGGAGGATTTCACTGCTTTTCTTCGAGCAGGCTGAATCCTCGAAGTTTGATATGTTGGGGTGTTCTGTCATTCTCTAATTGTTCAGCCGACGTTGTACGACAGCCTTTTTGCCTCGGTCCTGTTCGGCCACCAGAGGATTTTTCACGACCCACATGGGCTCCATAACTTTCCCCAACTTTCGGCGAGCTTTGAACAACCTTGACTTCACGGCTGAAATTGAACTTCGGGTTACGGCTGCGATTTCCTCATACGTCAGATTTTGATACTCGCGAAGAATGAGCACCTCTCTGTACTCAGGTTTGAGTGACTGAATAAATTGGGTCACGAATCGAACCTGTTCGTTCTTCTCCATCTTTGAGTAGGGCGTCTCGGTGGCGGGAAGAGAATATTCCAAACCGGCATCGAATCCCGTATGCCTCTTGGATCTCCGGAGCGAATTCAGACACTGATTACGCGCGATCGTAAAAAGCCAGGACTTAAAGGAACTCGTTTTCAGAAGTCGATCGCGATTCTCATATATCCTGAGAAAGGTTTCTTGCGTAACATCTTGAGCCTGCTCGGAATCCACAAGCATTTTGCAACAGAAAGCGTACACAGCTCCCTTGTATCGATTGTAGATGCCGACGAATGCGAATTCGTCGCCGGCCTGAAACGCTTCAATGAGAGCGAAGTCCTTCATGAGCTGAAATCAGCCTTCAACCGATTTTTATTGCGTTTTCCTGCTTCAAGACTTTTTGCGTATTCGAAAGTTGCCGTTAGTGTCATTTTTTTAGGACAAGGAACCAGATGTTACATGCCTGCGTGAATGGACCGCTTTTTCAAATCTGACCGAATTCAAATTCGGGATACCTACCATAATGGCGCACTATCATCGGAAGCGTTCGAATACGGCGTCTCTATTTCTGGGGATGTCGTCCCTCATGTTTCTCGTTTCTTTGGGCTGTTCGTCCGTAGAGCAACAATCAGCAAATGTTGCTCCGGAATCAGAGAACTCTGCCGTTGCTACAATAGCAGGAAATCCAATTACGCTTTCTGAGTTTGTCAGAGAGTACGAGCGAACTGCGGTTCTTGAATCAGATCCTGAGACCGACAGTCTTTCCGCATATCGGGATTTCCTTGAACGGTACGTCGACTTTAAATTGAAAGTGCTTGAGGCCAAAGAAGCAGGGTATCAAAAACTGGACGATTTCAAGGACGAAATTGGCGGTTACAGAAATCAGCTTGCCAGGCCCTACATCCTGCAGGAAGAAGTGACGGATCCGCTTATACAGCTGATGCATGCACGGCGACAGGAGATGATCGAGGCGAGTCACATTCTCGTCAGATTAGGAGCTTCCGCCACTCCTGCAGACACGTTTGGCGCGTACGAACGTATTCTTGCCATACGAGACTCGGTAATCCTCGGCTCTGACTTTGGTGAATTGGCTTTTCGTTATTCGGAGGATCCGTCTGCGAGAGGAAAGCAAGGATCTCCGGGATATCAGGGATACCTGGGTACATTCGGTGGAGGCCGAATGGTTGATGAATTTGAGGATATGGCATACGCGACTCCGGTCGACAGTGTCTCCGATCCCTTTAGATCCCCGTTTGGATATCACATACTGAAGGTCCATTCAAGGGCGCCCTTGCCGGGCGATATTCGCCTGGCTCATATCATGGTACAGGCATTAGCAGGGACAGCTGCCGACAGCGCTGCAGCTCTCGACACCATGAACGAAATCAAGAATAAGATTGCGGCTGGGGAAGATTTTGCTGACCTGGCAGCTGAGTATTCAGTCGATCGAGGCAGCGCATCAAACGGAGGAGAGTTGCAACGGATGGCATTCGATGGTGGCCTTCCGGCCAACCTTCGCGATAAGGCTTACTCGATGGAGGTGGGACAAATCTCCGATGTCATTGAAACGTCCTTCGGATTTCATCTCGTTCGCGTTCTTGAGCGATTTCCACCTGAATCTCTCGAAGAAGCTCGAGAGAGGATGAGCGGCAACATGTCTCAGCTCCCAAGAGCCCGCAAAGCGGAAGAAGCGTTCACGAGACAAAAACGTAATGACCTCGATGCGCGAGTGGACTCGGTCCAAATTGAAACATGGTTCGATCAGTTGGGCGCGGACTCTCTTCTGAAGGGCCTCTCTGCCAGTGAGTTTTCGGCGGTGGACCCAACGACACCGATTGCCTGGATGGGAGATTCCACCTACGCAGTTGGAAAGTTCGTAAGTCACATTAGGCAGAATCGAATATCTGAAGCACCTTCGCCGTCTGAATCGTTCTGGCGGACCATGGATGATTTTCTGGATGATCAGGCGCTGGACTATGAGATAGCAGCTCTCGAAGAAAGGGATCCCGTTTTTGCTCGGACGATGAACGAGTTTAGAGACGGCCTTATTCTATTCAGACTGATGGAGGATTCGGTCTGGACGGCCGCCTCCGTGGATTCAACTGGACTCGAGGCTTTTTATGGCCCCAGGGCGAGTTCATATCGATTCGAAGATCGATTTCGAATCATTATGATTTCCCACGCCTCGGATTCACTTCTTCAGAACGTGGTTGCCAAGCTCAGGTCGGGAACAGAGTTGTCCAGGCTTTTTGAAACGGTTTTCGCCGATTCGTCATCTCTGATCCGTGTCGATACAACGATGATTGAGGGGCCTTCTAACTCAATATTTGATAAAGCTTTAAATCAAAATCCGGGAGAGGTCACAGATCCACTGCCGTATAACAACGGGTTTCTCATCTTATACAACGATGGCATCGAGCCGGCTCGAGAGAAGACGTTTACCGAAGCCCGCGCACAGGCCGTCAATGACTATCAGATTGTTCTGGAAGAGAAAATGATCGCCCGGCTTCGGAAGAAATATAAAGTAGCTCTCTATCCTGACCGACTTCAATACCTTTTAAAGCCCGGGCACGTCGAACCGTAACCGGGCTCCAGGTTCATCTATATTTGTTGGCGGATTTCAATCTTTGCCAGTCATGATGATTCTCAAACATCACACCGTCCGGAGACTCTTTCTAACGCTCAGTCGCAGGTTCATTCTTCCGTCCGTACTCGCAATTGTTTTTGTTGGGTGTTCTCCGGCAAGGACGAACGTTGACTATGTCGCACGTCTGGGTGAGCGTTATTTGACACGCCAAGATCTGGATTCGGCGCTTGGGTCGCTTACGGTTCTTCGAGATTCCGCTGAGGTGGCCCAGCAATTCGTGGAACAGTGGATAACAGACGAATTGCTATTTCGGGAGGCGGTTCGTCGTGGCCTGCGGAATCAAGAAGGAGTTAAGCGCCTGCTTTTAGAAAACGAACGGTCTGTGTTGGTGAGCGCATTGCTGACCGAACTATACGAGGAAGAAGATTCCAACCCGGACGACCAGGATTTACGCACCTACTACGAGCAAAACAAAGACCGTTTAAAGCTGACCGAACCCTTTGTCAGGGTTAGATACCTGGTGACAGAGTCTGCCGATTCCGCAATGAACGCTATCGAATTGATGGAGGGGCTTGACAGCTCTCCAAGCGCTGATTCGGTTTGGAAAACGGTCGCGAATCGATTTACAGAAGAGTCGAGTGTCACAACCGCGCTTTCCGTATCGTTCTACCCTGAAACAAGAATACTGTCGTCTATTCCGGGACTCAACGAGGCGGTGCAGCAGCTATCCCCGGGTCAGATTTTATCCCCATTCGAATTGGACAATCGGTATCATGTTGTCCAATTGGTCGAAAGAATCCCAATTGGAACGACTCCGGCAGTTTCCCTTCTGGAAGACCAATTGCGGGCCAGGATCGCCATCGAGAACAGGAAACAGTTGTATGCACGGCAGGTTCAACGGCTTCGAAATGAAGCGCTCGCACGAGAAGAACTGGATGTCCGATAGGATCACTCCGGGGTTTATTGCAAGTCTCAGAAAATATCCTCTGCATGTAGACGTTTGATAGAGCGAAGACCAGATGGGGTAAGCAGCTAGCCCCGTGTAGAGGAAAGCGGCCCATCAACAACAAGTTTTCGATTTATGAGATTTACTCGTGCATTGTTACTTCTATTCGTACTGGGTTCGAGCGCGCTCACTACGCTTTCGGCCCACGCGCAGGAAGGAGAAGTATTGGATGAAATCGTCGTCGTCGTCGGCGACTACATCATCCTGAAGTCGGACGTGGACGGGTATGTCCTTAACGCAATCAATCAACAACAGATCGCATATTCGGATGAGTTGTGGCAGGCAGCTCTCGATCAGCTCATTGGCGAGAAGGTGCTCGTTATTCACGCCAAAAGGGATACCAACATTGTGGTAACAGATGAGCAGGTCGATCAGATGCTCAATTCTCGAATTCAGCAAATGTCCCTTCAGATCGGTGGCGATTCTAAACTGGAAGAGCTTTACGGTAAAAGTATTGTCGAAATCAGGGCAGAGTTTAGAGAGGAATTTCGGGATCAATTACTGGCTGACCAGATTCGCGGTAACAAAATTCGAAAAATCAAGGCGACGCCGGCGGATGTTGATGCCTGGTTTCAGCAGTTCCCGACAGATTCGCTGCCCACGTTGCCCGACATTGTTCGCGTTTCTCATATTGTCCGAAAACCCGAGGTGACCGCGGAGGCCAGGTCGGAAGCCATGGAAATGATCACCACCATCCGGGATACGGTTTTGACCGGTGCGGTGACCATCGAAGAAATGGCAGAGCTTTTTTCGGACGATCCCGGATCTGCGAGTAACGGCGGTCTTTATGAAAACATGGGCCTATCAGAAGTCGTCCCAGAGTTCGCAGCCGTCGCCTCCCGAGCTCCGCTGGGTTTATTCTCACAAATATTCGAAACGAAGTTTGGTCTCCACTTTCTCAGAGTAAATGCCCGGCGAGGGGATGTCATAGACTATAACCATATTCTTATCGCATTTGACGAACGCAAGAATGACCCCACGCCTGCCATAGAGTTCTTAACGTCGCTTCGCGATTCCGTATTGAATGCGGGAGCGTCGTTCCACGTGCTCGCCCGGGATCATTCTGAAGAAGAAACCACCGCTTCGCGGGGAGGGCGAGTCATGGATCCAAATAGTGGAGAGCGCAACCTGTACTTAACCAACCTGGGCGGAAGCTGGCAGACCACAATTCTTCAGTTGGAAGAAGGTGAGATCAGTGAACCACGTGAAGTGCAACTTCTCGATAACAGCATAGCGTACCACATCGTTCTTCTTGAAAAGAGAATACCCGAACACATTGTTAATCTGGAAACCGATTACGAACTCGTTGAAGGATTGGCCCTCAGGGAGAAGCAGGGCAGAATCATGACAGAATGGCTGAATGAGCTAAAGAAAGACGTCTATATTGACATGAGGGGACAAGCACGCGACATTTCGATAGCTGATAACTAGCTCCCCAATTGTTCGAACTTAGGTAAACCATTCTTTTTTCTACCTCGCTTATCTGTTTGAACACGACTGTATGTACATGACTGTATGAGCACTACTGCAGCTACGCCTGAAACGCTCGACGCCCTCGTCGCTGGCTATAATGATCTCACGAAGGAGATCGCAAAAGTAATCGTCGGTCAGAACGAGATTATCGAACAAATCTTCATCAGCTTGATCTGTCGCGGCCATGTGCTTCTCGTTGGAGTTCCGGGTCTTGCCAAAACGCTTCTTGTTCAGACGCTTTCGGAGGCCATTGATCTATCATTCGGACGAATTCAGTTCACCCCTGATCTGATGCCGAGTGATATCACCGGAACAGAAATCATCGAGGAAGACGTGTCGACCGGCCGTCGCGTATTCAAATTTGTAAAAGGACCCATCTTTGCAAACGTTATTCTCGCCGATGAAATAAACCGAACTCCACCCAAAACGCAGGCCGCACTGCTTGAGGCTATGCAGGAGCACCGTGTGACTACAGCAGGCCGGACTTATTCGCTTCCCGATCCATTTTTTGTCCTGGCCACACAGAATCCCATTGAGCAGGAAGGGACCTATCCCCTCCCCGAGGCTCAGCTCGATCGATTTATGCTCAACTTATGGTTGGACTACCCCACCTTCGATCAGGAAGTGGAAATTGTGCGTAACACGACGAGTGCCAAGGAGGAAGAGATTGGTCATGTGATGTCCGGGACGGATCTTCTATCTTATCAGCACCTCATTCGGAGTATGCCGGTGGCTGAAAATGTAATTGAGTACGCCGTAAGATTGGTGGAAAAAACGAGACCCGACCATGAGGATGCGTCTGATTTTATCAAGAACTACATTAACTACGGAGCAGGCCCACGTGCCTCTCAGTACCTGATTCTCGGCGCCAAAGCGATTGCTGCTCTTGGCGGGCGACTTACTCCGCTGATTGAAGAAGTCGATCGCCTGGCCGTATCCGTACTTAGACATCGAATCGTCACGAACTTCAATGCAGAAGCGGACGGCGTGTCCGCAGTAGATGTGATCACTCGACTACTGGAAGAAACAGAGTAACCGCGCCTCGAGCACACTTTCCAGGGAGAATTGTGCCAAACTCCGACTCTATAGGACTTCAAGCACCGCAGGTATTGTTACCGGACGGTTGGGTTACAGATGTTGCAATCTACTGGGATAAGCAGGGTGTGATATCCGATATTCAGAGCTCGTACGTCGATTCTGAATTGCCGAAAGCCAAGGGACCCGTCGTACCCGGAATGGTTAATGTTCATTCGCATGCGTTCCAGCGTACAATTGTAGGGCGAACCCACTCGTTTACGTCTCCGACTGATGATTTCTGGACATGGCGAGAAGTCATGTACCAGCATTTATCGACGATCGGGCCCCAGGATATGGAACAAATCGCAACCGAGTTATACATCGAAATGACTCGGGCCGGCTATACATCCGTGTGCGAATTCCATTATGTGCACTGCGACCCCGACGGAAACCTGTACCCGGATCCTGACGCGATGAGTCTGGCTATTCTGAATGCCGCTGAGACCGCAGGAATTGGGCTGACCCTACTCCCGGTGTTTTACGAGTTCGGTGGGTTTGGAGAAAAGGTGCTACGGCAACATCAAAATCGATTCGTACTCTCGCTCGGCGACTATTGTGATCTCATCACCCGCCTGCTGGATCGAACAAAAGGAAATCCCGGTCTCACGATCGGATATGCGCCTCACTCCTTGCGCGCAGTAAATGCAAGGGGGATCCATCAATTACTCGACCACCGGAATACCCATGCGCCAGGGTCTCCAGTCCACATCCATGTTGCAGAGCAGGTCCGTGAGGTGGAGGAGTGCGTGGCCGTTCTTGGAAAAAGACCGATCGAATACCTTTTCGACAAGGCCGCCGTTGATGAACACTGGTGTCTGATTCATGCAACGCATGCATCCCAAGTGGAGCTCTCTCTTGTTGCATCCTCGGGCGCGACAATAGGCCTGTGCCCAACTACTGAGGCCGATCTGGGAGATGGCGTTTTTCCTCTATCCGATTTCCTGGAGTTGGGCGGGACCGTGGCGATCGGCTCAGATAGTAATATTTGCGTGTCTCCGTTTGAAGAACTCAGACTGCTCGACTACATCCAGAGAGTCAGGCTTCAGAAACGAAATGTCGAAGGAATCACGTCGGCCATCGGTGCAGGCACTCGGAGATATCTTCAGTCATTGTTTGGTGGTAGCCAGGCGGCGGGAAGATCCCTTGGGCAGATTAAAAAGGGCTGTTTAGCCGATCTTCTCGTTCTGAATGCTCACCATCCACTACTGAGAGAGAAGAGCTGCGACGAGCAGTTCAATACGACCATCTATTCCTGCGATAGCGCCGCTCTCTCGTCCGTCATCATCCGGGGAAATACCAAATAAAGGAAGGCTCTACGTGTTTCCTTCGACAGGTTCGACGACGCCACTCATAAGAACGGACAGTGGTTTTAGCGGCTCTAGATTCTCGGTGATGATCTTGATCGTAGCTGTCAGAGGGACAGCCAGCATCATTCCAAGTATACCCCAGAGCCATCCCCAGACTATAAGCGAAACCAAAATCAGGAGTGGACTCAGGTTCAAACTGAATGCCATAATTCTGGGCTCAATTACATTTCCCATGAGCATCTGAATCCCTCCAAGCAGGATGAGTACGAGTAACGGTACGACTAAAGTGTCGAATTGAAGTAGCGACAAGAAGAACGGGAAGAGAACCGCGATAACGGATCCAACATTGGGGATGTAGTTGAGGATAAAAGCAAGAAGCCCCCATATAAGCGGAAAATCAACACCTATCGCCAACAGGAAGAGAAACGTCAGTAATCCTGTTCCAAGACTGATTAAGGTCTTGGTCACGAGATATTGCCGGACCCGGGTGTCAATAGTGGATACGACATCCCCGATTCGGGTCGCCTGATCTTCCGGAAATGCCGTCCTCACCTTTCCGGCCAGGTCCCCTGCCCCGGCAAGAATGAACAGCATAAAAAGCAGAATCAGAAATGTTGTGCTGAGGAACGCAATAAATGAACCCACACCAGTGGTTAAAACCGACGTGATCGAAGAAAATTCGATGGCGTCCGTCCAGCGAAAATCTGTGACCTGGATTTCAAATCGCTCGGCCAAGGCAAACACACTGGCCTGCACATCGAACATGAAGTCCGAAATTTTTGCCTCGTAAGAAGGAAGTGTTTCCACAAAGGTCGCCGTACTGGAAAAAACAACCCAGCCGAGGAGAAACAAAACGAGGAAAAAGATCAACAAAACACCAAACAACGAAATCGCCATCGGAACCCGTCCCTTTTTTAGACGAAGAACGACGGGTTTGAAGATGATGGACAACAATAACGAGATTGCGAACGGCAATAACACAGTCTTCAGTTCGAGAAGAACGACGCCGATCAGAAAAACAGCTATTAAACCGAGTACGACAGCCAGTAAATTGTTATTTTTCATGCGTATAGTATTCTTTTCCGATCTCCGACTATAAGGTACAAAAGTTGCTGTAAGACGATATTATTCCAGCATTTCAGAATCCCTCACGTGCGTACAAAGAAAAACTCACTGAACATATTGAGAGTGGCTATCCATAGGATAGTTCCGCTTTTTGCCATTTTGTTGTTCGGTTCTTCGAATCCACATCAGTATCCGCAGGATTACTTTCGCTCTCCTCTCGGCATTCCACTGAGTCTGGCCGGCAGTTTTGCCGAGATGCGGTCGAATCATCTCCACTCCGGTCTGGATATCAAGACGAATGGTCGTTCCGGGTACAAGATTTATGCAGCCGCCGATGGATGGGTTTCGCGGATATCCGTGTCCCCCGGCGGATTCGGTAACGCGATCTATGTGACCCACCCCAACGGGTTCATGACTGTTTATGCCCACCTGGATCGTTTTAGCGCCCCGTTTTCTGCTTATATCAAGGAGCTTCAATATTCGCGAGAATCTTTTGCTGTTGACGCGTTTCCATTAGAGCGCCGCTTCCCTGTTACGAAAGGAGACGTGATCGCTTTTTCGGGAAATTCGGGTAGCTCATCTGGGCCACATCTTCATTTTGAAGTTCGTAATGCCTCCACGGGCTGGCCTGTAAATCCTCTACTGTTTGGATTCGACGTCCGGGACACAAGACCACCCCAAATTCGTCGAATTAAGATCTATACGATGAGTGAGCGGAGTCAACTTCGAATAAGAGACACTCGTACTGGAGGGTGGAGAACCGTTCGGGGTAATGAGTCGGTCATTCTGGATGTGGCCCGCAAGGATGGGGCCTTTCGATTTTCCCGTGCAGATCGAATTGAAGCTGTGGGTGAGATTGGCTTTGGAATCCAGACGTACGACTATCACGATGATTCGACCAATCAACTGGGTACTTACAAGATTGATTTGGAGAGTGGCGGGGATCCGATTTTTACATCCGAAATGGAGCGTTTTCCCTTTAGTCTAACGCGCTATGTCAACGCCCACATCGACTACGCCGAGTACATCAGAAATCGTCGCTGGATTCAGCGAAGCTACGTTCTTCCAGGCAATCAGTTATCCATCTACGACACCGTTGATCGCGGGATACTCACTGTCGTGCAAGACAGTACGTATGATATTCGTTATCGCATATCTGATGCGTACGGAAACGAGGCTGTCCTTCCGTTCCAGATACACGGTGATATTAAAATGGACTCGTCGGTGGTACGCACGGCCGAGCAGGTGGACAAAATGATAGCTGTCTACGATCGCCCGTATACATTCGAACGGACTGGAATCGTCGTCAAGCTCTCTTCGAAGACGCTGTACGATGATACCGAGTTGCATCATGCCGAGCGCAGTTCAGGCCCGAGTAACCGATACGCTCCGGTTCACCGCGTACACGACGAGAATACACCCGTTCAGGAGCCTTATTCGATCTCAATTGACGGTCGCGATGTTCCAAAACGCCTGCAATCGAGGGTCACCCTTGGACGCGTAAACAGCGATGGAAGCATGTCCTACGCCGGAGGATCTTTTCGGGATGGATGGGTTACGTCAAGCGTCCGAAGCTTTGGCGAGTTTACCATCACTGCCGATACGCTTGCACCATCCATTCGCCCGATAAACATTTCTTCGGGCAAAAACATGAGTCGCTCAAGTAATATCCGGATCCGAATCAAGGACGATTTCTCGGGTATTAAGAAGTATAGAGGAACGATCGACGGAGAATGGGCTCTATTTGCGCTGGACGGAAAATCAGGAACACTACGATACACATTCGGTGATCGTCTTCGAGCCGGGGTACACGAACTTCGCCTGGAAGTTGAAGATCAGCTTGGAAACGAGCAGGTATACGAAACCTCGTTCAAACGCTGAGTCTCCGCCTACGTTGATTCGTTCATGATGGATTGGAGTGCATCCTGCGCTACCGGTATGTCAACGACTGACGTTTTTCTGTGCGCGAGTACACTCAGTATTTCTGACGTCGACAGTTCTCGACCCGTTGCGACCTTTACGGAATCTGCGAACTTTGCTGGGTCAGCCGTCGAGAGGGCCACCACAGGTCCGTCCAACTTTCTCTCTTTCCTCAATCGCTGGACTCCCTGAAGTGCGACAGCCGTATGCGGATCGGCAATGTAATCCGTCTCATCAGCGAGGATTTTCATGGTCGATATGGTCTCGCTATCTGTTACGGCCGTCCCGGTAATCAACTTGCGAAGCTCTTCGGGCGAGAACAAAGCGGTAAGACGTTCGAGATTTGATGGCGCACCCACATCCATGGCGTTCGAGAGCGTGCGGACGGAGCGTCTCGTTGGGGTCGTATCATCATTCAGGTATTCAGGAAAAAACGAATTGGCATTGTGGGCTGCCATGAATCCAGACACTACCAGACCGGACCGTACCGCCAGTGCACCTCCCGTAAGGTTCCCCAAATTTCCACTCGGAACACAAAAGGTGGGCTCTGCTTCGAGCATTCGGGCTGCCCATGCATAGTACACAGATTGAGGGAGAAGACGACAGATGTTGATTGAATTGGCAGACGACAGCCTCGTTGGCGATTCCCGACCTGCTTCGAATGCAGATTTTACGAGCTTCTGACAGTCGTCGAACGTGCCATCTACCCTGCACGCCGTGACACCTGGTCTTTCAACGATTAACTGTTGTTCCTGAATAGCGCTGATCTGGCCTTTCGGGTACAGTAAAATTACGCGGATATCGCGCAGTCCTGAAAATGCATGCGCGACTGCGCTTCCCGTGTCACCGGAGGTAGCTACAAGGATCGTCGTTGAATATCCTTCAGTGCTGGACATGCCGGCCATCACACGCGCCATAAAGCGGGCGCCAAAGTCTTTGAAAGAGAGCGTAGGCCCGTGAAAGAGCTCCAGAACATAACAATCCAACCAGTTCGCACCTGAAAGAGGGATAAGACGGATTTCGAAATCGAAGGCATCATTGCAGATCGAAACGAGCGATTCCCCACCGATCTCATCAGCGATCCAGTGCGAGAGAACCTCTGATGCGAATGTGGGATAGTTTGAAACCTGAAGGCTCGAATAAGGGATCTGAGGACAACTGGATGGAAGGTAAAGACCGCCGTCAGGGGCCAGTCCATGGATCAAAGCTGTCTTGAAATCAACCGGCTGAGACTCTTGCCTTGTGCTCACGAATTGCATCGCCGTTCTCACTCCTCGAATCGTCTCGCCCCGGTTTCATCGATCCCGGAAATTTTTCCGGTCACTGAGATATTAAAAGAATCTGCCGCCGCAATCATACCCTCAAGTATTCTTTCTGCTGCAGGCTCTGACTCTGCAAGGGCAAACATGGTCGGCCCGGAGCCGGAGAGGGCACAGCCATATGCGCCTAGATGCATTGCCGACTTACGAATATCTGCGTAGGCAGAAAGAAGCTCTGCACGGACGGGTTCTACGATCCGATCGTTCATCATTTGGCGGCCGACAGTTTTCCAGTCACCTTCCATCAGAGCAGCTACCATCAGTGCCAGTGTTGATGCGTTTGAGATCGCGTCCTCCAGGCTGACTTTTGTTGGAAGTCGATCTCGTGCATCCTTCGTCAGTACTTCCATACCGGGCAGGCATACTGCAAGAAATGGAACCTCGGCCAATTTTACTCGCTTGAATATTTCGGGATCGGTCGAAGATGAGATGATGATGCCACCGAACAGCGATGGCAGAACATTGTCACCGTGCATGCTGCCTGATGCCACCATTTCTCCCGCCAATACGGCCGAAACAAGATCTTTTTTTGAGAGAGTTTCGCCGAATAAGAGATTTACCGCCCACGCGGCGGCGGCGGCACTCGCTGCCGAACTGCCGATTCCGGATCCGGGCACTACGCCTTTGCAGATAGTCAAATCTACACCTGCGGACGGGTCCAACTGGGCCAATACCCGTTTTGCAGCTACTCCAGCTGTGTTTTGCTCCCAGACCGTTGTCCCTTGCCAGGCGCTGTTCGGATGATAGTTGATCCGCACCTTATCCGAGTCATTGTGACGCGCTTCTACCGAATCGCCCCAGGGTTCTATGGCTACACCAAGACAGTCGAAGCCCGGACCCAGATTAGAAAGAGATGCGGGTGCCCACGCGCGTGCACGTGTTGAATGCGAGGAAATGTCTTCGTGACCTTTCGGGGTCAATCTCGTTCGCCTCTGAGAAACTGTTCTGCAGTGTCAACCATACGCTGACTTCCAATATACAGCGGTGTCCGCTGATGCAGTTTCTCAGGTTCAATATCAAGAATCCGCATGCGACCGTCAGAAGCAGCTCCGCCTGCTTGTTCAACGACATACGCCAGTGGATTTGCTTCATACATCAGACGGAGTTTGCCCGAGGGGCTTTTCGTCGTCGAGGGATACATGTAGAGACCCCCTTTCAGCAGATTGCGATGGAAATCGGCTACGAAGGATCCTATGTATCTTGTGCTCAACGGAAGTCCTTCTTCAGGATCCTCTTTCTGCATCCACTTAATGTATTTCTTTAGCCCTGTTTCAAATGAATTGTAGTTTCCTTCGTTGATGGAATACATTGTTCCATCATCTGGAATTCGAATATCAGGATGCGACAGTAGAAACTCCCCGATTGACGGATCCAATGTAAACCCGTTGACTCCGTGACCCGTGGTATAGACCAGAATACTTGAGGAACCATAGACCACATAGCCGGCACCCACCTGTTCAACTCCCTTCTGAAGAGCTGCTTCTACCGTTGGCGGTCCAAATCCTTCAGGAAGACGATAAATACTGAATATTGTGCCAACAGAGACATTGACTTCGATGTTGGATGATCCATCGAGCGGATCCAGAAGAACGATGTAGTCTCCACCTCCATTGGCATTGGCAGGCAACGGTATCGCCTCTGCGTGTTCCTCCGAGCCTATCAGGCAGCACTCCCCTCCTCGCCTTAGCGTACGCACAAATTCCTTATGGGCCAGAGCATCCATAACCTGCTGAACTTCCCCCTGCACATTTACCTCACCCGTATCTCCGAAAATATCAAGGATCCCCCCACGTCGCATGTGCCAGTTAACGATCTTGGCGGCGACGCTGATGTCACGGATCAGCCTGGAGAAAGCGCCGGTTGAGTGTTCTTGCTGTTCCTGGCGCTCAATTATGAATTGCTCGAGAGTCTTGAACGCCCCGATTTCTTCGACTCGGTTCTCAGTTTGCATAATGAGAAGTCCATCCGCCAGTTTGCTGGCTAAGGTAGATTTGGAAACGACCCGTATTACTTGATACGGTTTGATTTTGACCTATCTACACAAATAGTGTACCGGGGTACCGATCGCGATCCTAAAAATACTGACCCGCCCTGCGTCATCCAACCAGGCTAAACAATCTTGTTCGAGGTCCTGGGCGTTGCCCAGGTCCGAGACTGCCCTAGGGCTGAACGCGGGCACCCACACGTTCGATTACTGAGCGGATTCGGCCCGCGCCCACGACAATATCTTCCTCGGTTGATTCTCGCCCCAATGAAAATCGAACAGCCCCTTTTGCGACGGATGAATGTATTCCCATCGCCGTCAAGACGTGGCTTGGCTCCAATGCCCCACTCGTACAGGCTGAACCGCTCGATACATACACCCCTTCGAGATCCAGTCCAAGAATCAGCATTTCACCATCAACCCCTGTACCGTCTGCGTCAAGAGCAAGCATGTGGAGAATGTGCGGAGCACTGTGTTCAGGAGTGGTGACTCGAATTCTCTTACCGAGCGAGTCCTCCAAACGACTCCTGAGCAGATCCCTTAGTTCTCGTACTCTCTGAGCGTTTTCGACGCGCTCAGTTTGAGCAATCTCAAGTGCCGCTGCGACTCCAACGATTGCGGCGACGTTTTCTGTACCTGCCCGTCGTTTTCGCTCCTGCGATCCTCCGCGTAAAAGGGGATCCAGGGTCGTACCGGATCGTACCATTAGCACCCCGATTCCCTTTGGTCCTCCCATTTTATGACCTGAGAGTGTCATGAGATCAACTTCACCCGCCAACTCTTTCAAATCGTAATACGGTGCACCCTGCACGGCGTCGGTGTGCAGGACGCCTCCGGATGCATGTACAGTTTCTGCGATTTCAGATATAGGATTGACCACGCCCGTTTCATTGTTTACCAGCATCACAGAGACCAGAGATCTTTCTCCTGAAAGGACCCTGTTGATTGCATCGGCGTCGATGCCGCCATACTTGTCGGGTGCCGCCATCGAGACTTCTACCCCACGCTCCCTCAGAAAGAGTGCCGTCTGTCGTACGGCCTCATGCTCTGATTCCGACGTAACAAGTTGAGAGTAGGTTCGGCTGCTCCCGGCCGACATGAGTGCCAAATTGTCGGCCTCGGTTCCTCCGCTCGTGAAAATGATCTCTCCTGGATCGGTCCCCAAAATTTCCGCTACACACTCCCTTGCTTCCTCGACTGCATGCCGCGCTTTTCGTCCTGGTCCGTGAAGGGAGGATGGATTTCCGTAGTGCTCGGAAACGTAAGGCAACATGGCATCCACAACCCTGGAATCAGGCGGCGCCGTGGCTGCGTAGTCGAGGTAGATAGAGCCTATCTTCTTCACGGGTGAACTGGAAATCTACAGAGCGTTCACCGAAACGCTGGAACGACTGTCCTGATCCTTTAGTCGATACGCTGTCCGGTCAAGGGCGAGAACAAGGATACCCGAATCCGGACAGTCTGAATTAGGAATGTCGGACTCAAATTTCAAGAACCGGGCTTCAACATGGATCGGCTAGTGATGGAAGGAGGGCGACGGCTTACAGGAGCCGCGACGATCAGCGGTTCGAAAAATACTGCGCTCCCCCTCATGGCCGCTGCCCTTCTGGCTGACGGAAAAGTGTCTCTGGAAAATATTCCTGCACTACGCGACATCAGTACGTTTTCGCGTGTGATTGGTGTCACAGGGGCGTCGATCGAGCATACTCAGGAGAATGGAACCCTCTCGATTGATCCTTCGAGCCTGATTCGACCAGAAGCGCCCTATGAACTCGTGAAAAGAATGCGGGCATCGTTCTATATGCTGGGGGCTCTTCTTGGAAGGACTGGTCAAGCGCGCGTCTCGTTGCCGGGAGGGTGCGCCTGGGGTCCCAGGCCTGTAGATCTCCACATCAAAGGACTTGAAGCCTTGGGAGCAGAAATTGAGCTGGATCAGGGATATGTTGTCGCCAAAGCTCCGGGTGGAAGACTGCCGGGCGGCACATTCGAGCTGAACCCTTCCAGCGTTGGTGCGACCATCAATTTTCTACTTGCCGCGTCGCGTGCACGCGGATCCTCCCGCCTGGATAATGCCGCGACAGAACCGGATGTTGAGGTCTTCTGTCGTATGCTGGAGCAAATGGGTGCGCGTCTGTCTGGAATCGGTACGCGGACAATTGAAATCGAAGGCTCCGATCAGCTGCACGCTACGTCATTTTCCAATTGTCCGGATCGCATTGAACTCGGCACCTTCATGATTGCGGCAGCGATAGCGGGCGACCCGGGATCTCCGCTCCGATTCGAAAACGCGGACCCGACTCATCTGGGTGAATACTTCATCGATGCCTTGAGGCAGACCGGGACCGAGCTCGAGCTTGGAAAAAATTTCGTAGAGGTTACCGCGCCTGAAAAGCTTCTTCCCGTAAGCATCGAAACCGGCATATATCCAGGATTCCCGACAGACCTCCAGGCACAGTGGACCGTTCTGCTGGCGTGTACGGATGGAAATGCCAAAGTAAATGAAACCATTTATCAAGATCGCTTCAAGCATATTCCGGAGCTTCGCCGAATGGGAATCAACGCAATCGTCGTTGGGAGCGAGGTGGCCGTGGAAGGCGGCAAACCCATACAGGGGGCTCAGGTGATGAGTACTGATCTGAGGGCCAGTGTTTCTCTTGTGCTTGCCGGTCTGGTCGCTGAAGGGGAAACAACCGTGCTACGAGTTTACCATCTCGATCGGGGATATGAGAATCTTGAGGGAAAGTTCTCGGGTTTAGGAGCCACGATTCGGAGAGAAAAATATGATGAGTGGGCAGATCCAGCTTGACCGATTCATCTTCAAGACTGGACGCTCAACTCAATACAGACTTCTCAACTCAGAACCGAGCGCTTAACTTAAAACAGACCACTTAACTCAAAACCGAGCACTTAACTCAAATCGAGCTGTGTGGATTACGTCGCGATTCTTGGGCGCACGCCCATCGTACGATACCGTTGCCGTAAGGACGTCGCTCAGATTACTCTGTAGAGTCAGGCGCCACAGGTATGACGTTCCAGCCCCCCTCCCATCTGTAAGTTCGAACGCGGTGCGACCTGCGTACTGACCCGATAGGTCAACGGATGCTACTTCAAAACGGGCCGCCAGATCAAATTTTCGTTCCAGCCGATATCGTGCATCGATCGGAATGCGTACCGTTGTCGCTGTCCCCCCGAGATTCTGTTCGTCCTTCTGACTGATCACGGCCGCCAATGTGAGTAGGATGGGTTGAGAAGCGTTCCACGTGACGGAAGGCGAGATTCCTGTGGTTACGATATCGAAGTTCCTGGAGGCAAATGATTCGCTGTTTTGAACGTCGAAAGAACGCTCAATCGCGGCTCTCACTGTCCATTTCGGGTGAAAGGTGAATCTTCCCGATACACGGAGCAAGTCAGATTCCCTCCTTTCTTCCCCTGCGGATAGCTCGGAAAGGCTCCGTGCGGTTTGCAGGTTCAGATTTAAATCAACAACGCGACTGTTTCTGAAAAAGGAAAAGTCCTGACGTATGAGAAATCGGCCGTTCAGGGTGTATTCCGAAGATCGAAAAGAACCAATGCGTAGGAAATAAACATCATTCCGATCGGGAGTTCTACTCTTCTCCTCAACATCGATTACCGTACTTGAACTTACGCCTTTCAGAAATGTCTGCAGACCATGCGAACTCGTGGCAAAAAGTGAACCAGGAGAAAGGTCGAGGCGAATCCGACCTCGAACTCCTGTCGTTGATTCCAACGAATCAGACGGAATGAACGTCCGAACATAGAGTCCTTCATCGGGTGTCGTTTCCGGGATAAACTCCTCCAACTGGATAGCCCCATCCTCATTCTCATCGAGCCAGACATATTCACCCCTCTCTTGCCCGGTTCGGATATAGATTTCTTGCATCGTAGCCGAAAGCTCGGTTTGCGCTTGATATAGCCACGTCAGGTTAATTCCCTTCTTCTGCCCTCGCCATCTGCCATTCCAACGCAGCACGAATGAGTTCTTGCTCTGATCCTGGTTCAATCCTGCTGGCAACGGTGTGGAATCAGAACGGCGAACACCTACTTGGACGTCTGAGTGTAGAGCTCGACTTGGATCTACAGAAAGTGTGGACGACACCGTCCAGGCATTGAATGATCGCCAAGCTCCCGAAATTATATGATCGGCTGCGCGTCGCTCTATCTCCGTTCGGATGGCATACGTAGTCTGATTCCATGTGGCGCCGACGCGAGTCTCAAGAAATCGAATTGAAGGAGCTACCAGACTGTCGGCTTCAACGCTTCTCTGCTCAAGATTTTCATGCTCAAGCTCGACGAAGGGAACGAAGGAGTTATTCAGAAAACCTTTTGATACGCGACCTTGCTGTCTAAACCAATTGCCACTTTCCAGGAATTGAAAATTCTCGCTGGATATCGATTCGATCTGGTACTTAAAGCGGGGGTACCTGGCGTCGGACAATTGAATACGTCCGTCCCAACGACTCCCTTCAAATGAAGACCCGATGCTGAGCCGTCCATACCCGGCATCAATGAACGAAGAGTCCGACCAGGCAAATCGTGTCGATAGACGATCCGACTGTTCGTCGCCGGCTTCGGCAATCCCTCCGGTAGCGTCTACGCTCACGTTCTGAATATTCCATTTACGGGCAAATTCAATGGGCCTTATGCGCTCGAATGTTGAAAATTCTACATCTCGAGAACGCCTCGTATATGCAGCTGAAAACAAACCCAACGATCGATCTCCCAGACGAATGGGAGTCGGGTTTACGGTTACGCCATAATGGTACGCTCTTCCCTCGTCGTCAGCCGCATCTATTGAGGAAAGTCGGTTGAGATCGTTGATCGAAGAAGCCCATTCCCCCGAAAAACTAAGAATGGGTGCTGGATTGAACGTAGCGCGAACGTCAAAGACTTGCTTTAGAGCTGGTTTAGGAAGTGGTCTTACCGGCTCATATTCACCTTTCCCCGCCCCAACATATCGATACGCAATTCCATTCGAAACAAGACCTGCTCGTTCATAGCCTCCTTTCCCGATTCCCAATCGAGAGAAGGAAACCCGGAATACCTGGATCGAATCTGCTGGAAGCTCCGTGACCACAGTAAAAATATTCGGATCACCATTGGCCGGATCGTTTGCTTTTTCAATCACATACTGTGTAAAAAGCGCCTCTGGATCATACACAACTGGGATGGCACCGCTACTGAACGCATCCGTATCTCCCGACAGAACAAGTGAAAGTGAATCGGTCGGTGTGAGTCCGAATTCTTTGCCGAACTGATCTCCGTCAGCTTCTCTGACAATACTCCCACCGATCGAAAAAAGAGGATTCCCGTTGGATATCCGTCCAAAACCTGTATCGAAGTCTGCGGCAAGAAGTGTCCTCGTGAACTGCTCTGTGGAATACTGAAATTCAACGGAGATCCGGCGGTCAGACGTCACGATACGAGTCGGGGAGAACGTGAGTTCTCCTGTTGCATAGTCCATCACGTAGTCACTGAGTTCTCCACGTTTGAGTGGATTTCCATCGAGGTAGACCACCTCTGATCCCGGTAGAACGATGATGAATCTCTCACCGTTCTTGCCCTCCAGCCGGTATGGCCCCTGAATACCGTCTATTGGTTGAATTGCCTGCACTCTAAAGATCCCTCGAGACGTTGCACCGGCCACGGAAAACGAACCGCCTCGAAACAGGCCCTCCGTCGTAGGTACGATTTCCCCAAAAGCGGTTACGCCCTGTAGTTTCCGGCGGAGCTGTGCATACTCTCCTCCACCAATACGGCTGTCAAAGTCTCCGAGCTGAACTGAACCGTACGTCGTCTGCAATTCAATAAATACGCGATCAAATTCGTTGAGCCGCTGGGTTGAGCCCTCTGGAAGAATGGGCGTGTCTTCGTCGGTAAGCGCGGCACGTAGGTTCAGTCCTTCGGCTATCGGGCCTTCGACCTGCAACCGGAGACCCGACTCAATGGCCACGTCCCGTCCGGTTCCGGTAGTAATACCTCTTGTGATTGAACCGCTCCGACGAAGTTGAGACGAGCTTGCGTAGACGCGGTCATCACGTGTGGTTCTTCGAGCAGTAAGGCGCCCGTCATTTGCCGGACGTTCCCCCTTTCTTTTCAGAGGCCACTTCCTGAGTGATCCCGTGAGGGATATTGGGATATACTCGTACGAAACGACTAACAATCCGGACTCTCCGGGTGTTCGATCGAGTAGTTCCAGAAGGCCCGATCGATAGTTTATCAGGTAATCATCTGTAGAAAGAACGAGACTGTCGAGAAGAACCGACTCTGAACCCGGAGAGATGAACGGTCGGATCAGAAAAGGTCCATTGCCGGAAATGGCGAGCGTGTCAACGCGCGAAGGCAGGTGATCTTCAGCTCTCCCCTGCGCATGACCAATCGATACGAACAGGCAAGCCGAGAGCAGAAAGCTTAACCGGAGAACAACTCGGTTCGAAAATGAAATGATAGGTGTGGGGCTCTCGAACAAACTATTCAGGTATATGTGTCATACTGGGCTTAATCATTACCCCTTCCGCATAAGTTTCCATGCAGGATAGTTGACGCCGCTCTGGATTTCCGAATGGCCCGGATATTCGAAAGGCCAAGCTTCCACCCGGAACACGTCGGATTTCATACGATCTCACCAAAAAACTGAAGATCTCCCATTAGGTTGCCAGCCGAAAGATTGGATCCTAATTTCCTTTCATGAAAATCTTTCTATAGCACGATATTCAGATTCTTACTAGCCCATGTCCACTATTGGTTCTGAGTCCAATCCAGCGCGTATCGCAGTCATCGGTGCCGGCCCGGCAGGGTTTTATGCAGCTGAAAGATTTTTTAAGACGGCGGATTTTCATGTTTTCGTAGACGTGTACGATCGACTACCAACACCCCACGGACTGGTCCGGGCCGGTGTAGCGCCCGATCACGAGAAGATTAAAAATGTGACGCGCATCTTCGACAAAACGGCGTCCAACCCAAATTTTCACTTCTTCGGAAACGTCGAATACGGGTCGCATGTCTCTCTCGAGGATTTAAAAAGATTTTACCATCAAGTCTACTTTTCAACGGGTGCTCAGGTGGACCGGCGTATGGGCGTTCCGGGAGAAGACCTGCCGCGCAGCCATTCAGCGACCGAGTTCGTAGCATGGTACAATGGCCATCCCGATTTCAGGGACTTCGAGTTTGACCTTTCTCAGGAGCGAGTAGCCATTATCGGCATGGGGAACGTCGCTGTAGACGTAGCCCGAATTCTGGCCAAAACGGTGGACGAACTGGCCAGAACAGACATCGCAGACTATGCTTTGGAGGCGTTGGCTGAGAGCAAAGTGCAAGACATTTTCATGATTGGTCGGCGGGGTCCGGCGCAGGCTGCATTTACGACGCCCGAGATTAAGGAGATGGGAGAGCTCGATGACGCATCGATAGTGGTGTTAGCAGAGGAGCTTGAACTCGACCCCGTATCGTCGGCGGCTTTGGAGGAATCGCCTGATCGTATGACGTCAAAAAAGCTTGAGATCATGGCCGCCTACGTCGGTGGATCCAAGCCTGGAGCTTCAAGAAATTGCCACGTGCGCTTTTTATTATCACCAACCGAGTTACTTGGCGGTGACGATGGCTGTGTATCAGGCATGCGTCTCGTCCGGAACACCCTGGAACTTCAGGAGAGTGGCCGCATCGGTTGTGTCGCAACCGAGAACGCGATCGAACTCTCTGTCAGCCTGGTATTCCGTTCGGTAGGGTATCGAGGTGTTGCACTCCCCGACCTTCCCTTCAACGATTCGTGGGGCGTCGTTCGCAATGAGTCGGGTCGAGTCGTTGATGATTCCGGAGACGAACGCCTTGGGTGTTACGTTGGAGGTTGGATTAAGCGCGGTCCAACGGGGGTTATCGGAACGAACAAGCCCGATGCGATCGAAACGGTAGACGCGATGCTTGAGGACCTGCGTGCTGGCAGGCATTTCAATCCCGAATCAACCGATCTTGAGTCGGTACAGTCTTTTGTGCACGATCAACAACCGCAATTTATTTCGTACGATGATTGGCTGCGAATCGATTCAGCAGAGCGGGCAGCTGGAGAATCACAGGAACGCCCACGAGTGAAATTCACGTCGGTAGATGAGATGCTCTCCGTTCTGGAACGCGCCTGATGATCTGTGGGCACGCGGATACAGGATCGATTACGCCGAAGAGATCTCCATAACGCTATAGCCCTCCTTGTTGATCGCGTTCCGTATTTCCCCTTCGTTCTCTGACGACGGCGGTCGGCCAAACACGATATTGAGAATCGAAAAAGACTGATCAGGATAGAAAATAATCATCGGTCCCCGTCTTATTATCCCTGTGGAAAATCGGACGCCAAACAGCATCATACAAATCGGTAGATATGATAGACGTCATTTCAGCTCAGCTGGATCGGACTCTCGATGGAACGGAATTCAATGACCTCGGAGAACGGTACGAAGGCAAGGTGCGTGACACATATACCTTTCATGGTCAGATCGCATTGGTCACGACCGATCGAATTTCCGCCTTCGATCACGTACTTAGGCAGACCATACCCTTCAAGGGTCAGGTTCTAAATCAACTGGCCGCTTACTGTTTTGAGAAAACGTCGGATATCATGCCCAACCATGTGATATCCGTGCCGGACCCTAACGTCACACTCGCCATGAAATGCGAAACTGTGCCGATTGAGTTTGTCGTGAGAGGATATTTGGTGGGTCATGCCTGGAGGACGTACCGAAGCGGACTTCGTGAACTGTGTGGCGAAACGCTCGCGGAGGGTCTTCGCCAGAATAGCAGACTCCCAAAGCCTATTCTAACGCCGACCACGAAAGCCCATGAAGGGCATGATGAGGATATCTCGGGGGCAGACATCATTTCCACGGGCATCATGGAAGAGCAGACCTTTTTTAACCTGAAAGATTGCGCATTGCAACTGTTTGCCCGGGGAACTGAAATGGCTGCTCAACAGGGGCTGGTTCTCGTCGATACGAAGTATGAATTCGGGCTCAGTTCTGACGGAACGTATGTGGTCATCGACGAAATTCATACCCCGGACTCTTCCCGATATTTCTATGCGGACACATACGAGCAGCTATTGGTCGCCAACGAGCCGCAACGACAACTTTCTAAGGAATTCGTTCGAGAGTGGCTCATGGAAAAAGGATTCCATGGAAAAGAAGGTCAAGCCCTTCCCGACCTGGATGATTCCTTTCGTATAGAAGTCGCTGCGAGATATATCGAATTATTCGAGACCATTACCGGGCGGACATTCTCCCCCGATACACATCCTGATCCGCAGAGACGGTGTCAGGAAGCGCTCATGGATCTCGTCCAGGCCTAGGACGGACTGTTTCCCGTAACCCACTCGGTATCTCCGTCTTCATAGACTTCCTTTTTCCAGATCGGGACCCGCTTTTTCAGCTCGTCAATCAGGAATCTGCAGGCTTCAAACGACTCGACTCGATGCGCCGTCGCAACTCCAATAACCACGGAAGCTTCGCCCGCGCCAACAGTCCCGACCCGGTGGACGACCACCACACGTAGTATCGGCCACTTCACTTTCGCTTCAGAAACAATTCTATCCAGTTCTGCCAGCGCCAACTCCCGTGCACATTCATAGGAGAGTTCGACCGTGATCCGGTCCTCTGTTACCCGTCGCGTCGTGCCCACAAAAAGATTCACCGCTCCTCCTTCCGCCTCGCGCAGAAACGCCTCAAGATCTGGAATTGCAATCCGATCCTCCGTGATCTTTATCTGGACGGTTATGCTCATAACGGAATTTCTGGTTTGCCTTTCCAACGCCGGCTATCCACCGCTGACCGGAGGAATGAGAAGGACCGTAGAGTCTGGTTCGAGCGTGGACTCGTTCGAAATATAGGACTCGGAATTCGCGATCCTGACCGATGCAACCAAACCTGCGTGTTTCGGATAGCGTTCGCTGACCGCCACCAGAAGAGTGCTCCCGGTACAGCCGTCAGGGACCTCGAAGGACTCGGAAGAAAGGCCCGTGACGTCCTTCAGAATTGCATAATATTCTACCGTCAGTGTCATTTTACGTTGACTGAAAGGGGAGCACGATTAGCTGGAATGAATGGCTTTGATCGGTTCGATACTGGAAGCGAAGCGTGCCGGGAAATACGACGATGCGGCACACATAATCAAAGTCAAAATTCCGACAATTATAAAATCATAAATACTCAACTGGATAGGCGCGGTACTCATATAGTATGCCTCTTCCGGTAGCGGAATAATAGAATACTGCAACTGTATCCAGGCGAAGACAAGTGCCGTGGCCTCACCAAGGATTACGCCGGTCGCGCCGATGTACAGGCCCAATGTCAGAAACAGCTTCCGAAGACTTGCCGCCGATGCACCCATACTAGCGAGAATGCCCACCTCTCGGGTTTTCTCAAGAATAATCATGAGTAGAGTACCGATGATGTTAAAGGCTGCGACCAGAATGATAATTCCGATCACAAGCGGGATAATGTTTTCCTGCAGGTTAACCCAGGCAAAAAGACTGCGGTAAACATCGTAAATAGACCGCGCCATCACAGGAAATGTGAGGTTCGCATCAATCATTTCGGCGACCTGTTGAGGATCGAATCCTTCGTGAAGGGATAAATCATATCGTGTGACTTCGTCTTGTCGATATTCCAGGAGCGAGCGGGTGGTCGCTATGTCCGTAAAAACGTACAGCTCGTCGAAGTTGGCTAAAGAGGTTTCGAAAATGCCTGACACGTGAAATTGCTTCACCTTTGGGGTTCGAGCCAAACTCCCGACTCCGTCTCGATTTCTCAGAGAAAAAGCAGTAATTCGGTCTCCTAGATTCAGGGCGAGTGACGAGGCCAGCTTCCTACCGATCACCATGCCTGCATGACCATCTTTGCTGGGATCAAAGGTGCCGTTCCCCTCTTGCAAGGCGCCCACCAAGTAGTCCGGCAATACATCCGTTCCCCAGATAGAAACCCCGTCAATCCGGGTACTGGATTTTCTGAGAAGAACAAACTCCTGAACAACAGGAGAGACGTTTTCGACCGCTTCAAACGTCACGAGGCGATCGTACAATTCTGACGCGTTGTCAAGTGGTGCATCGCGAAAGCTCTCCACCTGAATCTGAGCGCCGAATCCTACGATCTTGGACTCAATCTCCCGACTGAAGCCTCTTACGATAGAAAGGGCGAGAATGAGCGTCGCGACTCCGACCGCTACACCACCTACAGAAATGAACGTGATCAATCGAAGGAATCGACGTCCTTCGGATCTTCCCTGTGCTCTTCGCAGATACCGAAGCGCGATATATCGCTCAAGTGAAAGTGGCAAAGCTTCCTGGGTTGGCGGGAGGAATTGATCCGCCCAAGACGATCGGATCGTTTAATTGATCCGGGCTATGCCTAAGTGCCTTCCCAGGAGCTTGCCTATTCAGTCTAGACACCGATGCCGGTGATAGATCCCATTTCTCCGCTGTTATTCGACTCGACAAAATGGAACGGTGGCCATGGACCCGATTTCTCGAATACCAGGCCGATTGCCTTGTACTCTGTAGCGAGTCGCTCGATTCTGTAGCCAAATTGCCTTTCCATGTACGTGGGTACGAGGTATGCGGCATTCATGATGAGAGTGCGACCCTCTGCGTCCTTTTGGTTCGGCACATCCTTAAATGTGCCTTCGGACGACAATTCCAGAAGCGTGCTGTGTGATCGAGCGATGCACGTCTCGAGCAAGCTCTGTCCTAATCCAGAATCTTCGGAAGCGTCGTCATTATTCATTATGTTTTTGAGGACTCGAGAAACGCCGCTTGGCATTCCTTCGATAGACTCATCTACCTGTTGGTCGCTTTCTAAAATCGTATCGCGAAGTGTTTGCGTGTCGCAATAGACGCGCACTCCGAACTCTGATTTCCCGTGAAGTCGTTCCAACGTCTGCTCAAAATGCTGCTGCTGTTCAACGATCAGTCTCATTATCCCGTCTTCGGAGTTACAACTGATTCCAAATCGAATTGGGACAAGCGTTGCATCCTTTTTGATTTCGAATAAAACGGCGGCATGACGGCGAACTTTATCCTTGAGCCACTCTGTATCTCTCATGCTTTCTTCGATCGCATGCTTCCCAAACAAATGGCTCTCTTCGATACTCACAATTGCGCTGAGTTGGCCACCATTAACAACGAACACCTGAGATGAATCGGTCATCCCTGAAGGGAATTCAGAGTCAATTATGTAGCTACTCTCAGACGACATGACTCCGTATACATAGTACACCTGGCCGGTATTCGGACTCGACGGAACCTTTAGACTGGGTGCGACGCCTCGCGAAGCCCCATCCCCTATTGACGAATCCCGCGAAAGGGCGTCTGAGACTTCCGGATCGCTATCCGTACTACTGTCCTGAGCCCTATTTGACTCACTTTCTTCAAATTCGAAACTGAAACCTGGACAGGCATCTTCGGCGTCAGAAGAATCCAGCATGTCATCTTTCGTCCCAAAATCCTCCGGAGCGATTTCAGGAGCATCTCGCTGTGGGTCTTCTCTCTCAGAAACTGGATCAGAATCCTTTTCTGAATCAACAGCAGAGTCCGACTCAGGTTCAACGTCAGAACCGAGATCGGCAAGGGGTTTCCATTCTGAAATAGTGTTTTCGGTTGAACTCATGTCCGTTTCCTGTTGCTCAGGCGGTTCCTTTTCTGAGGAAGCCTCGTTTGCTTCAGAATCTTTGGTTTCGCTCTCTGATTTCTTGGACGTGAGCGTACGTAGAGCTTCTGAGAAAAAGGCCTGCTCGGCAGACTCCTCGCCGCCTTTCGAGCCCGCAGAGAGGGCTTTCAAAGCTTCCTGGAAGAGACGTTCCGTCATCTTCTCACGAACAATTCTGTTCGCTGACCGAAGTACCTCGTGTTCGGGATCAATCCGATCAATGACATCCGAAGCTGTTGCATCTGCATCGCTTAACGACTCGATCGACTGATCCAGAATCTCTGAGATCAGCATCTCTTTTAGACTCTCGACGGCAGCTTGAACGGGTTCTGACTCGTCCGGCAGACGGTCTATAGACTCCTTGGCCACCTCGGATGGAGATCCTAACTGATCAACACCTGCTTTGGCGATCTCAGAAACGAGCATCTCCCGCAGAACCGCAACCACCTGGTCAATCTGGGCTGCATCATCTCCAATGTGAGCTCGTGCCTGGGTTGCAGCAACGTAATTGTCACTCAACTCATTAAGAGCACTCGAGGCGGTTTCTTTCAGGAGATTATCCTTCAACTGACTCGCGATGGCTCTCATCTGCTCATTTTCAGCATCCACATAAGAGCGGGCTTTCGCAGACGATTCTTCCACATCGCTCAAGCGGCGTTTCGCCTCTTCTGAAACTTCAGAAAGCAATTGATTCTCGAGCGCATCGGCCGCCTTTTCAACTTCAGGCAAAGAAGGTCGGAGCATCATTCGAGCCCTGGAGCACGTAGCTTGCTTGTCAGCAAGACGCTCCTGAGAGGCGTGTGCTACGTCTTCTATCAACCGTCGGGTAGCCTCGTCGATCGCGGAAACCATAAGGTCACTGTCGGCCGGGATACTTTGAGCTGCTGCAGATGCTACATGCTCTGTATCCTCCAATCGTTCGACCATGAGAGCGGTGATCTTCTCAACCATCTTCTTATTGGAGGCCATCAGGGCGTTCTGCACGTATTCGCTCTGTGTCTCAAACGCACGCTCTACTGAATCGGCGATTTTGCTGGAATCCGAAAGTTCTGACAGAACACGCCCTGAGATTTTCTCCGTTGCCTTTTGACGAACAAGATCAGACGCCTTCCTGAAGTTCGGATGCTCACTGGATACAAACGACATCGCCTCGATGCTCGCCTTGTCGGAATCCGAAAGTTCTTCCAGAACTGAACCGGCGACATCCTGCAGCACCTTATTGCGCAATACGGCATTGGCTGCAATCAGTACATCGTGGTCATGTTCGATATGTAGTCGGGCTTCTCCGACAATCTCCTCGAAGTTATCCAGCCCATTCAACGTGTCTTGAGCAACCTTTTCAATGAGTTGTTTTCTCACCTGCGAAGAGGATTCTTCGAGCAACGACGTTTTCCGCGTTACCTGTTCAGACGCCTCATCGATAAACTCGGATGAGTTGCTAATCTGACGCTCTGTTTGCTGAGCGACCATTTCACGCAACTGTGCATGAGTTTTCGAGACCGCCTTTTCAAACCAGGTACCAGCTCCAATAAATTTCGCGAGTGCAGCTTCCTGAAGTTCATCAACGGTATCGACCGACTCTCGTACCCGACGTTCGATGCGCTCGACGAGACGATCCTGCCACGAGGCTTTCGCCTGGTCTGTTGCCTGCGTCAGTCGATCCTCATCAAATTCAAGATTTGATACGACCTCTTCTGCGACGTCATATTCAGAGTTGGATGGTTCGGATAAACGACGCGTGAGCTCCTGGCGAATCCGATTCCGCATGAGCTGCTTACCTCGTTCGACGCCTTCATCAACGTCAAGATGCGCAGAATTCGCAATCTCTTCCGCCATTCGCTCGGCATCAACGTCCAATCCGGAAAGCTGATCTCGAACTCGTTCTCTTGTGCGGTTTTCCAAAATAGTTCTTGCATCGTCGAACGTGCCTTCGAGTTCGATGGACAAACTTCCAGCGATTTCGTCAGCCATCGCATGAGTATCGAATTCAATACCAGCGAGCTTCTGAGTGACCTGTTTTCGTGTTCGGGATTCGAGAATCTCCATCGCACTGTCAATCCGGTCATTAACCTCGATGGGCGCTTCGATCGCCAATTCTCGTCCAATGGCATCCAGGTCAAGATCTGCCGAATAGATTTTCTCTTTGACGATGTCTTTCGTTCGCGCACGAAGAATCGACATGGCTTCTTCGAGATTTGAATCAATCTCAATTTCAATTCGGTGAGCGATTTCCTCGGCCATTGCTTCGGATCCGACGTCGATCATCGACAGTTCCCTGACTAAGAGGTCATGCATCCTGGATTTCAGAATGGATGTTACTTGCTCCAGATCGAATTCAGCATCTATCTGAACCTGCGCTGCAAGCTCTCTTGCCATGCCATCGCGATCGATATCGGTATGCGTGATCCGACTGCGAAGCTCTTTGCGCGTACGTTCGGTGACCATTGATTCCGCCTCTTCGAGATCCTCTGGAATATCCAAAGGAATACTTCCGGCGATTTCGCGAGACATCTCGTCGGTGTCAATCTCTACCGAACCAAGCTGATCTTCGATCATTTTCCGAATCCGGGACTCAAGGATGTTTTCAGCAGGACCCATCTCATCTTCAATCTGAATGGGAAGAAGGCCCGCAATCTCAGAGGCCATAGCCTCGACGGCGGTTTCTCTCTGTTGGAGTTCGTGCCGGATGCGCTCTCTAATTCTGTGTTCTAAAATGGATGCAGCTGCACCAGCGTCGAAATCTGCCTGTACGGGCATATTTTGTGCAACTTCCTCGGAAATCGGTTGAGCGTCAATCGCGATCTGCTCGAGCTGATCACGCACATCTTGATACACCCTGTTCTCGAGGATCGATGCTGCTTTTTCAGAATCGAATTTGTGCTTCAGATCAATGTTGTAAGCGAGGTCTTCCGCGATCGCGTCGGCGTCAATCTTAATCTGGACCAGCTTCTTTTGAATCTCAGCCTGTATTCGATTGCTGAGAATATTTTCTGCTGTGTTCAGATCCGCTTCCGTCTCGATCGGAATACTCTTGGCCACGTCTGCTGTCAATTCAGCAGCGTTTAACTCCAATTTTTCAAGGTGATCACGAACTTTCTTTCTGAGCCGAGACCTAAATGATTTTTCGGCACCCGAAAGGTCATATTTGCGATTTAATTTCATCGAGGACGCCATGTCTTCAGCAATTCCTTTACCATCGATAGATACCTGTCTGAGTTGCTCGCTTATCTGTTCCCGGGTTCTGGCTACTAGGCGGTCCGTTGCTTCTCCTAGATCAATATCCGTATCCAATTCTATGGATTGGGCGACCTCAGACGCAATTCCGGCTGTGTCAAGTTCAATGGCTGACAGTTCGCGTTCGATCCGGTCCCTGAGTCGTGAATTGATTACCTCTACGGCCAGGCTGACATCGGATTCGAATGTGGCATTTGATGCCAAATCGTCGACGAGTGACGCGGAATCGATCTCTATCTCTTCAAGTCGTTCAGAGATCTTCTGGTACATTCGCGTTTCTATCTCACCGACGGCTAATTCAAGGTCCCTGGAAATGTCAACATTCGTATTTGAAAGGACTTCGTTTACAAGGTTAGAAGTATCTAACTCTATGTTAGACAGCTTGTTGGTTGCTATTGTTCTTGTTCTACTTTCAAGAATAGAATGGGCGTCATCAAGATGTTCGTCGATGTTTATTGAAACGGATTCGGCCAATTCTCGAACAATGGCACCGGAATCGTCAGCCATTTCTGACAGCTTGGATTCTATAATTTCAACAACGCGTGAATGAACTTCGTGCTGTACGCGTGCACTCAGTTCTTCCAGGGCATCTCCTTCGGAAAGTGATTTTATCACCATGTGATTCACTGCCGCTTCGAGTTCATTGAACGGCGGCATCACCTGTCGAGCCAGCTGACCGAGAATACGTTCACGCAGCTTCTCTGAAATTCCCTTCCCGTCTGAATCCAGGTCGATTTCGTCCAGGCGCGCTGCTAACTCTGCGTCCTCGAGTGACGCAAGCTCAGTAGTTGCTTGCTTTGTGATTGCCCGGATGAGTTGTTGTTTAACATTCTCCTTTATATGAGCAACCTTGTTCTCATCATTTCTGTGAGGCATAGCCTTGTGATGCAGAAGCATCGTTTTGTCTTACAGATTATTCCGAGCCACGCGAATACCATCATTGTGCCTCATTCGAAATCATTCACGACAGATGTGAGGTATTGCCGTCAAATCAGCCCATTTCATTCATATTAGGTCGATTTGTCTAGACTAGCCGTTCCATCAGATGAGAGACAATCATGCGTGAATTGCACGTCGCAGGACGGAAATATCCTCGTCTGCGTCGGAAAAATGTGCCTTCTGTCAAACTGGATCGAAGTTTCTGCGAACTGGTGTTACGCCAAATGCGAACATGCGTAACTTCGGGCCTTTGCCGATCTACATCCCGAATCGATCGCGATACTGGAAGTGTTAATACTGTGAACGAACTGATCAGACATGAATAATTTGCACCCAATCGTTCCGACGCCAGCCAATGAGACCGTTCGGTCATATGCGCCGGGAAGTGACGAGCGCGCATCCCTGAGAAAACGTCTGTCACAGATGCGGAACGAAGTCGTTGATATCCCCGCGTTTATAGGGGGTAAAGAAGTGCGTACCGGAACGGAGATACCCGTTCACGCTCCACACGAACTGAGCCGACAGATCGGCACGTCGCACCAATGTAGCAAAGCCGAAATTCAGAGTGCCATCAGGAGCGCTGTGGAGGCCCGTCATGATTGGAAAAACCTCCCCTGGACTGAACGTGCCGCCGTATTCCTGAAGGCTGCTGAACTTCTCGCCGGGCCCTGGAGAGATACCATAAACGCATCGACGATGCTCGGGCAGAGCAAAAATGCCTACCAGGCTGAAATTGACGCTGCCTGCGAACTGATCGATTTCTTCCGATTCAATGTCTCGTACATGGAGCGCATCTATCGGGAACAGCCTGCTTCTTCGCCAGGGATATGGAATAGATTGCAATATCGACCCCTGGAAGGGTTTGTTTTCGCAGTTACTCCGTTCAATTTTACCGCGATTGCAGGAAATCTGCCAATGGC
>BTQE01000009.1:0-49797 GCA_036985715.1 Rhodothermia bacterium
CTTCGAAGGAAAAGCGTCTCTCGGAGAAGATCCTACGATCAATTCCGGATTTCTCGACGGACTTCAAATAGACAAGGCCAAAAAGGCTACCATCGCCTGGCTTGAAGAAACCGGCTGCGGCGAAAGGACCATCATTTACAAATTGCGTGACTGGCTTTTTAGCCGGCAGCGGTATTGGGGCGAACCCTTTCCGATCCTTCATGGCTCCGACGGCGCGATCCGCGCTGTATCGGAAACCGACTTGCCTGTCGAACTTCCGGTAATGGACGATTTCCGTCCCTCGGCTTCGGATGACCCGGACGCTCCACCAAGACCTCCGCTGAGCCGGGCTCCTGAGTCATGGCGTTATGTTGAGCTCGATGGAGTTCGATACGAACGCGAACTGAATACGATGCCGCAGTGGGCGGGGTCGTGTTGGTACTACCTCCGATTTATCGACAATAAAAACACCGATCAGCTCGTTGCGCCGGAAAAAGAGGCGTACTGGATGTCTCCCTCCGGCATTGATCTTTACATCGGAGGCGTTGAACACGCCGTCCTTCATCTGTTGTATGCGCGATTCTGGCACAAGGTTTTGATGGACCTGGGGCATGTATCCACGAAAGAGCCGTTTGGAAAATTATTCAACCAGGGGTACATCCTGGCGCCGGCCTACCGCGATGAACGCGGCCTGGCCGTCGAAGCCACAGAGGTCATCGACCAGGACGGCAATCCGGCCGTCGAAGTTCAGGACCAACCGAACCGATCGTTCACCTTTGACGGCCAACCGGTTTCCCAGGAATACGGGAAGATGGGAAAGAGCCTGAAAAATGCAGTCAGTCCGGATGAAATCAACGATGAATATGGTTGCGACACCCTTCGGCTCTATGAGATGTATATGGGACCGCTCGATGCTTCCAAGCCGTGGAGTACCAGGGATATCGTTGGTGTGAACCGTTTTTTGCGCCGTGTCTGGAGAAATTTTGTCGGCGAAGATGGGTCTCTTTTGATCAGTGATGATGCTCCCTCTGACGAGCTCGAGAGGGCCCTTCACAAGACCATTCAGCGCGTGACCGATGATTATGAGCGGATGAGCTTCAATACCGCCATTGCCGCTCTCATCGAGTTCACT
This sequence comes from Rhodothermia bacterium, assembly GCA_036985715.1. Lineage (GTDB taxonomy): Bacteria > Bacteroidota > Rhodothermia > Rhodothermales > UBA10348 > SMXL01. Next base: position 1,112 of record BTQE01000009.1, read on the forward strand.
CCACTTTTGGTGGCTCTCGATACGATCCCCAGAACGGTAGCTGAAGCCTTTATTCTTCTACTTGCGCCTCTGGCGCCGCATGTGTCCGAGGAATTGTGGAGTAGACTGGGTCATCAGGAGTCGCTGGCATACGAACCCTGGCCGACCGTCGATGAACGATTTTTGGTGGAGGACACGGTAACCATCGCCGTTCAGGTCAACGGAAAAGTTCGGGCCTCCATTCAAATATCTCCTTCAGCAGCCGAGGCGGACGTCATAGCCGTCGCCAAATCTGACGAGAACGTCGCAAGATTTCTGGACGGAAAGGATATAAAGCGCGAAATTTATGTGCCGGGAAGAATTGTCAACCTGGTTGTCGACTGAGGACGACGCCGCTCTGAAAAATCACATTACCTGCCCGACTGCATTTCCTGACTCAATTACATTGCCTGACTACATCTCCCGACTACGTTGCCTGACTCTAATACATTAGACGTCCTCGCCATTGGCGCCCATCCGGATGACGTTGAACTCTCTGCCGGCGGCACCGTCTGCGTGCTTGTCGATAAGGGGTACCAGGTCGGGATCGCCGACCTGACCAGAGGCGAGCTGGGGTCCAGGGGTACGACTGAACTTCGTGAGCAGGAAGCCGCAGCATCTGCAGAAATTCTAGGGATCGCGATAAGAGAAAACCTGGGGATACCTGACGGAAATATTGAGAACTCGCCCGAAAACCGGGAAAAGGTGATCCGCGTGTTGCGTCGGTATCGACCTAAGATGCTTCTGATTACCGCCCCGGAATGTCGTCATCCGGATCACGGTAATGCCACCAGGCTGATCACCGAGGCGGTATTCTTTGCGGGTCTGATGCGAATCGAGATGAAAGAAGATGACGGACGGGCCCTCGAACCGTGGCGGCCCACACACGTCCTGCACTTTATGCAGGCTATCGAATTCATCCCTACGATCGTCGTGGATGTCAGTAGCGTCTGGGAACGGCGCTTGAAGGCGCTACAGGCGTTCGGATCGCAGTTTCATAATCCCGACTATAACAATACGGCCGACGAGCCTCAGACGTTCGTCTCCAATCCGGGATTTATGAAGTTGATTGAAGCCAGGGCCATTTCGTACGGTTACCGCGTCGGCGCTGACTACGGTGAACCGTTTCTATATCGACACGGCCCGATGGGCACCGACGATCCAATGGCGATGCTCCAGAAGGACAAACCTTTCCGTTAGCGCTGCCAGGAGATCTCGATCCGATTCTGTCCCGATTGGACCAGGGGAATATGAATTCGGAAGGATTCTATATAGTCTTCTGCGGCGTCGGTAGCGTCGGCAATACTCGTATCGACGGGCAAAAAATGCGCGGGCGACGAGACCCGAATTGAAGATGGGATTCTTTGACGAAGATGAATCTCGAGCACAACGTCACTGACCGAGTGCTCAAGCGGATTTTCCAGAACGATTTGGAGTTCGTTTCGACCTGATGGTACCAATCTCAACCTTAGATTCTCTCTCGTCCGCCACCAGATCAATGCTTCTGATGCCGTTGTTATCCAGGTATTATCGCTCGCGGCCTTTTTCAACGTCCTCCGCAGGTTTGCGCTTGCCGTCGAGTAGGGTCCAAATAGTTCTGGATAGAATGGCAACACAAGGAGACCTCCCCCTTCTCTAAAATCATCGTATGCGGTTTCGAACTCAATTCCGTAGGAACTAGCTAGAGGGATGGTGGAAATATCCGGTTGCTCACGCATTTCTCTGCCCCGGTCGTAATCCTTAGACGGGCCCGAAACTCCCGGTTGTTCCTGTCGAAACGAATCTCGAAAGTCCACGAAACTCCACCAGTCGAGTTGACCGGGAACTCGGCTTGATGCGTCGGCCCCGATTACGTACGCCGCTCCTACGGATTCCAGCGCCCGGATCGTATTTCCGTCGAGAAAACCGCCGGGCGGATACACGCCGTGAGCTCGGCTCAAACGCAAGGCACGAACGGCGCTCAAAAGACGATCTTTCTGGATTGTCAACGTCGAATCGATTAACAGGTGGTCATTATCGGCCGTAATTCCTATTTCAGATCCCGATTCGATGACGCGGCGATACAGATTAGGAAATGTGGTAATTTCTTCCGACGCGAAATAGAAGCTTGCTCGCGCGCTCGTCTCTTCTATGAGTGTGAGAAAGTGACCCATATTGGACAGATACGTCAATGCATCGAAGCCCGGAGACGGTAGAGCTGCAACGGTCAGTGCCATGGGTTTCCCTTCAGGCCACCGCGCAACCGAAACGGTCGGCGACCCGGAGACGTGCGCCAACGCATTGATCATGAGTCGCTGGTAGTTTTCCTGTTGCGGCGGCTTCCGTGAGATGTCTTGCGGCAGGAATCGGGTCCATACGAATCGTCCCATTCCATACGCTCCGGTCACTAGCATCGTCAAATCGTCAAAATGAGCTTGATCCGATTCCTCGTATGTCTTGATGAACCCGAGCGAAGTTGCAGATCCTGCTCTTACAGCTGAGGTTGGCAGTCGCGGGGCAAGATTTAATCGAAATCCGGGAGGAATCCCGGCAGATAGGGGTGAGCGAGTATCAATCGTCTGAAATACTCCGTACGGCTGAGCAGGTACGGACTCCCGGTAGTCGACACCAAATGCTGTGTTCAAAAACTCACCTTTCCCACGCCATCCATTTTCGTCGTAGAAACCCGTTTTGCCTGACGCGATGATCCCCCCTCCGTCGCGCAAGAAGTCAAGAATATTGCTGCGCTGATTCTCTGAAATCGACTCAACGGCGGGTAAAACAAGAACGAGTAGTTTCCTGGATATTCTCCGATTCAGATCAGCGTCGTCCAATACCACGTATGGAATTTGAAGCCCTGACAAAAACAGCTCCCAATTGTAGACGGCTTCGTCGACCAGTCGTTCGCCTTCAGCAGCGTAATCTTTGGTCTGATTCGATCGAACAACGGCTACGCGAGCCGTTGACGTGCTCTTTAAAAGAGAGACGTCATGTGTGAGAGTCCGGGCCGGATGCTCATACTGAATGTGCTGCGTAACCGCCTGGCCATATCCGTAATTGGTGACCAGCATGCCGAGGACGAAGGGAATCCCGATCCGCATCATTGATATAATTCGAGAAAGAGATCGCATTCAAACTCAGTTATTAGCGAACCTTTTCGTGAAAGAAGGACTGATGAGATCGATGTGAAAAATTCGATACTGCTGAGGTTTCAGCTGCTTGATGATCAATTCCAACACCGTTCCATTCTCCCTGAGTACGTATGGCGGTACATCGATTTCGTCGGCAACCGGCTTTAGAATATTGATCAATTCAGGCCGGATATTGACCGAGGTAACGGGTTCGCCGAGAGCGATACTGACGGTTGCCTCTGCCGCCGTATCTCCGTTGTCGTTTGAGACGCGGACAAATATTCTTGATTTGCTTCTCTGCTCCACCGAGACGTTCAATCCGTTTCTCAGTCTCCACCAGTGAGCAATATCCTTTCCAGAAGCCAGCCAGAACTTCTCCTGTCTCAGCTTCAGGAATAACTGACTAAGCTCGGACACCTGTGCTTCCGAACCAAAGGCGCCGACCGGAATCGTGAGCCTGAAAATTCCACCTTCATCCAACGCGCGGTACGCGGAAGGAAGCAACAGAGAGTCCATTAGTGCTTCATATACTTCTGTCGTTAAGAGTTCTGAGATCTCCCTCTCCTGTGACGTAACACCTATTCGTGTTAAAGACTCAAACGGAGCACCCATGATTTTTGGAGTGGTTCTCCGACCGATAGAATCGGGAAGAAAGTACGAGAATCCCTCCAGTGACAAGGCCTCCTTGGTGGTCTTCGACAGAGCTCCCGGACTGGATGATCGATATCCGGTAACGGGCCCTTGAACTATATCCATCAACGCTTCGCGGGCACGACCGAGGCGACGCCGGCGTACATCGATTGAGCCCGATAACTGACCTGCCGAAAGGTCATAGATTCCCACATCCCCTTGGTCATAAAGTCGGGATACGAACGCTGAAAATTTCGATCCGATATATCCGTCGACAAAGACCGTCGCGGGCACTTGTCTATTTTCGAAAAACGAGACCATTCGGCTGGCCTGCTGAGAATACTGATCCAATGAAGACTCGTTGGCCGCAGACTCATCCATGATCGATGTAATAACTAGAGCCGCTGCTTGACCATATGGCCAGTCGTGTGTCCAAACAATCGGCTCGCGTTGAAGAAAACTCAACACGTTATCAAACAACCGGGCTAGAACCTGTTCATCCTCAGGATCACCCGAAGAAGCGCCTAAGGCGTCGGGGCTGAATCCCATAAATACGAATCGGCCGTCGCCGAGTGTACCGTAAACCAACCCGGAGGCAGGATTGAGAATATCTTGCTGAAGTCGCAGATCCGTGGCGAAATCGTACCAGAACCCGGCGGATTGCGCACGATCAGAATCAGAAATTCGGACGGTTACTCCAGGATTGTAGACTTGAATCTTGGCCCGATATCCCCCTGGAATTCCCGCCGTAAGTGGAGTACTGCCTCGGAGCGTGAACCGTCGTGTCGCTCCACCTGTGCGTGGATAGGGGGATGAGAAGTCGCCTGTGACCCCACGCCAGGTATAAAATTTGACGATGACACCTTCAGTTGTAGTCGACCCGGACCGATGGTTTACCGGGCCTTCGACTGTCGCGTAGTCAAAACTTAGATTCTCTATTCCGAGCGGTTCAACCCACACATAATTAGTCAGAGGTGCGAAATTGTATGCGGACGCCTGTTCCTGGGCCTGGCGTAATTCAGCAGCTTCGCGGGCGGACATGTTGTTGAGACGCGTACCCTTTATCGTGTCGAAGACCCGTTCCGGAACATACACACCGGAGGGTACGACACCTGGAAACGTATCGGTCGATACGCGGAAGGCTTCAGGTCCCGGTTCGATATATCTGTCGAATCGGATCCCCATGGTTCGTTCAAGAAAACCCCATCCCCGCCAGCGCTGATTTTCGTCATAGAGCCCGGCGCTCCAGGACACCAGCAGGCTACCTCCTGCTCGCACGAACTCTTCGATCTGGACAAGCTGTTCATCACTGAGCGTGAGAGCAGCAGGAAGAACAAGAATATCACGGTTTTCTCCCGACAGAGACCCGAGGCCACTTGCGAGAGATGATAATTCCTGCGAGAGATTGTCATCACTCAACTTCGTGGGCTCATCGGGTAGCCGCTGCCCCAAAACCCGCTCCCAGGAAACCAGAATGGAGTCGTATCGCGCCTTGCCAACACCAGAGAGGAAGAGCCGTTCGTGCGCTACTCTGGACGATTCGCTTTCCAGGATTCCAACGGTAGGTCGCTGACTGACACCGAGTTGGGTTGGAGACGCCTCACTAATTCGAAACGCCCCCAGCGCACTTTCGAGAAGAAGCAGATAAACCAGGACGCCTGCCGAAACGGCGGTCACTCCAAGCGTGAGAAACCAGAAAAAATTTATTCGCTGAATTTGAACGGCCCGCATCTCACCTTTCTTTGTGCTGAGGCTATGTCAAAAATTGTGTGGACTTTCAGGAACCTGTTCTGAAGAATCCCCAGAAATAGCAGTATTACAGCCAAGCAGAACCGCCATTCGGAGCGTGCTCAGATTCCTCGGACTCCGAAGACATGCCCGGGCCCTGTGGCCGCACTGGCACAAATCCCTCGTCAGTGTATTCCCAGAACAGTGATCCCCTACGTGAAGGCGCCTGCCCAGCTTCCGCCGTAGTAGTCGACGGAGTCTGGACTCGTGGGGAAGCGCTTTCAACCGGGTAAGGTGTTGGGGATACGAGTACGTGAGGACTCGTGTCTACAGACATGTATGACGATCCATTCTCGAGGACCCGTCTCTCGCGAATCTTATACAAGATGTACGCCGCTACGGCGAGTATAAACGTCGCAACCGTACCTACAAGAATAATGGTCGACAGTATTGGAACAAGTTCCATCGTAGAGGTGGGTATTCGAAGGGATGAATACAGCTATATCCTACCCGGTTTACACAATCATTGTGCCCAATTTGAAGGGTCCAACTGTGGTCAATAAAGTCTGGTACTGGCTCGTATTCAACGATTTATCAGGCCGGAATCGCTTCAGAATGAGACGGCTGACTTTTCGTACCCGTGCCCTTTCGTTCCAGTTTCCCCCAGTTCATTCCGAAACCGAGATATTCTTCGATTGTGGCAATGGTTTTGCACACATCGATTATCAGGATGAAGAAAATGCGGTAGAACAGAGAATAAAACACAAGTCGAATTTCTTCCTTCTCGACGGCAGTGCAATACAGGGCGGCGATCAGATCCAGAATAGTTAACGATAACCACCAGTAGACCAGGTAGGAGTTCATGTCGAACACAAGCGCGACGAAAATGAAATAGGCGTTCGCAAATATGTTCATGATCGGCCAGATCAATGATTCGAAGGCCATGGACCACATCACGATCGTTCCCCCGAAATTGATGACCGGGTTGAAGAAAAGGTCTCCGTGCTTACGGACAGCCTGAATAATTCCTCGGGTCCAGCGATAACGTTGCTTGAGCAGATCAACAACCGATGCAGGAGCTTCGGTGTAGGCCTGGGCCTCGGGTTCGTACTCGACTCGCCATCCCGCCCGGATAATTTTCAGCGTTATGTCTGCGTCTTCCGCAAACGTGTCTGAACTGTACCATCCAGCATCAAAAACGGCCTGTTTTCTAAATACTCCAAGGGGTCCCGGGATTATGTTGACCAGCTTGACGACACTTTGAGCGGAGCGCGCCATGTTGAGCCCTTCAACGTATTCCAGGGCTTGAAGCGTTGTCCAGACATTGTCTCGGTTTAATACTTTTACGTTGCCTGCAACGGCGCCCAGGCGAGGATCGACAAAATGGCGAATTGTCTTGCGAAGGCTGTTCGGAGACAGCTGAGAATCCCCATCGACGTTGAGAAGAAAATCGTACCGGGAGACTTGAATTCCCGCATTCAGCGCAGTGGCTTTTCCTCCATTTGATTTTTCGACAAGTTTCACCTCGACCGCACCGTTTCGGTAGGATCCCAGGAGTTTGGAGGCCACCGCCCGCGTATTGTCCGTCGACCCATCGTCTACAATGATGATCTCAAAAGAAGGATAATCCATTGCAAGAAGTGACGCGACGGTTCCTTCGATGAGCTTTTCCTCGTTGTATGCCGGTACAATAATGGATACCGGAGGCAGGAATGTGTGGTCGTGGCCGTTTTCGATCGTGTGCCTGGTCGTGTTGAGATAGGCCATGTTGATCAGAGAAAGGTATCTGAACAAGAGAATGACGAGGAATAGGACGAGCGCGATAATGGACGAGTAAACGATGAGCCCGCTCCAACGAAGCGTACTCTCCCAGCCCGTCAGGCCAAACAAGATTCCTCCGGGATCTCGAATGAAGAGATAAATGACGAAGAAGAAGAACAGAGACAATAGCCCATAGACAAGAATGCGCCTGCGCAACACTCGTTTCGTTTCGTGCGGCGTTGGCAGATCTTCTTCCCGTCGACGAATAGGTGTAAACGCTGATCGAACGAAGCGGCGCTTTTGAGTGGACTCGGTCCCATGTACACTCGAATCCTCAGTCGCGGGCGTCGACGGTTCAGTCGCTGTATTTGAATGCTCCATCATAATAGAGTTCAGGGGGGCTGCTATAGTGTCCAGCGAACAGTTCCAGCAAGATGAAACGTGTTATACACATTGAATAGTGATGAAGCGCCGCCGCCAAGTGCTCGTGAGGCTTCCCCAACTGTTGATCGAAGCGTAATAGACAAATTGTCGGTGAGGCGACGAATCAGGTCGGCTTCCAATCGCTGCGATATCGACCCCGAGCTTCGGGAAATTGCACCTATGGCACCTCTCAAGCGCACATACCATTTCGAAAAACTTTCTCGTTCGTACTCCAGGAAGAATTCGGTCACTTCATATTGATCCGGTGAGAAATAGGTATCGGTCCTAGACTGATAGTTCAGTTGGTAGTACGCAATTCCTGCGTAGGTATGGTCGATCACTTTGTAAGAAGCTTCGAGCATCAGATCCAAACCGACATTTCGGTCGCGAGAGCCACCAGGTAATCCAAGGTTGTCGCTGACGACATTCACTGCGAGTCTCCCTCCGATCCGGAGCAGCGAATCCGGAAGAGCTGCGAAATACATGCCGTTTGCATCCAGTTGCATCAGGCGAAGATTGAATTCTCCTCCGCCGGGAGACCAGAGATCGATCGAACCTTCGTCCGATCGGAGTCCGACCGACCCTAAGAATTTGCCCTTTTTTTGCCGCCAGTACCGGACCTTGAAATATCCGACCGATCGGGTACCCTCGTAGTCGTAGAGACCGACTTCGGCGAAAATGCGGTTCGTATAGCTGGCCTTTTCAGAACGGATCGGTGGGGTTAAATCCAAAAACGCTGATCCAAAAATCTGATTGATCCGGCTTTCCACCCGCTCAGATCCGGGTACCAGGCGGCGCGATCCGGAAATGAAATGGGAGTTGAAACCGGCTGTAACGACTGCTCCTGCTGGAAGAGTCACTTCGGCTCGCAGGCCCTCGGTCCGACGATCGTATTCAGTTCCACCCCCGCTGGCATGTATTGAGTAGGCGGTAGGTACGATGATCCCCACGAAATCATAGCTCACCCACTGACCTCTCTCCGTCAGCTTTCTGCGAATATCAGATTCGATAGACGCCACTCGCTCCCCAAGTAACTCGGAGCCGCGCGCAGAGGCTGCGGTTTGATCTAAAATCGACTGGGCTTCTTCGTAGACCCCCAATTCTTTGAGCCCATCTGCCTGAAGGAGGCTGGCCTCGAGATCCCGAGGATTGATCGATACGAGGGTATCGAGTATCCGTAGTGCACCCTCAAAGTCTCCTTTCATGATCTTGATCCGGGCAATCTCTTTTCCCCGATCATACGTGAAGGCTTCATTCTGAAGGTCTTCCAGCATCGACAATGCCGACACCAGATTGCTGTCCGCGAGATACGCTTCGGCCAGCTCCTCTACTTCGTCTCGATTCCGGATTCCCCGTGCATCGAAGTATTTCTCATACTCGCGAATGCCCGCTTCGTAATTCTTTGAAACGACCAGGCGCCGGGCATGATTGAGTTGTTCGAAAAGACCATCTTCTTCAATGCGAGTTCTTTCTCTTCGGAGAAGTTGCCGAACGGATTCAGAGCGTGAGACCGTCCTTTCATCTCCAGCAGCCTCCACTTTTCCGAGCAGTTCTTCGGCAGCATCAATCTGCCGGGTATCAACAAAATAGGTGGCTACTTCGAGAAGAAATCCTACGTCAGTGAGTGTGGTATCACTGATCAGAGTGGAGAGAAGGGTCTTCGTGGTCTCGTCGATCTCAGTACGAAGGTGTGTAAGGACGTACGCCTTCTGGACCCCCACATGATCAGGAAAGCGCTCGAGCAACAGGGCGGCCTCTTCCGCTGCCAATTCCAACTCTTCGGTGGTTCGAAGGAACTCGACCCATTCCAGGTTTAACTCCAAATCCGAGGGGTTGAGCGAAATGAGACGCTCGAACTGAGCGCGTGCAAGCTCCGGATTGCCGACAGTCACATAGTGGGAAATCAGCTCTCGTTGCAGCTCATCGGCTTCTGCGCCTGTGCGTCCTGACAGACTTTGATTCAGCTCTCCAATTCGTTTTTCGGCGTATTCAAGTTGTTTCGTGGCGATCGAATTGAGTCGACCCTGATACCCCTGATCCTTCATCATATCGTTCTCGCTCGACTCGGGAATTCGGATGAGTAGATCCATCGCTTCGACATAGCGATCATAGACAACTAGCGAATCAATCAGAGCGTACCGCATGGCCAGATCGTCGGGATCCATCCGGAGCAGGTGAAAGAGACGATCAACAGCATACACGGGAGAAAAACCGTTCGTCTGAATCAGTCCATTATCTGCCTGCATGAACAAATTTTCCCATCTCGCCGAGTTTTTCAGGGAATCTGTTACTTGTGTCAGTTGGTCGTAGGCCTCGTAAAACCGCTTGCGTTCAAGCAGCGATTCCACAAAACTGAACTGTCGACCTGCGTTTTCGGGCTCTTGGAGGAGCAGTACGTAGCGACGATCGACTTTGGAGCGGACTCTCCCGACCGGGGCCGTGCGAATCTTTTCGAACTCGGCCAAGGCTCGCGAACGAATCTCCTTACGGTCCGCGAAGCGCTTTCTAATGAAGTTGAGGTGCTGACTTGCGTCAAAGAGTTGACCGTTTCCAACGAGTCGGTCGACCAGCTGAAATCGTTTCTCGTAGTCATCCGGAGAATCCTCAACGTCGGAGACGAGTGCGGTGAGCCGTGCCTCGCGGGCGTTCGTTACCTGCACCGTTTGGGCAATAGCCTCAAGCCCCTTCCGTGCCTGACCATTTGACGGATTGATCTCCAGTGCTCGATCGAAGGCGCTGCGAGCATCCGTGAACTTTCCCTGCCATAGACGAAAATATCCGAGCCTCATATAGAGGTCATCACTGCTGGGATACGTTTCCGTGTATTTCAAGGCAATTTTTTCACCCAGTGCGTGTGACCTCCCGTAATTCGCGATGGTAACCAAGACGTCTGACAGAACCTGAGGTGAGGCCTGGGTCCGGTCCAAGTAGGCTATGTACTGCTTGATCGCCTCACCGTAGTCCACCTCCAAAGCCAGTGCATCGGCATATTGAAGGCGAAGGGCAAGATCGTCGGGGCTTGCTTCGACGAGGGCCTTCAATCGTAAAGCGCTCGTCGCGGTGGTCGGTAGAAGAGAGGTACCTAAGCGCTTCAATCCAAACGCTGCTTCAGGATGACCGGGTTCTGTGGAGAGAACCCGTTGGAAATCTGATGCTGCAGAGGCAAATTTTCTCTGCTCCACACGCACTTTCGCCCGCAATAAGACCAACTCGATGGACAACGAATCTGCGTCACCTGCGATTTGGATGAGCGAGTCGGCATCCTCAAATCGTCCGTTCTCGTATTGTTCGAGAACGCGCTGATACAGGTCGGTCTGCTGAGCGTAAGCGCGAGGTGATAAATCACCAAAGAGAATAAAAACGACGATAACGACGGCGATCACTCTGGATGCTGCCGTCGCCATCACCGGACTGCCGGATAACCTTTGGCGTTCCGTAGGGCCGTATATCGATTGGACTTTTGGCATTCTGAGTGCCAGTTCCGTCACTTGTTGTTGTCTAACGCGTACTGAAGAAATTCCTCTGCAGATTGGAATGGCGTTCCGTTTGGAACGACAATGGCCGCGACGCTATGGAGTAGGTGGTCCGCTCGTTGAGGAGATTCCTTTCGCAGATTTGTTTTTAGTCGAGCGAAAAACTCCTGTGCCTCGTTGGTACTGCTATCGGCGAGACATACCACAAGTCGCTCGTTGCCCGGGTCCGCAAGCATGTCATCTTTAGGTCTGAGAGCGATCTGAACGAGATCCATCAGAAAATCGAAATCGAATGGCCTGATAGCGTTCTCGCTCCCTCTATCCATGCGCATTGCCAGAAGCAGAAAAGGCTCTTTTTCTGATTCAGGCTGATCGTATTTATTTTGCAGTCGCTCCTGGAAAGACGCGCGATCTGTAATGTCTGGAAGGTCTGGACTCTGGGATACCGATAGTGTGATCGAATCGGGATGCTGTAGTGGCTCGTCCACCGAATCGTCGCGTGAGCTCTCCGGCACACGTTCGGATATGGAAGGGCGATCTTCGTGTACAGCGTCGTCCAGAGAGTCGTCCGCAGCGTCGTCTACAATGTCCTCCAGATCCCAGTAGTCGACCACGCGGTGTCGAATATGTCCGATATGGGGAATAAGAGAGATTCTACGCTTCGTTGATCGAGGATTTTGCTCCGCGAGTTCAATATGAATGGAACCGGTCATCTGGAGTCCCATGAACTCGATTACACGTCTGGACTGATTATTCCCAGGTTCCGGCATTACCAGAATAATCGTCGACTTTAGCGCATCAACTCGCTCGAGAAACCGGATAAATTCGGATTGAAACCTCCGGAAGGATTGAAAGGAGATAAACGGTATAAAATCGTTCATCACAACTCTCGTAGGCTGAAACCGAACGATAATATCTACCAGGTCAGTGAGTGCCTGGGCCACGTTTTCGTCGTTTTCGTGACGAATATCCACCAGACTGGGGACTCTCATCAGGCGTATGGATCCGGCCTCATGTGCGGCGCGAAGATCGAAGCCAATGGATGCTGCCAGGATAAAAAGGTCCTTCTGACGATCTGAGGAGATTAGAAGCGTTTTCTCCTGTTGAGATACGCCTGTCTGGCAGAGCATGAACGCGAGAAGACCGCGACCGCTCATTTCTTGTCCGTATACGAGATATGCCCCTCCACGATAAAGGCCGCCCCAGGTATCGTCAATAACGTCGATACCCGAACGATGCTTCGGGGAAAACCCAGGAGGGGAATCGATTTGTGGGTTCATGTATGCCTGAAGGGAAAACCAATCTTGAAGCCAAAACAGAACTTCTATCAAACGGTGTGCCGTCTTGTTCGCGACGAAGGACGCATTCTTCCATCCGCCTGAATGGACCACAAATGGGCTAAGAAGGGACTCCAGCCGCTCGTTCTCGACTGTTTTGTCTCGCTTCCGACATGATGCCGATTCCCATGTATCAAAAGAATAATCAGTATCACGGAAATCCAGGAATTGATCCTCGATTTAGCGAATCTTTCGAGCCGTTCTGCGCCGGTTGATTTTGGACCGAAAGTTGCCCGTCTGAGCGGTGTTCAAGCGTCGTCGCAACACTTGAACCCCTCTAAATGTCCATACAAGTGCTTTGCAATCGCATGCAGTTTCGAGGCAGTCGTAGAGTTCTAGTCGGGTCAAACAACCCCATTCAGAGCTTTTGGGTTGTATTTCTTTTTTTCTCCGTTCTTGCCTCAGGCTGTGACCTGTTTGGTTCCGCCGTCGACGATCGAGCGCCGCGCGTTTCCATTCTCCAGCCGGGTGGGGATACCACGGTTGGCGGCGAACATGTGCTCATTTTGATCGAATCTGAAGCACTGGGAGAGGAAAACTGGATCTCGTTCGTAAACGTCACGGTCAACGGCGACAAGATTGGAGAAGCCAACGACTCTGGGAACTACTTTCGCTTCAGGCTCAATTCGGTCAGTCTGTTGGATGACACGTATCGAATCGAGGCGGTTGCATTTGATCGATTCCAGGCTCGCGGGATATCGGCTCCAATTCTACTCACGGTCGAGAACCAGAGTCAGGGAATTGGACCGGAAGTTCGAATTCTAGCTCCTGTGGAAAATGAAGAGATATACGGTATCGTTCGAGTCGTCGTCCGGGAGCAACCCGCGCAACCGGCAGTCACTCGCATCGATCTTCTCATCGACGGTGCGCCGGTCCTGTCGACATCTCAATCAACCGGAAGTGACACGTACGTTTTTGATTGGAATACGTCATCCCGATTGGCCGGAGAGCACATCGTAGAAGCAAAGGCTTATAGCGGCCCAGCTACCTTCAGTATTTCTGATCCCGTGACCGTCGTCATCGCCGGAGCCGACGACCCGGAGAGTGTGGGAGTTCCTGGTTCCGTAAAGTGGCGCACCGTCGGATATAGCGGTGAAGTCCGGGGATCCGTCGCCGTCGGGTTTAGCAACGATATCTACGTCGCTTCGTCTTCCGATACGCTTTATGCGTTTTCCTCAACAGGCACCCTGAAGTGGAAATTTGGAACGTTTGGACCGATCAGGTCGTCTCCGTTGGTAGGAAACAACGAAGATGTCTTTGTGACGAGCGAGGATGGACGACTGTATGGATTGGATTCAGACGGGCACCCGTTGTGGACCGCTTACAACACCGGATCCGCCCTTCGGTCGTCACCCGCACTGGGTGTTGAAGGGGCTCTCATTTTTGGTGACGCCGACGGGCGAGTGCACGCCGTGAATTCTTTTAACGGACAACCACTCGCGGGTTCATGGCCTGTAAACCTCACGTTGGACGCGATCATCGCTCCTCCTGTTATTGCGAAAGACCGTACAATTTTTGTCGCGTCAGGAGACGGCTACATATATGCCCTGTCACCCGGCGGGTCCATTCTCTGGCGAGGAGCAGAAAATATTGGAAGCGTAGTCGTTGGAATGGCGCTGATCGAGAAGACGGAGGAACTCTCTCTGCCTGGAGGCGGAGTGGAAGAGAACACGGTGAGTATCATCTATGCCGTTTCCAGCAATGGCTCGATTTATTCCATCTCAGGCTCAGACGGTTCGGTGCTCTGGAGCGAACCACTTTCCGGATCTCGTCGATCTGCTCCGGTTGTCGGAAGCGATGGTACGATTTACGTGGGAACGTCGACAGGATTGATCGCTCTGAACGAAGAGGTGGACCCATTCACTCCAAGACTCCGTTTCGTATTTCCAGCGGATGACGTCGGAACACCTGCGATTGACTCGAATGAAGTCGTGTACTTCGTGAGTCGAAATCGCGTTCATGCCATCAATCCAAATAATACACCGTTTTGGAATTACGACCTGGGAGCAGAATCTGATGCCCCGCTTACGATTTCACGTCTCGGACTCTTGGTCGTGGCCGGACAGAACGGAGTGTTGACTACTCTTGAGACGGGTTCAGTCGGCCTGGCCCTCAATATGTGGCCCATGTTTCAAAGAAACGCCCGTCATACCGGACGGTTAGGGATCGACGCCCGAGATTGACAATCAGAGGGCTTTTTAGTCGACCCTGAATGGAATCCGCTCGGATCGACGGAGAAGCTGTCCGTCAACGCCAAATGCAGAAATCCAGAGTTCACGAACTTCCCCTGACGGAGGTACCTCGGAATCGCTGGTATCGAAGAGGCTGGAAATTGAGGTTGATGTGGTTTCAACCCTCAATACCAATTTTTCGCTCGACGGGTCCATAACCATAACCACATACGACGCCGCCCCATCTATCGCAGGCCAGGAAATCCCGAATTGATCGGCACCAAAAACAGGTCGCCACACTATGCCAATGCTTCGAACGGGCGGGTGGCGGGCTGATACAAAGTTGTTGAGAACGGTAAAAAGAAACA
Source organism: Rhodothermia bacterium (assembly GCA_036985715.1). GTDB lineage: Bacteria > Bacteroidota > Rhodothermia > Rhodothermales > UBA10348 > SMXL01. The sequence continues at coordinate 16,131 of BTQE01000009.1, forward strand.
GACCCACCAGGATAGTCAACACAGCTGCCGTCGTGTACAGCGTTGCCCGACGCACCCGAACGAATTGCCGGGAAGACGTGTAGCGCTGTCGACGCTCGGATTCACGGACTCCATAATAACCGTCGCCGATCTCATTTTTTGCTGCGTCCAATGCTTCACCTGCCATTCCGAGGAGCTCCAGGGCAGATTCGTCTTGGGCCAGATAGGCAGCGATTTCGTTTCGTAAACGAGAGGGAAGATTACCCGCCAGGAAGCCGGCAAGAATGTTCTCGTCAATTTTCCCCTGTTGTCTTCGCATCAAAACAATTCTGTAGCAGAAGATTATCCGTACTCCCTCTCTGACTCTTTACGCGGAAAAGACTTCGAATAGCGCTCTATCATGATCTCAAGACGATTTCGTACCGGGCACTCACACGCACCAAATGCACGATCCGGCTCTTTCGCAGTTGAAAGCGAAGATTCGTTGGCGCATATTGGTAGTCCCACCAAAAACCACGTTGATGGATCAAGACCTTCGATCGATACAGCAGGCACGAACGCTACTTCACACCTGTTCAGAAGCTCAAAGGGCTTTCAAGGAGTTTTCTCAGGAGGCCGTGGATCATATCGTCTCTGAAATGGCTTCCGCCGGCGAAAAAGATGCGGAGCGACTCGCCCAACTGGCACATGAAGAGACAGGCTTCGGCCGAGTTGAAAGCAAGACGCAAAAAAACCTGTTCGCGACCCGAACGCTTGTTGACCGAATGCAGGGAATGAAAACGTGTGGGATCATTCGAAAGCTTGAAAATGACACGATATGGGAGATCGCCACACCGATGGGCGTGATTGCTGCGCTCGTCCCCTCAACGAATCCCACTTCCACGGCAATGTATAAGGCCATTATTTCGGCGAAATCGCGATGTGGAATAGTGTTGAGCCCTCATCCGAGAGCCATGAAGAGTACGGCCGAGGCTCTGCGCGTCGTAGCCGTGGCCGCCTATCAGGCCGGAGCTCCAGAAGGACTCTTTGGTTGCCTGACAGAAGTATCTCTGGATGGGACAAACGCCCTTCTCGAAGACCGTCGTACAGATCTGATACTCGCAACAGGCGGCGCGGCGATGGTGCGAGCGGCTTATTCGAAGGGAAAACCGGCCTACGGAGTTGGATCCGGTAACGTCCCGGCATACGTAGATCGCTCGGCGGATCTGGAAAAAGCCAGTAAAGATCTTCTATACGGTGCTTCTTTTGATTATGGCACATTGTGTTCAACGGAGAGGAGTATCGTGGCTGATCTGCCTATTCGAAAAAAGCTTCTCGAACATCTACGTCATGGCGACGGCTACGTCGTATCAGAAGCGGAAAAGGACCAGCTTCGGGAATACATTTGGAAGAACGGGCGCCTGAATATCGACCAGGTCGGAAAGAGTCCGTCTGAAATAGCCGAGGGTGCAGGGTTCTCAGTCCCCCCGAAAACGAGAGCCCTTATCGCAGAAGTGGAGACCGTCGGCAAGGAAGAACCGCTTTCAGCTGAGACCCTTTCGCCCATTCTCTCCTTTTTTACGACGGACGGTTGGGAAGCTGGATGTCAGCGTTGTAAGGAAATTCTGGCGTTCGGAGGCATTGGACACACGCTTGGATTGCACTGCTCAAATGACCGCGTCATCGAGGCCTTCGCTCTCGAAAAACCTGCCATGAGAATTGTCGTGAATACCGTGTGTGCGCTAGGGTCGGTCGGCTTCACGAATCGTCTCTTCCCAGCCATGACGCTGGGACCGGGGACCATCGGCGGATCGATAACAAGTGACAACATCTCGCCGCTCCATTTGATAAATATCAAGCGCCTGGCCTTCGAGACGGATCCCATTCATTGGGGAAAATCAACCAGAGGAGCGTCACCACAAGGATTAGGGAAAAAACGGGGCTCGGCGGCGGTCAGACTCGAAGCGACAGCCAGATCTTCAGTCTCCGCGCAAGGCTCTTCATCTACGCCTCGTCCATCTGCGGCGGCCAGAATCACTCCCAGACCGTGGATGGACGAGATTGACGCCCGCTTGCGAGCTCGTGCTGGCAGTCCTCCTTCAACCTGGCGGAAAGAGACCAAAAAGGGGGGAAACACCCCCGTGGAAAAAATTCAGCAGACGATTCAACACACAAAGCCCCCGGCTTCCGTCGATACATCTGAACCCTCAGCAACGATCGGAAATGGCCTCTCTGAGGCCGATATCGATGCCCTGATAGCGAAGTTTCGACGATAATCTCGGGAAGAATTCATCTCTTTCGGGTTCTATCGCATCTACAGGCTGCTAGTCCCCACGATGCGTCTGGCCGATTGGCAACGGTCGCGTAGGAACGGTATATTTTTGGCCCTTCATTACTGCGTTTAGGGCCAGACGCGAAAGATTTCGAACGACGAGTGTACCCGATTCGCCACCATACTGTTTATGGCTGATACAAGTAATTTTCGGAATGGCTTCTCCATGATCTGGCATGACGATGTGTGGTCCATCGTCGAATTCCAGCACGTAAAACCGGGCAAAGGCGGTGCGTTCGTCCGGAGCAAGCTCAGAAACGTCCGAACAGGACGGATCGTCGACAATACGTTCAGAGCGGGCGAGAAAATAGAGGAGGCACGGGTTGAGCGGCGCACGTACCAGTATCTCTATGAAGATGACCTGGGCCTCCATTTTATGAACACGGAAACGTACGAGCAGATCTCGTTGCCACCTGATTCGGTTCGCGGAAAGGAATACATTAAAGAAGGCGGTAGCATTGAGATTTTATTTCACGCCGAAACTGAAAAACCGCTGTCTATAGAGGTCCCGCTCAGCGTCGAACTCGTCGTGGCCAGGACAGACCCTGGATTGAAGGGAGATACGGCCACGGGTGCCACTAAGCCTGCAACGCTTGAAAGCGGAGCGATCGTTAACGTACCGCTGTTCATTAACGAGGGAGATACCGTTCGCGTAAATACCGAGAAGGGAGAGTACATTACGCGCGTCAATGCGTGATCTCGCATTTCTAACCCACACACGGAGCTGCAAATGGATCTAGAACAGTTGCGCGAAATCATTCGAATCGTCGAAGAAACCGGCATTTCAGAGGTCGAGATCGAGCAGGACGGATTGCGTATCGTCGTCCGGGCCAGTCAGAGCGGTGTAGCACAGCAAATCGTTACAGGCGCACCATCGATTTCTACCCCAATACCGGATACCGTTCAAGCAGAGCAACTGGCGCCGAAAGGTATCGAGGTTCGAGCCCCGATTGTCGGGACGTTTTATCGTTCTTCGTCTCCAGATTCGGCGCCTTTCGTTGAGGTGGGCGATCGCGTAAACCCCGGCGATGTGTTGTGCATCATTGAGGCGATGAAATTAATGAACGAAATTGAAGCCGAAGTATCCGGCATAGTGAAGGAGGTTCTCGTCGAGAACGCGAATCCGATCGAATTCGATCAACGCCTGTTTATTATCGAACCCAGCTAGCCGGGAAATTTGCGAATGAAGAATCTTTTCAGATCGACCATTCGCGAGTTAGGATTCTTGTGATCAAAAAAGTTCTCATCGCCAACAGGGGAGAAATTGCTCTCCGGGTTATCCGGACCTGTCATGAGATGGGCCTGGAGACGGTGGCGGTCTACTCAACGGCCGACCGAGATTCTCTCCATGTTCGATTCGCAGATGAGGCCGTGTGTATCGGCCCCCCGCCTGGTCGCGAAAGCTACCTTAGACCGGATCGTATTATCTCCGCGGCTCAGGTTACAGGCGCAGAGGCTATCCACCCCGGATACGGTTTTTTGGCCGAAAATGCTGATTTCAGCGCGATTTGCGAAGACCACGATATCAAGTTCATTGGCCCTCCACCGAATACGATCCGCATGATGGGCGATAAGAGTTTCGCCAAAAGCACCATGCAAAATGCCGGTGTACCCGTCTTGCCGGGCTCCGAAGATGTCGTCAAATCAATTCCCCTCGGGAAGCGAATTTCAGAAAAGATCGGCTACCCCGTAATCATCAAAGCCAGCGCAGGCGGAGGAGGTCGCGGAATGCGGGTAGCGTGGTCGGCCGACGAGTTTGAGCATCAATATTCAATAGCCAAAGCCGAGGCAGAAGCTTCTTTTGGGAACGGAGACCTGTACGTAGAGAAATTCATCACAGGTCCGCGTCATATTGAAATTCAGGTACTCGGTGATGGAAAGGGCAACGTTATTCATTTCGGAGAACGAGAGTGTTCGATTCAGCGACGCCACCAAAAGCTGCTTGAGGAATCTCCATCCCCGGTCGTCGATGCGAAGCTTCGAGCGAAGATGGGTGAGGCGGCCGTTGCTGGAGCGGAGGCGGTAAACTATGAGGGAGCGGGTACCGTCGAGTTTCTGCTCGACGACAAGGGCAGTTTCTATTTCATGGAAATGAACACCCGTATCCAGGTGGAGCACCCGGTTACGGAGGAAGTGACCGACTGTGACCTGGTGGAGTACCAGATTCGTGTGGCCATGGGTGAGAACATCAGAAAGCGAGAGATCAACATTGACGGGCATGCCATTGAATGCCGGATTAACGCCGAAGACCCTTTCAATGATTTTGCGCCCAGCCCCGGTACGATAACAACCTTTCATCCGTCCGGCGGACCCGGTGTCCGCGTGGATACGCATGTATATACGGGGTATCTGATCCCTCCGTATTATGACTCGTTGATTGCAAAGTTAATCGTACGTGGGCGGACCAGAGATTTGGCTGTTCGAAAAATGCTGCGCGCTTTGGACGAGTTTGTGATCGAAGGCGTCCGAACTACCATTCCATTCCACCTGCAATTGCTCAGAGATAAGAAGTTTCAAGCCGGAGACTTTGATACGGGGTTCCTGGAATCATTCAAATTGAAGCCGGAAGAATCCTGATCATTTCGTCTATAGTTTTAATAACTAGTTACTTAAATATAGGTCGCTAAACCTATCTGTAAGCTCATGGAATTCCCACAAGATCTGTATTTCACGCAGGACCATGAATGGCTGCGATTTGACGAGGACGCCGGAACCTGCATCGTCGGCATTACCGAATTCGCCCAGTCTGAGCTGGGGGATATCGTTTATGTCGAAATCGATGAGCTCGACAACGATCTTGCTAAAGATGACCCATTTGGTACGGTAGAGGCAGTCAAAACCGTTGCAGAACTGTTTATGCCCGTCTCTGGAACGGTTCAGGAAATGAACGAATCAATTGAAGACAGTCCCGAATTGTTGAACAACGATCCATATGGAGAGGGTTGGATCATCAAGATTAAACTGTCCGATCCATCGGAGATCTCTCAATTACTGTCAGCGGAGGATTACTCCGTCGTGGCTGGAAGTTAGCCTGAATCACTAGGCCCGTCTATGCATCAGCGGATCGCCATCCTTGATTTTGGCTCTCAGTACACGCAGCTTATCGCAAGGCGAGTCCGAGAAGTTGGAGTCTATTCCGAAATATATCCGTGTACAATTCCGACCGAAGAGATTCGGGAGATGGATCTTTCGGGACTGATCCTGTCCGGTGGACCGATGTCGATCTATGACGAGGACGCTCCTCTTGTCGACCCGGAGGTGCTCGAGCTGAATCGTGCCGACGGAACCAGTCTTCCTCTACTTGGGATTTGTTATGGGTTGCAGGGCATGGCTCAGGTATCCGGTGGATCGGTCGAGCGTGCCGATCATCGTGAATTCGGTCGGGCCAAGCTGATCGTCGATAGTGACTCCGATTTGTTGGCCGGTATTCCGGACGAATCCACCGTTTGGATGAGCCACGGGGATTCGATCAGCGGGATCTCCGACGAATACGAAATCATTGCCCACACGAGCAATGCGCCGATTGCAGCCGTCCGCGCTCATCGTCGTCCCCATTTTGGCGTCCAATTTCATCCGGAGGTCGTCCACACGGAGCATGGAAAACAGATCCTTGAGAATTTTACCCACCGAATCTGTGGATGCGACGGTGACTGGTCGCCGGCATCGTTTGTCGAAGAGAAAACGGAAGAAATTCGCCAAACCGTCGGCGAGGACCACGTGATCCTTGGCCTCTCGGGTGGTGTCGATTCGTCCGTCGCAGCTGTTCTTCTCCAGCGAGCCCTCGACGAAAAACTGACGTGCGTGTTCGTGAACAACGGACTCCTGAGGATGGGAGAATGGGAAGAGGTGCAAAGCACGTTTCGGGATCACTTTCATGTCGCTCTCAAACCCATCGATGCCACTGACCTTTTTCTGGAGCGACTGCGGGGCATTACGGATCCGGAGCAGAAACGACGCATTATTGGAAACACGTTCGTGGAGGTTTTCGAAGAAGCAACCATTGAAATAGCTGCCGAACTGGGGCAAAAGCCGAAATTCCTGGCTCAGGGAACGCTTTATCCGGATGTTATCGAAAGTGTGTCATTTAAAGGCCCATCTGCCACAATTAAAACCCATCACAATGTAGGCGGCCTACCGGATGAGATGGAATTTGAAATTCTTGAACCGTTTCGGGAATTGTTCAAGGATGAAGTACGATCGATCGGTGAAGTCCTCGGGCTGCCTGAGGAGATTATCGGCAGGCATCCGTTCCCGGGTCCGGGTCTGGCCGTCCGGATCATCGGAGAGGTGACTTCGCATGAACTGGAGATCCTTCAGAAAGCCGACAAGATTTTTATTGATGAATTGAAGGCTTACGAGTTGTACGATACTGTCTGGCAAGCTTTCTGTGTCCTTCTTCCCATTCAAACAGTTGGAGTGATGGGAGACGAACGGACGTACGAAAACGTCTGCGCGCTTAGAGCCGTTACGAGTGTAGATGGAATGACGGCTGATTGGGCTCACCTGCCTCATGACTTTCTTGCTCATGTTTCCAGTCGTATTGTAAACGAGATTCGCGGGATCAATCGAACCGTGTTCGACATTAGCTCGAAACCCCCGGCTACCATCGAGTGGGAATGACGTATGAACAGGAGAAAGTCCTGCGTGACTGACATCACTCTATCAGCCCAACTTCGAACGATGCATTCGAATTCGTCCCATTGTTTTGACAGGTTCATCTGGATTGTGGGACTGATTTTCCTATTGGGCGGACAGACTGCTTCGGCGCAATCGCGATTTGCCGTTGTCGCAACAATCGCCCGCGCCGATTCCCTCTTTGCCGTTGGACTCAATCGGTTCACCAATGAGAATTATGTTGAAGCGCGCTCCATTTTTCACCGAGTCGTAGAAGATTTTGACCTTCACCGAAATACGACCGCCGCTTTTCTCATGATGGCCAAGAGTGCGTACCGAATGAGGGATTTTGGCGCCGCAGAAGAAGAACTTGACGCATTCTTGCAATTGTACCCGTCCAGCGGGTATCGCTCGGACGCTCGTTCGACACGGCGCCTGGCCCGCAAGGCAGCAAATCGGACCCAGGGAAAGACGCTGGACATAGGAATCATCCTGTCTCTGTACGAAGATGAGGTGGCACAGACCCAGGCCCTGTTCAATGGAATAAGGGTAGCAGTGGAGGAATTCAATCAATCGGGTCTGGGCGATCCGATTAAAATGATCTTTCGTGATACGAACAGTTCGCCAGCGCGTACCGCAGAAACGGTACGCGAATTGGCCGATAAAAACGTCCGTTTCATTCTCGGTGCCCTTTTCAGCGATCAGGCGATTGCGGCAGCCGAAGCAGCCGAGCGCGAAAAAATCGTGTTTGTCGCTCCCCTTGCTACAGATGAACGCGTCGGCGCCGGACGCAAGTACGCCTTTCAGGCAAATGCTTCAATCAAGAGCCGCGGCAGACTGATGGCCCGGTTCGCCGTACTCGGTCTCCAGTTGGATTCGCTCGGCGTTATTGCTCGCGTTGACGAATCGGGAATCAGCGAACGATTGACCGACGCTTTTATTCAGGAAGCGTCCGAACTGGGAGCCAAAATCAATCTGGTAACCGTCCTTTCCGATGACAATGCCTGGGTCAGGCTCTCGGAATCGATCACTGCAGACACCCTGGAGTACGTCGATGCCGTGTACATCCCCGTTACGGACATGGAACCCGAGCCGGCCGTCGGCGCCATTCTATCGAGCCTTGACCGACTGGGAGCTCATACCCGGATTCTCGGAAATTCGTCCTGGCACGACTTGCCCATGGTAGTTGCTGCTTCCAGATACACGACGACCTACTCAAATGATTATTACCTGATAGAGGCTGACTCCACCGTCGAGTCATTTAAATCACGATTTGCTCAACTCTCCTCGGAAACACCACAGCGACTCGCGTACACGGGCTATGATGTGACTCGTTATCTCCTTTCCATCGCCACCCGTGATGAGCGGCTGCCACTGGACGAAGCCATCCGCCGTGAACCTCTATATCGAGGACTGGCGTTACGTATCGAGTTTCAGGGCACCAACGTGAACGGTGCAATGTTTTTCCATCGATATCGCGACGATAAATTGGCGTTAATCCGTTAATTCCTCCGGAACAGCTAATGTTGGGTATCGTTCGTACAGTCCGGCCGGCCGCTCACAGCGCCCGGCTTTTTTCGTGAGGATCAAAAAGGGTCTCCAGAGAGAACGATATACGAACGGAATCCGACGAATCGTTCGTAGACCTGAGACATCGGATTTTGACAAACCATCGTATCGGTTAACCACATTATCGGACTTGAGCAAGCATCATACATACGCGCCCAAGTGGCTATCCCTGGTGGTAATCTTCATCTTTTTTCTGGTGACGGGGTGTGGGTCCACCTCGCGTGTGCGCTACGAATCACCGCAGGACGCGTACGAAAGTGGGAAAGCCCGCTACGATGAAGGGAAGTACGACCTTGCGATTCTCTTTTTCCAGGGCGCCTTCGATTTCGGACGATCCCATGAATGGGCCGCTGATGCGCAGCTCTACCTGGCTCGATCCTACCGCGCCAACGAAGACTTTCTTCTTGCCGCAAATGAGTACGCCCGGTTTACGCAGATTTACCGAAGCGATCCTCGCGTTGCCGATGCGGAATACGAGCTTGCGCTGACGTACTACGAGCGCTCGCCGTCGTATGACTTCGATCAAACCGATACCGAGCGTGCCATTGAACAATTCAGGCTATTCATTAGCCGTTATCAAGATCATCCTTTGGTTATCGAAGCGCAGGAGCGTATTGTTGAATTGCGCGAAAAACTGGCGAGAAAAAAGCTCGACATTGCGCAGATGTACGAACGACTACTCCGGTATGAGGCTGCGGCCATGTCGTTCGAGACGATTTTTGATAATTATTATGACTCTTCTTTAGCCGACGACGCCCTGGTAGGCGCCATGCGGAACTACCTGGAATATGGTACGAAAAGCATTGCCAGCAGGCAGGCAGAACGGTTTCAACGAGTCATAGACAATTATGACCGCCTTATTCAGATATTTCCGGATAGTCCGCTGATCAAGGAGGCGGAAGTTATGTACAACGAGGCCAAGCGCCAACTCGGAGACACTCAGACAGACTCGTGAAACGGGATCGTATCGCACTGTTCGGAGGATCGTTTAATCCGCCGCACATCGGTCACCTACTCGTCGCAAACGCCGCCGCCCGGCAGTTCCAACTCGACGAGATCCGATGGATTCCCAATCACGTTTCACCCGATAAGAAATTTACTCCGCCCGTCAGCGCCACACATCGGCTGGAGATGACGAAACTCCTCGTCGCCGATCATCCCTCGTTCTCGGTCTGGGATATAGAAATCGTCCGGGGAGGAGTCTCGTATACGGTCGATACGCTGAACACCGCTCGGGCTCAGGACCCTGACTTTGACTGGTATCTGTTGCTGGGCGAAGATACCTATACGTCGTTCGATGCGTGGCGCGAGCCGGATACGATCCGGAATCTAGCTCAAATCATCGTCTATCCAAGGAACCAGGGCTCACAAGAGATCAACAGTGATGCGCTTCGTTTGTCCGGCGATTTCATCGACATCGCCAGTTCACAAATCCGAGAACTGATTTCGAGAGGGGCGCCCTTGACTGAGCTTCTTCCGAAGACCATCGAGGAGTATATCCGTTCTCACCAGTTGTATCAGAACGACTGAAATGTACCCGGAATCGCTCTACGAAAAAGCTGCACAGCTTCTCTTTCCTCGAATCGGATCGAATATGCAGCCGTCCCTTTCAGTGGAGGATGATGCGGCACGCGTTGAGCGTCTTCTCGAATCGTGCGCCGTTGGAGGCCTGGTCCTTTTCAATGGAAATCTGGACCAAACGCCGGACACGCTGGCCCGTTTACAGTCGAAGAGTCGGTTCCCCCTGTTGATTGGAACAGATATGGAAAGGGGTGTCGGCCAGCAACTCGCCGGCGCTACGGTCTTTCCTCACGCGTTCGCCTTCGACGCGCTCGGCGATAAATCCCTGGCAGCCCTCAAACGATCTACTTCTATTGCCTCGCGGGAGGCGCTCACGTGCGGCATTCATATCAGTTTTTCGCCGGTAGCAGATGTTCATTCCAATCCCGACAATCCGATTATCTCGATACGAGCCTTTGGATCAGGTGCCGAGTCGGTATCCGACCGGGTACGAACCTATGTTCGCGTCTGTCAGGAAAAGGGATTGCTCTCGACGGCCAAGCATTTCCCAGGGCATGGTGATACGAGCACCGATTCCCACGAACAGATCCCCGTCGTCGAAAAATCCCGCGAAGAGCTGCAAGAGCTTGAGCTTCTTCCGTTTCAGGCGGCCATCGATGAGGGTGTCGATCTCGTTATGACTGCGCACGTGGCCTATCCAGCGCTGGATCCTTCCGGTACAGTAGCCACGCAATCCGAGCCGATACTCACCCAGTTGCTGCGGAATGAACTCGGCTTTAAAGGGGTGGTCGTTACGGACAGCCTCTTGATGGAGGCAGCGAGTTCTAAAGAGGACGGTGCGGTCTGGGCGGCGAAGATGCTGTCTGCCGGCGTAGACATTCTACTCGACGTTGCTGATCCGGAGACCACCGTACAAAACCTCGTGCAAGCTGTAGAAAACGGCCTCTTGACGGAAAAACGTATCGATGAGTCGGTTTCCCGGATCTGGGCACTGAGAACCAGGCTCCTGGAGAGATATGGGGGGGATTTTTTCCTGAATCCGTCCAACGCAGGAAAACGGTCGCTCGTGGGGTGCGCGGATCACGAACGGGTAGCACGGGAAATCGCGGATCACGCCGTTCGAATTTTGACCGGCTCAGCAGAAGCCGTATCTGGTTCGCGTGACAGTCTGGACCGAGACGGCTTGTTCGTACTTCTTGTTCGGCCGCACGTCACATATTCCGATTCCACCGCGGCTTCGCTCGAAGGATTCGTCCGTACGGCGTTTAAAAATGTAGAATTTGAGGAGATTTTGCCTGACACGTCTCCCGAACATCTGGCGGATCTGGTCAACAAAGCGGATCAATTTGGTAGCGTACTGATCGCCGCCGTCGTGAAGCCTGCTGCGTGGCATAGATTTGGTTTACTTCCAGCTCAGAAACAGTTTATTCATTCTGTCGCCGAGCGTTGCCGAGTCATTCTTGCTGCATTAGGGAGCCCACGGGTACTCGATGATTTTCCGGACGTTCAGCTCGGCATTTGTACGTATAGTGACGTGGCTGTCTCAAACCAGGCACTGGTATCGTACGTGGAATCGCTATTCGCATCAAATGTGCATGCATCAGGGGATTGATTTGAATTTGATTTCCGAGATCAATTAAACGTACTATCTTACGAGTGCGACACAGACATCTCTCAGATTCTCCATTTCGTGATTCGCAGGCCTTTTCTTCGTTTTACTAGAAAACCCAAGCCTGTTCTTTCCGGCGACCTGGACAGGACTGCCATTGAGAGACTCACCGGGCAACACATATCCGATCTGTCTCTGTATGAGCGTGCGCTGACACACCGGTCTCTTTTGCGGTCCGACCCTCACACGCGGCGCGAGTCAAATGAACGCCTGGAATATCTAGGGGACGCAATTCTGGGAATGGTCGTCGCCGAGCATCTCTTCCGAAAATTTCGTGACCGGGACGAGGGTTTTCTCACTAGACTCCGGGCCAAATTGGTCAACAAGAAGGCGCTGGCCGAGAGCGCTTCTTTCCTCAATCTGGGCGAAATCATATTGATGAGCGAGGCCATTGCGTCAACGACGGGACGAACCAGCGAGAGTATTCTCTCGGATGCTTTTGAGGCCATCATCGGAGCGACCTACCTCGATCTTGGAATGGATGCTGCAAGAGTTTTTATCGAACGAACGGTTCTCGAGCGTGTGAATTTGTTGGACCTGGCCAATCAGAAGGACAATTTTAAGAGCCATCTTCTGGAGTATGCCCAGGCCCGACAGTGGCCGCAACCCACCTATCGCGTAAAGGAAGAAACAGGTCCCAGTCACGACAAGATTTTCACCGTCGAGGTATTCCTTTCAGATCGAGTGTTGGGAGAAGGAATGGCCAAAAACAAGAAGGATGCGGAGCAACTAGCGGCCAGCAAAGCGCTTCGCTCCCTTACCGAGGCCGACCAGGAGGACACGTAATTCGGGGGGCCCTTTTTAGAAACGGATTCAATCAAAATTGAACGAACAGGTCGTACATTTTGCCGCCTGGGGCGTACTGCGCCCCTCCTGATTCGGAACTCACTTCCCGGTGAAAAATCGCATGAGTGCGAGCCATTCACATACAGATCGATTCGAGAATCGACACATCGGCCCGTCCGCTTCTCAGATTTCAGAGATGTTGAAAATCCTGGGACTGAATACGGTTGACGAACTGATCGATGAAACCATTCCTGCGAATATTCGGATGTCTGGCCAACTGGATCTACCGGATGCCCTCACGGAAATGGAATTGCTTGATCGACTGGCAGCGCATGCCGAGGCCAATCGCATCTTTCGATCCTATATCGGAATGGGGTATTACGGTACGATCACGCCTCCGGCGATCCGCAGAGGTATCCTCGAAAACCCATCTTGGTATACCCAGTACACTCCCTATCAGGCAGAAATCTCTCAAGGTCGGCTCGAAGCCCTTCTGAACTTCCAGACGGTTATCGTTGATCTAACCGGTCTTGAGATTGCCAATGCGTCGCTCCTCGACGAGGGCACGGCAGCTGCGGAAGCAATGATGATGCTCAAACGGAAGTCGCGTCACCATGGGAATCGTTTCCTCATTTCGTCCGATACTCATCCGCAGACGATCGAAGTCGTTCGTACCCGGGCAGAACCCATGGGCATTGAGATTGTAGCTCAGGACCACACGGAGTTTGTCCTCGACGACACGGTTTTCGGAATACTCGTCCAGTATCCGGCGTCGGATGGAAAAATTTGCGATTACTCTGTGCTCTGTGAAGAGGCGCACACAGCTGGTATTTACGTTGTTGTCGCCGCAGATTTGTTGAGTCTGACCCTTCTTCGACCTCCCGCAGAATTCGGTGCAGATGTGGCGATCGGATCTACCCAGCGATTTGGTGTCCCCATGGGATTCGGCGGTCCGCACGCGGCGTATTTCGCGTGCACGGACCCGTTCAAACGTCAGATACCAGGCAGGATCATCGGTGTGACTCGTGATGCGGATGGAAATTCCGCGTTGCGAATGGCCCTCCAGACGCGCGAACAGCACATTCGACGCGACAAAGCGACGTCGAACATCTGCACGGCCCAGGTCCTTCTCGCGATCATGGCTGGAATGTACGCGGTATACCATGGGCCAGACGGCCTGCGGCAAATAGCCCACCGAATTCATTTGTTGACCCGGCGTCTTGCCGGTCGTCTTTCAGAGTTGGGCTACACGATACGGCATTCGGACTATTTCGATACGATCCGTCTTGAGACAGACGAGAGAGCGCAATCTATCATCCGAAAAAGAGCGCTCGGCTGCGAAATCAATCTCCGCTATTTTGATGACGGCTCAATTGGATTGTCACTTGACCAGACGGTTACTGAAGGAGACCTCGCGGACCTGCTTGAGGTGTTTAACGTGGAAAATACGTCGAACGACGATTCGGATCGCGTCGCTACGGAATCGACATCCGATCAGACGGGCCCATCGGATAACACGTTAAGTCGGACAACGGATTTCCTTACCCACCCGGTTTTCCACGAGCACCACTCCGAGGTAAAGCTGACTCGCTACATGCATCGGCTCGCTTCCAGAGATTTGTCGCTCACGACGAGCATGATTCCGCTCGGATCGTGTACGATGAAATTAAACGCTGCCGCAGAGTTGATCCCGATATCATGGGCGTCTTTCAGTCAAATTCATCCATTCGTCCCGGTCGATCAAGTCTCGGGATACCGCAATATGATTGGGGAGCTTGAGGATTGGCTTGCTCAAATCACAGGGTTTGCTGCCACGTCTCTTCAGCCAAACAGCGGTGCTTCGGGAGAATATGCGGGACTGTTGATGATCCGCGCGTACTACCGCGACAGGGGAGACTCCGATCGCAGAGTCTGCCTGATTCCCTCCTCCGCTCACGGTACAAATCCAGCAAGCGCCGTCATGGCGGGAATGGAGGTCGTCGTCGTGGCCTGCGATGATCAGGGAAACATTGATTTGAATGATCTGAAGACCAAGGTCGGCGATCATGCAGACCGGTTGGCGGCGATCATGGTGACATACCCCTCCACACATGGTGTGTTCGAAGAAGGAATCCGAGGGATCTGCAATCTGGTCCACGCGAACGGCGGCCAGGTCTATATGGACGGCGCCAACATGAACGCCCAGATGGGATACTGCCAACCAGGCGATGTGGGCGCGGATGTATGTCACCTGAATCTCCATAAGACATTTGCCATCCCGCACGGTGGGGGCGGACCCGGGGTGGGCCCCATCTGCGTAGCAGACCACCTTGCGGCATATCTCCCGGGGCATCCGTTGGTGAGCGTAAACGAATCGCCCGTCGCCATTGGACCCGTCGCGTCGGCTCCGTTCGGAAGTGCAGGGGTTCTTCCAATTTCCTGGGCGTATATCGCCATGCTCGGTGCAGCCGGTCTTCGACGATCCACCGAAATTGCAATCCTGAATGCGAACTATATGGTCAAGAAGCTGTCAGCGCACTACGAAGTACTGTACACCGGAACGAAGGGTCGTGTCGCTCACGAATTTATATTGGATCTTCGGCACCTTAGAAGCGAGACCAGCCTGACTGAAGTCGACGTTGCGAAACGACTCATGGATTACGGATTTCACGCGCCCACCATGTCGTGGCCCGTCGTCGGCACTATGATGGTGGAGCCAACCGAGAGTGAATCAAAAGATGAACTGGATCGCTTTTGCGAAGCGATGATTTCAATCCGCGCTGAAATTCAGGAGGTCGAAGTCGGCCTCGTCGCCGGAAAAGACAGCCTCCTGTCGAATGCACCTCATACGGCCGGAATGGTCACGGCAAACGAATGGGAACAGGTCTACTCGAGAGAACAGGCGGCATTTCCGGCACCATGGACGCGCGATCACAAATTCTGGCCGGCTGTCAGAAGAGTCGATGACGCGGCCGGAGACCGTAACCTCGTTTGTTCGTGTCAACCGATCGAGGCCTACGTAAGTTCTTCCTGACCCGTAATCAGTACCTGTATATCTATTATACACAGATACTTACATACACAGGGATAGAACATTGGTAGAACAGTATTTACGGTTTATCGATGTTCTACCCTTTCCTTTTCTCCCCTATGGCAAATGCATTTAAGGGGGCCCAGGTAGGGGGATAAGGTCTTGCCGACCATCAGCGTTCAGTTGATTTCCGTTTAGTTCCGGGCGCCTCTCAGGAATTCGGTTATCCTTGTAACCGGCTACTTTCTCTGAGTATCGACGTTCCAGATCTCGGTGGCCATTTTCCAAGAGCCATCTTCTTGTCTCTCGAAGAGTATCAACCATTTGCCAATTTCATCAATCGGAGAGTCAGCGCCACTTGGAGTATACGTATCCGTATAACTTAAGCGCATCGAGGCCCAGTCACCCGAGACATGAATTTCTTCGATCGTGCTGCGCAGGTCCTCTTCAGTATTTGAAAAACCCTCGATGGCACGTGACTCGAAGGAAGCCTTCCCTATAAAAACTGGTTCGTTAGGTATCATCCGTACAGCATTATCAGTGTAGAAGGCTAGAAAGGCTTCTACATCGCGAGCATTGACAACTGCGTCATACTGACTAATCAGCTCTGTCAGGGATTCCACATCGGCTTCCGTTGAGATCGCATCCGATTCTGGCGATGTCTGACATGCTGTTAAGAGAAGACCCAGCGGTAATAAGACGATCCAATTCATTCGTTTCATGTCGAACCTCAACTCATGGTTAGTCGGCGGGGATATTTTTCACTGTCGTTTAGAAGGTTTACTGTCTGAAAACGACAGTGAGTGTTCGATTGACGCCCTGTCAATATTACATTTCAGTTTTCACAGATAATCTGGTGGGCTTCTCGGCACCGCTCGCGAACAAGGTCGGTACCGGAGATTACAAACTCAATGCAAGGCGCACAGATGGTAAACGACTGATCACTCTGGCGACCAGTCAAACAACGCCGTCGTGGCGGACGGTGAGCTTTTACCGAGACACGCTGTGGACGTCGCGTCAGCAGAATTCGATTGCTATGTGCTGCGTCTACAGCGCGTAAACCTGTGAAATCAGACCGGCACGACGTTGTTTGCGCAGGGCCCCTTCTGGCCTTGGCCTATTTCATACTCTACAGCCTGACCGTCATCGAGAGTTGCAAATCCGCCACCAGTTTTTACTTCTGAATGGTGCACGAAGAGGTCTTTCCCTCCATCCTCCGGCACAATAAAGCCAAATCCTTTATCTGCATTAAACCATTTAACTGTTCCTTTAGCCATTCTTTCCTCTTTACGCTGATAATTAATTGTTCGCAGGATTCTGCATTCGCATTATAACCGAAATAAACTTCTAATAATCATCAGCAACAGAAATCCTCACAGTTTTAGTTGTACAATATTCGAGGCCTGCCGGACCTCAAGGACTTGAATCGGTTCGAGAGTATCAAACCAGTCGATACATCTTCCCGGCTAGATCGCGTCCGAGACGATCCGATATTTTCCGAGAGCATTCGGCGACGAGCGGAATTTCGATTCCGGTCTCCAGGCCCATTTCGTCGAAAAGATACACGACATCCTCGGTAGCCACGTTGCCCGTCGCTCCTTTGATGAATGGACAACCACCAAGGCCGCCGAGCGAGGTATCAAATCGACTGACACCCGCTTCCCAGGCTGCGAACACGTTTGCCAGCCCGAGGCCTCGCGTGTCGTGAAGATGGAGGACCAGAGGCGTTTCGCCTATGACCTTTCTGACGGCAGACACGTGCTCGCGTATCATCCTCGGATTCGCCATTCCCGTCGTGTCGGCGAGCGAGATGGAATCAACGTTCATCTCGGAAAATTTTTCAGCGATGAGTGTAACCTCGTCAAGGCTCGTATCCCCCGGGTAACCGTATCCAAAAACGGTCTGCAACCCGAGTTGAACGCGAAGCCCCAGTCGATGCGCTTCAGTTACCATTTCCACCGCTTCAAGAACACCCTGCTCTACCGTCATGTCGACGTTGTCCAAACCATGCGATTCGTTGGTTGCGATGGATAGATCAAGGTCTTTGAGGCCCGTTTCTGCGGCTCTATGTAGGCCTTTCATGTTCAGACAGAGTCCCGAGAAAATGACACTCTCGGAGGGTGTCAGGGCTGCAATCACGTCTTCTGCATCGGCCATCTGGGGTACTTTAGCCGGATGAACAAACGACGTTACCTGGATCCGCGGTATACCGGCGGCAACCAGTCCACGAATGATTTCGAGCTTTGTTGGTGTCGGGATAGGCGTGTTTTCAAACTGAAAACCGTCGCGAGGACCAACCTCACAAATCTCTATAAATTTTTGTCCTGGCATTCTAGAGGTTACTGAATTCCGTTAATTCAATATCATCCAATTTGGTGAATGGTAGGGGTTGATCTTAGACGTAACTTGCGACCGCCTAATGACGAGCGAACACACGCGCATTTGCCATGCTCAAGATAACCATTCTGATTCTCGCGGTCGCCTCCTGCTTCCAGGGAGCGTATGCCCGTCAGGCAACCCTTTCGGAAGAGCCACTCAGCGACCGCCTTGTCGCGTACACAATGGTCGTTGCGCTTGATCCGGATTCAAAATCGGTTTCAGCCACCCAGCGACTCACCTGGCGAAATCCAGACCGTGTCCCGGTCGACGAATTGCAATTTCACCTTTATCTAAACGCTTTCAAGGACGAGAACTCAACGTTCATGAAAGAAAGTGGTGGCATTCACCGGGGATTTACGGCTGGAGATCAAGATCCCTGGGGCGGTATCGACATCACCCGAATGAGAATCGCAACCGATCCTGCAACGGACGTTTCACCTTCTTTGGCCCCTGATCCGGGGTCAGACCTGTTGGACCGAATCCGGTTCATTCATCCAGACGACGAGAATGAACTCGACCAAACGGTAGTGGCCGTATCGCTCCCGTATTCCGTACAGCCAGGTGAATCGATTACGTTGGATATCGACTTTGAATCCAGGCTTCCGGAAATCTTTTCGCGTACCGGTTGGAAAACGGGCGAATCCGGTAATCCATTCTTCATGGTAGCCCAGTGGTTTCCGAAGATCGCCGTCTACGAAATTCCCGGGCAGCGATTTGTCCCGGAAGATGCCCCACGAGGCGCTTGGAATGCCCATCAGTTTCACAAGAACTCTGAATTCTATGCGGACTTTGGGACGTACGATGTCACCATCAGCGTTCCTGAGACCTATGCGCTGGGTGCAACTGGATTTCTTGAGAGCGAAGAGATTACGGACGGAATCAGAACCGTTCGTTATATCGCAGATGACGTCCATGACTTTGCCTGGACCGCCAGCCCCGATTTTCTGGTTTATACGGATCAATGGGAGCACGTCGCCATCCGATTGCTCCTGCAGCCGGCTCACGAGGCCCAGGCTCAGCGCTATTTTGACGCCGCCAAAGTGGCATTCAAATACTACGCAGACTGGGTAGGCGAGTATCCGTACACAACACTGACCCTTGTGGACGGAATTGGTGGGGCCAACGGCATGGAATACCCCACGTTGATTACGGGTGGAACGGTTTACAGGCTTCCGGAATGGGTCCGAGCCCTCGAGCTAGTGACCATTCACGAATTCGGCCATCAATATTTCTATGGCCTCCTGGCGAGCAATGAGTTTGAAGAAGCCTGGTTGGATGAAGGTGTGAATTCGTATATCGAAACAAGGCTCGTCGATGCCGAATACGGGCCTGGATCCGTGATCGATTTCGCCGGACTTCAGTTCACGGATACAGATGCGCAGCGGATCGCGTATACGAAGAACAATCCCTCGCGCGGAGCCCTGTTCACCAACTCTTGGGAATACCAATTCGGCGACTACAGTAAGGCCTCGTACATGAAGCCAGCCACGGTATTGCACACGCTCGAAAGGTATCTGGGATGGGAAACCATGCGCGAGTTCCTGAGGACCTACTACGACACATGGCGTTTTCGACATCCCACGACGCGCGACCTACAGGACGTTGCGGAGTCCGTATCAGGCAAGGACCTGGACTGGTTCTTTGATCAATTTGTGTACGGCACGGCCACGTTCGACTACAAAATTCACTCGCTTTCCAATCGCCGCATCGGCACTGCCGATGAGAACGATTCCGTCACGTACGAGAGTAGGGTGATCATTGTACGCACTGGCGATGGTGTCTTTCCACAAACCCTTCGGGCCACATTTCGTGATGGATCGGAAGAAATCCGGCACTGGTCGGGTGAAGATTCCTGGACGGAAATGGTGTTTCAGAACGAGGAACGGCTTGTCGAAGCCTTTATCGATCCGGAAAATCAGGTGTTGCTCGATACAAACCGGCTCAACAATCGACAGATACTGCGCGTTGATGCGGACAATTCGCTCGCTCGTACGGCACAGCTACGACTTACGTCGTTCATCCAGCAGTTACTGATTGTTTTTTCGGGCATTTTTTAATCGTTCGAACGAGCCAGCATGTCATACGGTTATTTTCGACGGGGCATTTCAACCGCGGTACGAAGACCCGCCCTGGCTGGCCTTCTCTATGGGGTAAATCTTGTCATTGGTCTCCTTGTGACTGTACCGATCTATCTCGCTTTGAATTCGGCAACTGCCACGACTGGTTATTCTTCTGATCTGGCCACTCAGTTCGATATTGTTCTGTGGGTAGACGTCATGGAGGATACCCGTCCAGTCCTCACGGGCCTGCTGTTTCAACTTTTTTGGATTTTCCCGCTCATTCTGCTCTGGAAAGCCGTTGCCTCCGTCGGGGTTATCTGCACCCTTCATACACAGGGTCTTCGATCCTTCTGGCAAGGCATCGGTGAGTATGCCGGACGTGCGATCCTGCTAGCAGTGACTTTTTTGGTACCGATTGCTGCCCTATTTATTGGAATTGTCGTTTCGTTTTTCATCCTGTCCGCCGTCTGGCCGGGCGAGGTCGGTGCGTACTGGATAAATCTTGTGTTCCTTCCCGTGTCTCTCGTTGCAGGATTGGCTCTGCTGGACCTGATGCACGACTATGCACGAATGGAATTGGTCATCGGGAAAAAGAAAGTCCTTGAATCGATTCTGAAGGGCTTTTCATGGCCGTTCCGTCATTTTAAATCGGTCGGACTCTACGTGGTTTGGTTTGTCATCGCACTCCTACTGCTTGCAATCCCTACGATAATCGACGTTCGCCCCGGAGGGCTCTGGGCGGTATTTGCCGTACAGCAGCTGTTCCTTTTTGGCCGAGCCGGAGTAACTGTCGGCTGGTTCGGGAGCGAAATAGACCTTTACGACTCGGCCCTGACGGCCGAGCTTCCGGCCATCGCCCGAGTTGAAGCCGAACCCCGTTTGGCCGAGGAAAACTAGTGGTCTAAGAAAAGCCGAGCGCGCGAAAACGCACTCGGCTTCGTGTCGAAAATCATGGCCTGGGGAACCCACCAGAACCCCTTGCCAATCAAGCTGGAGGAGGTAGCTTCGATTTTTTCGACGATTAGTTTCTTGGATTTCGAATCTCAGAGAGAAGTTCTTCCATCTCAGCGGGTCTGGGGACGTGGAGGGCAACACTGGATGCGTCTTCGATCACTTCATTCATGAAGCGGGCAAATGCCATTCTTTCAGTCTTTGTGAGACCTGCTTGATCGACGGTTTTCATAATCTTGTCCCAAGATCGATCGGCGATCTGGCCATCCATGTAGCGGAGAAGAAGATTTGTGAAGGAAGATCCGACTTGTTGTGAGTTCAATGTCTGCATGGCTGAGCTTGTACGAGTTGGTTGTGGTTTGGCCTTTGGAATTCATGGCTTCTGAGAGATGGGATTACAAATTCCAGGCCTGTTTTCAGTAGACACGCTGAAGCATCATTCCATAACCACTTTCCTAAGAATCTCCAAACAAGCAGATTTTCGCCTTTTCACGTCGAAACGGGCGAATTGCGGAGACCATGGACTACTACTCAAGTATTTATAAATAACGAATTTAGGATACTAAATCGACTCTGCCACCTGATTCGATTTCGCTATACGGAAAAACGAAATTAGAGGAAAGAAAGGGGCAGATTTTTCCCCCCAACCGGAGAAAATGTTCGGTTTCGGAGGCGAATACCGCCTTGATTCGCCCAAAATTAAGGACGAGCTGCGCCCATTTCAGCCCTGAGTGGACGAAACGGGATCCGACATCAGCTCAAACCACCCTTTAATGGTCTCGTTCAGAGGATCTACGTCTGCCTTGTGCACAAATTCATTGATGTGCGAATCATAATCGTAGTCTTTCGCCCATTCCTCCACCTGAGAAACAGTCTCTTCCACAGCGTTCAGAACATAATCCAGCTCGGAATCGGTGGTGGTCGGATGGATCGAAAATCGAACCCATCCCGGTTTCATCGAGAGGTCACCAAGATCGATTTGATCGGTGATCGATCTGGAATGCGCCTGATCAACGTGCAGCAAATAGTGACCGTACGTTCCGGCACAAGAGCATCCACCTCTCATTTGTATACCAAATCGATCGTTCAACAACTTGACAAGCAGGTTGTAGTGCACGTCGTCCACGTAGAAGGAGATGACCCCAAGGCGCTCTTCCAGGTGGTCGGCGAGGATATGAAGACCGCGAACCGCCCGCAGCCGCGGAAAAGCCCTGGCGAGCAACTCTTCCTCCCGAGCCATTATGTTTTCCGTACCCATCTCCTCTTTCAATCGAATGGCCAACGCCGCCCGGATGGTTTGAAGAAACGGGGGCGTACCCCCGTCCTCTCGATCCTCAAGATCAGACCGGAATCGGTGTTCACCCCACGGATTCGTCCAGTCCACCGTTCCTCCCCCGGGATGATCAGGAACGACATTATGATCCAACATCCGGTCAAACACCATCACTCCCGCCGATCCGGGTCCGCCCAAAAACTTGTGCGGTGAAAAGAAGATGGCATCCAGTTTCTCCGCCGGATCCTCTGGATGCATGTTCATGGACTCATATGGAGCGGAAGCAGCAAAGTCCACGAAGCAGAGGCCGCCGTTCTCGTGCATGACGCGGGCCAATTCATGGTAGGGCGTCCTAACCCCCGTCACGTTTGAGCACGCTGTGAACGAACCGATCAGCGGTCGATCTTTGTACGCTTCGACGACTTCAGCAAGATGATCGGGACGACAAAGCCCCGAATCATCCGGGGGAATCCAGACTACGTCAGCGATCGTTTCTTCCCAGGATGTCTGGTTCGAGTGATGCTCCATGTGTGTGATAAACACTACTGGGCGTTTCTCTTCCGGGATATGCACGTACTCCAAAAGCCGTTCCGGAATGCGCATTCCCAGTATCCTCTGCAGCTTATTGACCACGCCGGTCATTCCGCTGTCGGCAGCGATAATCGCATCATTCGGTCCGGCACCGACATGCCGCTTGATCACGTTTCGGGCCTCGTGGTAGGCACGTGTCATTGACGATCCAGTCACGCTGGATTCGGAGTGCGTGTTGCCCACGAACGGACCCAGGACATTGGTAATCTGCTCTTCGATGGGTCGATACAGACGTCCGCTAGCTATCCAATCGGTATAAACGAGGCGCTTCGTCCCATATGGAGTTTCAAAAGAATGGTCGTATCCAACCGTATTTCTGCGAAACCGATCGAAATGAGATTCAAAACTTGACATAGGTCCTCGTAAACGGTAATGGGCTCGTTGCACGTCAGGAGATCAAAATCTCCTTCCTGAGTCGCGCAACAGGAATTCCAAGCTGCTCCCTGTACTTCGTCACCGTGCGTCTGGCAATCTTGAACCCCTTATCCGTCAATAGGGTCGCTATCCGTTGATCGGAAAGCGGCTTTTTCTTGTCTTCTTCGGTAATAATACCGTCGATGATGGCTTTCACCTCCTTATTGGAGATGTCTTCGCCGCTATCAGTCGACAATCCTTCAGAAAAGAAGTACTTCAATTCGTACACGCCAAAATCGGTCTGCACATACTTGCCATTGACGACGCGACTGATCGTGGAGATATCCATCTCAATCAACTCGGCGACATCTTTCAGAATCATAGGCTTTAGATGACCTTCCCCGAGCTTGAAGAAATTTTCCTGTTGTTGAACGATGGCGTCCATCACCCTCACCATGGTCTGTCGCCGCTGGTTGATCGAATTGATGAACCAACGGGCCGCTTCAAACTTGGATTTTAGGAATTGCTTGGTTTCGGTGTCGTAAGATTCTTTGCTGCTCTTTTTCTCGGCGAGCAGTTGTTCAAGCATCTGCCGGTACGATCTGGAAACGCGAAGCTGTGGGGCGTTGGCGTTGTTCAGCGAGATGATAAATCCGTCGTCCTCCTGGTACTGGACTGTAAAATCAGGCGTAATGTAGTTTTGGGCCGTCGAGAAAAATCCTTCCCCGGGTTTTGGATCGAGACGCTGCACCAGGTCATACGCTTCTTTGAGTTGTTCTCCTTCGATCCGAAGACGGCGCATGATAGCGTCGTAGTGCTTCATCGTGAACTCTTTGTAGGCTCGCTCAAGCATCTCAATGGCCACATCGCGGCCTTGAGTTTCTTCGGGCGTGGCGGCAAGCTGAACCAGGAGACATTCGCGTAGATCGCGAGATGCGATCCCGATCGGATCAAGACGCTGAATGCGGTCGAGCATCTGCTCGATATCCGATTCTTCCAATAAGATCCCGTGATTGAACGCAATATCGTCGATGATCGACTCGAGTGGTCTTCGCAAATAGCCATCCTCGTCTACAGATCCGAGAATCTGATCTGAAACCAGTTGCTCGCTTTCGTTGAGCTCCAAAAATGCCAGCTGAGTATTCAGGTTCTCGAGAATAGATTCACGAGCCGGCATGGGAATTTCACGGCGATCTTCCTCATTGCTTCGATCGACCTTGGCCTTATATCCGTACAGATCATCGCTGTTGTCGAGAAGCTCCTCCCACTGGTATTCCTCTACTGTTGAATCAGAGTCTTCCTTTTCCTGCTCCTTGGTCACCTCAGCTTCGTCGTTTGGTGTAGCTTCAGCTTCCGCTTCCTCTTCTCCCTCTTCGAGCAAGGGATTGATTTCCAACTCAGCCTTGATTCGTTGCTCCAGGGCGAGTGTCGGCAACTGTAGCAACTTGATATACTGAATCTGTTGCGGAGACAGCTTTTGCTGCAGCGACTGTTTTTGCTGTAGGTTCAGCATGACGATGATTAATTAGAGGCTCTCTGAGAAAACAGATCGGCGGTATTCGATGGTTTCTTTAAGGCTTTTCACCCATTTATGACCATATTTTCGCGTCAAGGGTCCCGCTAAAAAGTCGGAAAGTTGAAGATTGTTACGTGTGCCACAATGCACGCCCGATCGGCACATGTCCATCTGTTCATAGTTGAGCCCATCAAACTCGCCAAGTTGCTCGATACGTATCGGATACAAATGACACGATATAGGTTTTCGAAATGGGGTTTTCCCTTCTTCAAAGGCTTTTTCAATAGAGCATTTTGCGTCCGGACCTTCGTAGGTGACAAATACGCACTCCGAGACGCCCACACAAGTCACAGCAAACTGTCCTGGTGAGGATTCTTCCCAGACGCCTTTCTCACGAATGATCTCCCGGGCCTCCGGTCGAAGGCGATGTTCAACGACCGGGAGAACGGCTTCAAGGTCAGGTATCTCGCCTTCCTCTAGAGGTGCCCCCGAGTCACCGTGTACGCAACATGCGCCATGACACGCACCCAAATTACAGGTGAAAGGGGCGTCAACGAGGTCATCAGAAATCAGTATGTTGTCGAGTACAAACACGATGTCTTAGTCTAGAACACGCGCTGATTGATGTCAACTTTCGCCCCAAAGGATCGGGTTAGATCACCGCGAATAATTACGGACATTTCCCACTCTGGATCACTTCATCTACACCCTGCCCGTTAAGATTTTATGGCCGCACCAACCGACGCACTAAACCCCGTACCGATTCAAGGAGACGAGGACGTCGAGAGA
Organism: Rhodothermia bacterium; assembly: GCA_036985715.1. Classification (GTDB taxonomy): domain Bacteria; phylum Bacteroidota; class Rhodothermia; order Rhodothermales; family UBA10348; genus SMXL01. The sequence goes on from BTQE01000009.1 coordinate 41,503, forward strand.
GCACTTCGACCGAAAGCTCTCGATGAGTTCGTGGGTCAGCAGCGGATCAAGGACAATCTCCGAATTTTTATGTCGGCAGCCAAAAACCGGGAGGAGTGTCTCGATCACGTTCTCCTTTCGGGTCCACCTGGCCTCGGAAAGACGACGCTCGCATATATTCTCGCGCACGAAATGGGTGCGCAGATTAAAACCACATCCGGGCCGGTTCTGGATAAGCCTGCGAATATCGCCGGGTTACTCACCAATCTGAGCGAGGGCGACATTCTTTTTATCGATGAGATACACAGACTATCTCCGGTTGTCGAGGAGTACCTGTACGCGGCTATGGAAGATTATCAGATCGACATCCTGATTGATTCCGGCCCCAGCGCCCGAAGTGTAAAAATTACACTGCCTCCGTTTACCCTCGTCGGCGCTACGACTCGAAAAGGCCTCCTCACGGCTCCGCTCCGGGCTCGATTCGGAATCGATTTCCGATACGATTATTACACATCGCCCATGCTTACCAAGATTGTGAAACGGTCATCATCGATTCTTGGGGTTGAAATATCGGATGAAGGGGCTGTTGAATTGGCAAAACGAAGCCGCGGTACACCTAGAGTTGCCAACCGACTTCTTCGCAGAGCCCGCGACTATGCTGAAGTTGAAGGCGATGGTCGGATTACGCGGGAACTGGCCGATTTTGCTCTGAATGCCCTGAATGTCGACAAGGAAGGTCTCGACGATATGGATTCACGGATTCTGGTGACACTGATTGAGAAATTTTCTGGAGGCCCGACGGGTTTGACCAATCTCGCCGTGTCGGTGGGAGAGGAAGCCGAAACCATTGAAGAAGTGTATGAGCCGTACTTGATCCAGGAAGGCTTTATCGAACGGACGCCGCGAGGGAGGATGGCTACGGAACGGGCGTACAAGCACTTCGGGGTGAAGAGAGGCTTGCAGAACTCTGGAAGTACACACCCATTGTTCCACGACGAGTAAAATGTATCGGTAAACCGGGTAGTCATGGAATCGTCGGAAACCCAGACCGAAAACACGTCGAAAAAACTCAAACCCGATCCGATGGGAGTCGCCATCGCACTCGGAGCTGGTGTCGGAACTGCGATTGGTGTTGCTCTGGATAATATTGGTATGGGCATCGCCATCGGAGTCGGAGTCGGTACGGCGATTGGAGCAGGACTGTATGCTCAGCAGCAGTCTGACTTGAAGAACTGAGGCTTCCGAAATTCAGGTGGCTTTAAAAGCCAGCGGAATCGGCCGAAACTAGCGCGATAGGCCCTCCTCACCAGGTGTTTCGGTATGAAAAAGGGACTCCTCATTGTAGCCGTTTTCGCTTTCGGGTTTGTATTGACGTTCGAAAAGGAGGTCAAACACGGCCCGGGCGTTTTGGCCCCCGATGACCCGGTACAGGTCGATATCAAAACGGCGGCGAGCTTTCCGTTTGGCGAATACCGGATCATTCCTCTGGCTGACTTCAGCCTGACCGCGCGCATTCTCTCGAAAAAGAAATACGGGTATGGCCGTGAGTCGGATCTCTCGCCCATTGATCTGGCACTCGGCTGGGGTCGAATGTCAGACGAGACTATTGTCGAGTCTTTTTCCATATCGCAGTCCGGTCGGTGGTACAACTGGCGGGCCCGCAAACTTCCCATTCCGTCAAGAGAGGTGTCCAATCACAGCGCCAACATGCACATCATTCCCGCGACCGACGAACTTAAAAAAAGACTCATGCGGCTCAAGAAAGGAGAAATCATCCAGATGACCGGGAAACTCGTAAACGTTCAGGCTGACGACGGCTGGCTATGGAAGAGTTCTCTCAAGCGCACGGACAGAGGCAGTGGTGCGTGCGAAATCTTTTTCGTGGAGTCGCTGACAGTCAAAGAATTTTCCGTCTAGTCCGGACTCCTACACTGGCTCCTACACCACCTGGCTCTGCGCGTCAACGGTCCAGGTGTTTACGATCTCGCCCTCGTCCACGACATACAAGTTCCGCTGGGTATTGACGACGACGCAGGCGTGGTTCGGGACGACGCGCACGCGGTCCCCGACGCTGAGGGTAGCTCCACCGTGGACTTGAACCCAACCGTGTTCTTCCGAGAGTCCCGTGAAGCGTGCGTGCGGAAGAGGCTCCATGGTTCGGGCATTGTAAAGAATTGACCCGTAACCATCCATCATGTCGGAAAGATCTGCTGTGAAAACCTTCCTTCCCGCATCCAGGAACAGCCTTTCGCTCCCGTCTGCATCCCTGTGTTTACTTATCACGGTCGTGAGAACGGTCAGTGCGCACTCCTGCCACGTTGCTACGCCCAGTCCAACCTGGATTCGATCATGGAAAACGTAATTACCCGGCCGAATTTCAGTAATCTTGAAACCGTTCTCCTCGCGGTTCTCAAAGTGCTTCAACGATGGCGTCGAACCGATGCTGATTTCGAATCCGTTATCGGGTTTGATCAGGCCGGCCTCCAAGAGCGAAGAAGCGAATGCCAGCATTCGATCCCGCTCCTCATTGGATACGCGAATGAGTGCCTCCTCTTTCGACTCATTCTCCTTCCGAGGGCCGTCGTAAGAGTGCCCGGCGTGCGTCAAGATTCCGATGATCTTCAGACCCGGGAGTTTCGAAACGGATTTGAAGAACCGGGTGCCTTCGGTGCTATCCCATTTGACGCCACATCTTCCGTATCCCACGTCGACTTCAACCAGGACCTCCATCGTCAAGTCCCGTGCTGAAAAAAACGCCGAGGCTCCGGTTGCTCCCTCGATGGTGTCTACACAGAACGAAATCCGCGCCCCCTCCATGAGATCGGCGATACGCGAGTATTTGTCCTCCCCGACCGTTACGTAGGCGAGGCGAATGTCTGTAATCCCTGCGGCAACAAATATTTCTGCTTCGCCTACTTTTGCCACGGCAATGCCTGATGCGCCCAGATTCAGTTGCTTTCGCGCGAGATCGATGGATTTATGTGTTTTTGTGTGCGGGCGAAGCCGGGCACCAGCCGCATCAGCTTTCCGCTGCATATTCGCCAGGTTCGTCGAAAGCCGATCTTTGTCGATCAGCAAACAGGGCGTACCGATGGATTCTGTATTCATTTTGGGAAGCGTGTTAACACGGACACTTGCCCATTATAAGAATGCACACACGCTGAAAACGTGCAGGCTATTCGAAAATAAGGCGTCGTTGACTAGTGCTTTTTCGCGGTTCCGACCTCTCCCATCGCGATCCGAACTCGATTTCGAGCTCGAATTAACGCGGCTTCATACCGCTTCCGTTCTTCGCTGTCCGTGATCTCGGCAAGGCGCGTTACCGCTTGTTCCTCAGCGGCCTGAGCCCTCTCGATATCTATTTCAGAACCGATTTCGGCGGTTTCAGCAAGAATCGACACTGAATTATTTATTACCTCCAGAAATCCACCCGACGTCGCAAACGTGATTTGCTCGCCAGTCGACACCGTCACCCGAATCAGTCCGACTTCAAATGCCGAAATCATGGGTGCGTGGTTTCGGAGCACTTCAAAAGAACCCTTCACTCCCGGCGCCTTAACTCCGGTGGCTTCTCCCCGAAATACCCGGCCGGACGGTGAAACAATTTCTACGAAAAGGTTCTCCATCTGCGAATCCAATTAATCCTCTTCCTTGAGGAGACGTTCGCCATCCTCAATGACTTCCTCGATGGCGCCCTTATAAGCAAAGGCCTGTTCTGGAAGGTGATCCAAGTCGCCCTCCAGGATCATCTTGAAGCCGCGAATGGTGTCGTCGATTTTCACATACTTGCCTGGCGTTCCGGTGAACTGCTCGGCGACAAAGAAAGGCTGACTCATGTAGCGTTGTGCGCGACGAGCCCGGCCAACTACCAATTTGTCGTCGTCACTCAGTTCGTCAAGTCCGAGGATGGCGATGATATCCTGAAGTTCGCGGTACCGCTGAAGAAGCTGTTTGATCTGCTTGGCTACACCGTAATGCTCGTTACCAACCACGAGCGGATCCAGGATGCGGCTGGTCGAATCCAGTGGGTCAATCGCAGGATAGATTCCCAGGGAAGAAATCTGTCGGGAAAGCACCGTGGTTGCGTCAAGGTGGGCAAACGTAGTGGCCGGAGCCGGGTCCGTGAGGTCGTCAGCGGGCACGTAAATCGCCTGAACCGACGTAATTGAGCCCTTCTTCGTAGACGTAATGCGCTCCTGAAGTTCACCCATCTCCGTGGCCAGCGTGGGCTGATAACCCACGGCACTCGGCATACGCCCGAGAAGGGCCGAAACCTCTGAGCCGGCCTGGGTAAACCTGAAAATGTTGTCTATGAAAAGTAGAACGTCTTTTCCGCCGAGATCCCGGAAGTACTCCGCTACAGCTAGCCCGGAGAGAGCGACACGCGCTCGCGCTCCAGGGGGCTCGTTCATCTGCCCGAATACCAAGGCGATATTTGATTTTCTAAGCGCCTCGTAGTCCACCTTGGAAAGATCCCAGTCGCCTTTCTCCATGGACTTGAGAAACTCTTTTCCATAGTCCACGACGCCGCTTTCGAGCATTTCGCGGAGCAAGTCATTCCCTTCACGCGTCCGCTCACCTACTCCGGCAAAAACGGAAAGACCCTCGTGCTCTTTGGCAATATTGTTGATCAGTTCCATGATGAGAACCGTCTTCCCGACCCCGGCACCGCCAAACAGTCCGATTTTTCCGCCGCGCGCGTAGGGCTCCAAAAGGTCAACGACCTTGATACCCGTCTCGAGCATTTCAGTGTACGTCGCCAGCTCTTCAAACGGGGGTGGCGCCGCGTGGATCGGACGCCGACCCTCTATTTTCGGCGGCGGTAAGCCGTCGATCGCTTCACCAATAACATTGAATAGACGGCCACGAATTTCCTCTCCATACGGCATCGATATCGCCTGTCCCGTATTCACGACCTCAGTCCCACGTTCCAGGCCATCTGTCGAGTCCATTGCGATCGTCCGGACGCGATTCTCACCGAGGTGTTGCTGGACTTCAAGAACGAGACGGCTCCCATCGTCGCGTTTGATTTCGAGAGCGTGAAGGATATCCGGTACTGCATCAGCGGGAAACTGCGCATCAATAACCGGCCCAACGATTTGAACAATTTCGCCAGTCGCCGTCTTTACTTCCATCGTAAAATGTCACTATGGTTGCTGGAAATCCTGAGATACGATTCTGAGATACGATTCTGAGATACGAGGGCCTCGATCACGAGCCTTCTCCCAGGCATCTAACCTGCCCGAAGACAGGACTGCGAAAATAGGGCAGGAACACCCTCAATGCCGCGCTTACTACGGCGCGGTGACCCTCCGGATCGCAAAGAAACGGGGAATTTTGAATAGTGGAAAAAGGAATCAGAGCGATTTGAGACCTGAGTCATCCCGCGCTTGAGCATGAAGGCGCATCGTTAATCTCCGGAACAACTCCCATTCAGTAGCACTCTTCGTATTTTCGAGCCTCCCCTATTTATTTGACCACCAGATGTCATGAAACGCACAACGCTACTTTTTCTACTCGTTTTCAGCCTGAATCTGATTGACACCGCCAGATTCGCAACCGCTCAGGATTTACCGTCCATCGCAGACAAAACGAGCGATATGGACGGCCAGGAGGGCTATTTCGATGTGTATTGGGATGAAAATAAGGGGAAGGTGTGGCTCAAAGTCAGTCGATTCGACGAGGATTTTCTATATGTCAACTCGCAGCCGGCTGGCCTTGGATCCAACGACATCGGCCTCGATCGGAACCAGCTTGGAGGAACCCGGATCGTTCGGTTTGAGCGAGTCGGCCCCAAGGTGCTGCTCGTGGCTCCGAACATGAATTATCGCGCGCTGTCCGACAATGCGGCTGAGAGAAAAGCAGTCGAGGATGCCTTTGCCCCGAGCATTCTCTGGGGATTCCAAGTCGAGGCGGAATCGGGCGGAACCGTCCTCATTGACGCGACGGAATTTATTGTCAGGGATGCACAGGGGGTAGCCAGTCGGTTGAAGGAAAGAAATCAGGGTACTTATAGTCTCGACACTAGCCGAAGCGCTCCATATCCGAAAATGATCAAGTCTTTCCCGAAAAATACGGAAATGGAGGCCCGGTTAACTTTTACGAGCGACGATCCAGGTCGACTGGTTGGGACGGTTGCGGCAGACTCTCGCTCCGTAACGCTGCGGGTTCGGCACTCATTCATAAAACTTCCTCCTCCTGGCTACACGCCACGGAAAGCCGATCCACGCTCCGGTTTCAATACGTTTTCCTATGCCGATTACGCTACCCCCATCGGCACGGATATCCGTAAGCGGTTCATTCGGCGTCATAGACTTCAGAAAGTGAATCCGGACTCTGTGATGAGCGCAGCAGTCGAACCGATTATGTATTACCTCGACCCGGGTACGCCGGAACCGGTTCGAAGCGCACTTCTTGAAGGCGCCCGCTGGTGGAATGAAGCCTTTGAAGCCGCCGGGTACATCGATGCGTTTCGCGTCGAGATGCTTCCCGAGGACGCCGACCCCATGGATGTTCGCTATAACATGATTAACTGGGTACATCGATCCACGAGGGGATGGAGTTATGGCTCATCCGTATCCGATCCCAGAACCGGTGAAATCATAAAGGGAAATGTGAGTCTCGGTTCTCTACGGGTTCGCCAGAATTACCTCCTGGCGGAGGGGCTACTTGCCCCGTACAGACCCCTTCGCACGAACGCTGCAGACCAGGACCCCATGCTCGAAATGGCCCTCGCCCGAATTCGACAGCTATCGGCCCACGAGGTGGGTCACACGCTCGGTCTCCAGCACAATTTCGCCGCATCTGTGAACGATCGAGCTTCAGTAATGGACTACCCGGCGCCGCTTGCAACGCTGAATCGAAATGGACGTGTCGTCTTGACGGAAGCGTATGACGAGGGAATCGGGAAGTGGGACGAGTACACTATTCGCTATGGATACAGTGATTTCCCCGACGGGACAGATGAAAACCTGGCGTTGGCGACCATCATCGAGGCGTACACGGAAGAGGGAATCTACTTCATCACGGATACCGACGCCCGTCCGGCGGGTGCAGCCAATCCCAGAGCCAATTTGTGGGATAACGGTGAGAACGTGATTTCGTCCTTGAAGACGGAAATGAGGGTTCGCGCTGCTGCCCTGGACGACTTTGGAGCAGCAAATATCCAACGGGGGCAGCCCATGGCCATGTTGGAGGAGGTGCTGGTCCCATTGTATTTGCATCATCGCTATCAGATCAACGCTACGGTTAAAATGATCGGTGGAGTCTATTATACGTACAACCTGCGCGGTGACGGACAGCCCATGCCGGAACCCGTGGGAGCACGCCAGCAGAGACAAGCGCTCGATGCATTGTTGGAAACACTGAGCCCTGCTGCTCTTGCGCTACCTTCGCAGGTTCGGACAATGATTCCTCCCCGCCCTCCCGGGTACGGACCACATCGAGAACTTTTTGGCGGATACACCGGGGTGATATTCGATCCCTATGCGCCGGCGGAAGTTTTGGCCAGTCAGGTCCTCGGACTGATTGTGAATCCACAGCGTACGGCTCGCCTTGTCAATCAGAATGACTTCAATGGAGGTCTTCCCAATCTGAGCGAGGTACTGGTCACGGTTTCTCAGCAAGTTTGGGAATCCGACATCCCTAACGACCCGTACTACGCCGAACTTCAAAGGCTTGTCCAGCAGGTCTGGACAGACGTCCTGCTGGAAGCAGCATCGAATTCGAGTACCTCTCCTGCCGTCCGAGCGCGAGTCAATCAACATCTCCGCGAAATACATATTTGGATCGAAGACAATCCCGGGGCCTCGCGCGATCAGGAAACGAAGTCACATCGGTATGCGGTTTTCGATCAAATTGATCGTTTCCTGTTTAGAGATTACGAGCCTACAGAGAAGTATCCTGGAATCTCTCCCCCTCCCGGCGACCCGATCGGGTCAGGTGAGTCGAATTTCATCCAAAGACAAATTGAGCGGCGAAGTATCTGGAATGAATGGTGGGGTCAGCTGTTGTTCTGAGCGACCGATGCCTGAGGCGACCGGGCGTCAGGATTATGGCGGTAACGAGCTATGCCCTGAATGTTGTGTATGAAAGATTCACTCATAACTATCAGGTGACCCGAATTCCGCTACAACTATTCGTAACCCAAAACATGTGAAACTGACGTTTGGTCAACCTGAATATCTAGGCCTAAGCCCAATACTGTTCAGTTAAGTAATATTCGTATGATTCGTCGTGGATAAGGGTCGAGAATCTTCTGCCGGTGTTTCGTAGGATAGGTACTCATTTTTCGCTTGACAACTCTCGGATTGCGCC
>BTQE01000010.1:0-48380 GCA_036985715.1 Rhodothermia bacterium
CCGCTCTGAATGGCTTTCCGATTTACTTTTTGTTCTCTCCCAGCAGGATGCCACCGCCGAGAGTCAGGCGATTGATTTTGTTGACCCGAGCGGATTTCCCGACTGGATCGATCGGTACAAGATCCAGATGCGATACAAAGGCTTTCGCCACTCACGGATTTCCACGTTTTACCACTTTACGACGATCGATCATCAAGAGAATTTTCGATCGCTGGGACAAGCGAACAAACCCATTTTACTGCTCTGGGGCGAACGCGACGTGGCTGTGCCTTTTGTTGAGAGCCGGGTAGTGGCAGATATCACCGGTGCAGAGTTTGTCCCGATCAGTGAAGCGGCGCACCTTCCCCATCTCGAACAATCACACATCGTCAATCCACTCATTGTCGAGTTCCTGTCTCGATCCGCATCCGCGTCCGTATCCGGATTGACGGAGTAAGTTGAAGATCGAAAATGTGCCCGTCATGAGGACGTTTCAAATGACCTAGCGCCTTTTTGCGTACTTCTACCTACCATTCCTGAAATGACCTTTCCAATTTTCATAATTATGATCTATCGGCACCAAATAGCCCTGCCCGGCATCCGACTGATTTGGGTATTCCTGTTCGCCCTGTGTTTCGGACTCCTGTTCACGACAGAATCATCGGCACAAGCCGTTGAAGGCCGCTGGCGTGTGCTTTCCGAGGGCCCTGAAGCAAACAGAAGACACGACGACGTCGCCTTTATCAATGAAAGCGAAGGTTGGATCGTAAACCTCGAGGGAAAGGTTTACGGGACGAAAGACGGCGGTTCGTCCTGGGAATTACTACACAATAACCTGTTCGTCGGCTTTCGTAGTGTGGCTTTTGCGAATGATCGAATTGGATACCTTGGCACGCTCTCGCCCGGCTCTGTCCTTCTTCAGACGTTTGACGGAGGCCGCAATTGGATCAATCTCACGGATCGAATCAAAGGAACGACGCCGCAGTCGATCTGCGGATTGTGGGCGGTCGACGAAAATACTATTTACGGTGTTGGGGCCTTTTTCGGCGGGCCCTGGTTGGTAAAATCCACAGACGGGGGAGTAACCTGGACCAGCAAAGTAGTCGGCGCCGGGGCCAAAACTCTAGTCGATGTGTACTTCAAAAACAGGGACGAGGGATATGCGGTCGGTGGCACGGCAGACACCGGCGATGGGCTGCGTGGCAATGCCGTCGTTCTGAGAACGACCGACGGCGGCTCGAACTGGACGCAGGTGCATCAAACCAATCACAGCTCGAATGTGGGTGGTGAGTGGGGTTGGAAAATTTCTTTTCCCAGTGAGCTCGTTGGTTATGTATCTCTCGAATACACTGGGAATAACAAAAACGAACCGGCCAAATACTTAAAAACGGTGGACGGGGGCCTCACGTGGACCGAACACCATATCCCGGGAAGTACGCAGGTATCGGGACTTCAGGGCATCGGGTTCATTACGGAGAATATTGGATGGGCCAGCGGTCGCGGACAGACTTCCGTTACCATCGATGGCGGAACTACCTGGCAGCAAATCGCCGCCTACAATCCAGAGACCAATCCAAATGGTGAGCTGGACGGCAGGACAAATCGGATATTCGTTTTAAATAACACGCTCGCCTATGCCGTAGGAAAGTACACATACAAGTTCGAGGGGACCATCCCTGTACGCGTCGTTCCCGAGAGCGTGCCAGAACGCCCCGCTCAATTTCAGATGTATCAGAACTATCCGAATCCGTTCCAGAAAAGCACAACAATCGGGTACACCCTCTTCGAAAAAGTTGACGTGCTCATTACGGTCCGCGACGTTCTCGGAAGACAGGTCCGGACGCTCATGCACGAATTCCAATCGCCCGGCAAGTATACCGTGACGTGGGATGGCCGGGACGAGACCGGGTCCAGATTGGCAAACGGAACGTATCTGTATCTGATGGACATTGGTGAACAGATCGAAATCAAACACGCCGTGCTTCTTCGGTAAGCCTGGGATCGCCATCAAGATCGGAAAAAGTCAGATCAATCTCATTATTGATCTATCGTTCCATTATATTGAAACGCGTGTTTGTTATAGACTTCAGGAGCAGAAATATGGCTAGGCCGCGGGAGTTCGAAGCTGAGACCGCTCTGGACAGGGCGATGAATTTGTTTTGGACAAAAGGGTATTGCGCTACGACAACCCGAGATATCGTCGACGCGCTCTGCCTCGGTCGTCAGAGCATTTACAACGCATTCGGAGACAAGGAATCGCTTTTCGGAAGATGCCTGGAGTGGTACGAAAAATCGATTCTAGATCCGCGATTCGAAGAACTCGAAAGAAAAGGGGCTTCAAAACCTGAAATCGTTCGATTTGTAGCCCACGCAGTCGAGTTTTATGACCTCCAACGTCCGCGGAAGGGCTGCATGATCACGAACACGGCTGTCGACGCGTCGATGATCATACCCGTAGCCGCGGCTAAATCAAAGGCTTATATGGACCGATTAAGCTCTGGGTTTCGCAAGACTATTTCGAACGCGTTGCTTCGCAAAGAACTAACGCAGTCTCTTGACGTCGAGGCAGTCGCCCTCTCGCTCGCGTGCACAATGCTGGGAATGGCCGTTGCTTCAAAGGTTGGTGCCAATCGCGTAGAACTGGTCGATATGGCTTCAGTAGCACTGAGGCCACTCTACTGAGCATTATTATTGATCATTAGTTCAATAATATATCGGTTCAACACCACAAGTCGTTTCTGAAACGCCCCTGACGACGCCTATTCTACAATACTCGTTATTCGCGTAAGCTCAAGAATAATAGGAATAGACATCTGAGCCATATCGATCATGCCGGTTATTTCACCTGACTGCTCCGAATTGAGAAGGGTTCCTGAAGAGGCGTCAACGAACAGAATTCCATCGAGTGTTCCGTCCATCGTAATTTCCATTTCTCCGCCGCCCTGATTCCCCGATCCAATCAGAGACACGTCACTCGATACCTCGATTTCAAATGCGGAGACACCTTTGTACATCGTGAGCCGTTTGCTCCGATACTTCGCCGTAGATTCTCGCATACCCTCCAATCCCATCTGTGCAAACGGAACAGAGGATTCTCGTGTCCAGGAGACGCCTGCGGCAAGAGGTTCATCCGGCAGAATCAGAAAGATTTCCTGAAGACTCTCCTTAAATTGTTCAGCGCCACCAGCCGCCGCCACGTAGGCATTATCTGCCAGTCCCGACGCGGTCACGATGCGTCCGTTTGGTTCAAGCACTACGGCACTCTCTAGTCCGATGAGCGCGGATATGGGTGTTCGTGCTCCCACTGCTTCCGCATCCGTAACTGAAAAGGTGTATTGATAAGGTCCTGTTGCAGCAACGGATATGTCAATCGTGGTAGATCCGGGGTTCTCCTGCGTACCCTGGCCTGGAATCTCCAAGATCTGATTTTGGTTCTGAACCAGTTCATACGAAACGGTGTGGCCCTTTTCCCAATCGTGCATAGCCTGAATCGTTTCTTGCGTTGATGCGCAACCCGTCGCAACGATCAGTACCGATGCCAGCAGTATTGAAAAGCTGTTATTCTGAATTTTCATAGAGTCCTCTTTACGGAGTGAAATCATTCTTGCGGCGTACGGAGATTGGGCGAAAAGTATGCATTCAATACAATTTTCTCCGATGATTAAATCATCGGGACTTCAATGCAGAGGAGCCGCGTGTTTTCGTTAAGATGAAAGTCAAGCGATGGTGCGTCCCAAAACCCGACTGCGTCTCTTGGCCCGAGCGTCTGACCCTCGATCTCCACACTCCCTTCGATCACGAAGAGGTAGCAACCGTTCGGGGGCAATTGTATATCGTACGTTCCCGTGTCTCCCACCTCAAAATCCCCGAGTGAAAAGAACGCATCCTGATTGATGCTCAGCGATTCGTCGATTCCGTTCGGTGAGGCGACAAACTGAAACCGGTTCTTTCGACCCTCCTCGGAAAAGGCCCGCTGGTCATAGCGAGGCTCTACGTTTCTTTCTTTTGGCAGGACCCAGAGCTGGAAGAGCTTGAGCGGTTCAGATGACGAACCGTTGTACTCGGAATGCAGGATCCCCGTACCCGCGGACATCGCCTGAACCTCGCCGGGCACCAACTGTTGGGTGTGACCCATGCTGTCCTTGTGTTCTACGATGCCCGACTGCGGAATCGTCACGATCTCCATATTGTCATGCGGGTGCGTCCCGAAGCCTTTTTCGGGAGCGATCACATCGTCGTTCAGAACACGGAGGGCGCCAAAATTCATTCGATCCGGGTTGAAAAAGCCGGCGAAACTAAACGAATGACGGGCTTTCAACCATCCGTGGTCGGCAATACCGCGCTCGGTGCCAGGATGAAAAACTGTTTGCATCAAATCGTATCGTCTGGTATTAGTAAATCGTAGAGAGAGGCGCCTAATAAAATCGAATCTCGATTCCGTTCCCGATTGACTCGGCGATGTGTTACAACGGCATGACAGCGTAAATTGACAGCCTCACTCATGGACCCGGAGGTTAGTATGATTCTGAGACGTCTCTCCCATTACATTGCCCTGGTAAGCCTTTTCGCCATAGCATGCAGTACCAGCGTGGACACTCCCACCAAATTTCAATTTGTAGAAGCGACCGTATCTCAGGCACACGAGGCGATGCGGGCGGGAACGCTGACAAGTCGACAACTCGTAGAGGGCTACCTGGATCGGATTCGGCAATATGATCAGTCCTCTCTTCTGAATTCGATCGTTGTTACAAATCCTAAAGCACTGGAAGAAGCCGACGCCCTTGACGCCGAGTTCGAGCGTACAGGAGAGCTGCGGCCACTCCACGGCATCCCCCTCATCGTGAAGGACAATTACGATACGGTTGGACTCCAAACCGCGGGCGGTTCAGCCGCCATGAAAGGATCAATTCCTCCTGACGACGCCTTCCAGGTTGCGCGCCTGAAAGAAGCGGGGGCCATCGTGCTTGCCAAGTCCAACATGGCGGAGTGGGCCTTCAGTCCGTATGTCACGGAGAGTTCGCTTGCCGGAGTAACGAGAAACCCCTACGACCTGGAACGGGTTCCGGCAGGATCAAGTGGGGGAACCGGCGCTTCGGTGGCCGCAAGTTTTGGAATGATCGGGCTCGGAACGGATACCGGAAATTCAATCAGGGGGCCGTCGTCACATAACATGCTCGTGGGAATTCGTTCGACGAAAGGACTGACCAGTATCGATGGAATAATCCCGCTTTATGCCAGAAACGACGTAGGCGGACCCATGGCAAGGACGGTAGAAGATGCCGTTCGGGTGCTGGAGCTTATCGCGGGCTACGATCCGGCCGATCCGATTACGGAGCGGTCCAAGGGCCACGTTGCGGAGAGCTATCTGGAATATCTTAACACCGGAGCACTGGAGGGAGCACGAATCGGTGTATTTCGACGATACATCGACGCCGAGACGACCGACCCGGAGATTCGAACCGTAATGGAACGAGCCATTTCCGAACTCGAGAATCTCGGCGCCGAAATCGTAGACCCGGTCGACATCCCGGACTATTCTGAACTTACGTCTGATCTTTGGTGCAACACGTTTCAGTATGATATAAATCGGTATTTGGCCTCCCTGGGAGATGCCGCCCCGCATAAAACCCTCGCTTCCGTAGTCGAAAGCGGACTTTTCTCAACCTACATCGAAAGCCGTCTTGAGCGGGCCCTGGCAATCACCGTGGCTCCAGAAGATCGAGACCCGGTCTGTACCGATATTTTCAGTACCCCGGCCAACATCGCGTTTCGTGAGGCGGTGTCGAGTATGATGGATGAAAGCGGCCTGGACGCCTTCGTCTATCCAACTTGGAGCAACCCTCCCAGAATGGTCGGAGACATGGAAAGTCCAGCCGGAGACAATAGCCAGTATCTTTCTCCGCATACTGGATTCCCGGCCATTACGGTTCCAATCGGAACAACACATGATGTCTTACCAGCGGGAATGACCTTCATTGGCAGAGAGTACAGCGAGCCTCTATTAATCGGATTCGCCTATTCATACGAGCAGGCAACGCACTATCGACAGCCTCCCACTCGGTTTCGTGAGCTTCAATAATTGTTTGGATCGCGAACAGGGGTACCTGCCCGACGGCAGTCCAGTTATCTCGCGCTAGTTGCTCGACCGATCGGTGACCAGTGCAGCCAGGTTTGCAAGCTGCAATTCCACCCGTTTGATCTCGCGAACAGTCGCGTTTTTTTCCATTTCCATCCACCACCAGACTTTCATCGCGGTAGTGCCCATCATGAAAAAGAAGAAGCCCGAAGCCCACATAATCAGATCCTTCGTCGCTTCAACGCGAAAGAATTGAACGGCACTGTACACGGACAGACCGAAAAATACCGCGGCGACAAACATCATCAGAATCGAAAGCGCCTTGTTTCGTCCGGAAAAGGCCCCAAAAGCCATGTCCATGATCCCCTGTTCGCCCAGGTCCTCATAGGCCTGTAATTCGTCCTCATGTAGTGCGGCCCGAATAAGCTTGTCAATATTTTGTTCTGAGTCAGTCATTCTTCAATCCTCCAACGCTTCTTTAAGCATCTTGCGTGCGTGATACAATCTTGATTTTACGGTCCCTTCTGGAATTCCCAGGCTTAAGGCAATCGCCCGAACGCCCATTTCGTTGAGATAAAAAAGCGTAAGAATCGTTCGCTGATTGCTCGGAAGCTTTCGGATTTCTGATCGAACGACATCAACCTTTCCGTCGGGCTTCGATTCATTCCGACTCTCTGCTTCCTTGGCGACAGTTTCTTTGAGTCTTCGCTCTGATCGTTCTTTTCGAATCCAATCCGCACATTTGTTCCGGATAATTCGATAAATCCAGTTCTGAAAACGGGACGGATCGTCCAGCCTGCGTATTCCTTTAACCACCGCAACCCACGTCTCCTGGGCAATATCCTTCGCTGCGTCGGGGTCCTGAGTCAGCTGGAACACACGTCTTATGAGCCGCTGGTGCCACTGGGCAACAAGGAGGTCAAACGCTTTCCGTTCTCCGTTTTGAACCCTCAGAACCAACAGCTCAGTGAGTATTTCAGACCGTGATCCCACGAAATAGAACCCTTTTTATAGTCTCTTTGCCATACAGTCGGATGTGACTGGCATTTGGTTCACTGCCGCCTGACGAGTTCATCGTGTCTGGAAACAATGTCTTCAGGAAAACCACCGAAAATCTGACAGAATCTAAACCAGAACAGTCACGATTTTTCTGTCATGTGTACTTTACCGTACGTTTCGTCTCCGTCAAAGAAAATCCAACCAACCATGACATCTCGGTTTCGAATACTCGTACTCTTCCCTGCGATACTTGCGTTCGCCCAGAGCAGCACCGCTCAAATTCCACAATCAGAGTTTGAACAACGCAGAGCGACGATCCTGAATTATGCGGACGACGGGATCATTTTGCTGAAGGCCAAAGCTTCAGAAAAAGAAATGGAGCAGCCCGGATGGATTCAAAACGCTTCGTTCTACTATTTCACAGGCCTGGGTGATCAACCGTCGGCGATTCTCGTCCTGGATGGACCCCGGCAGGAAGCGAATCTATTCGTTCCACCAGCACCACTCTCGTTCGGGATGCCCGTCCAAAACCTTAGTCAGACTCCCGGTTCTGAATCAGCGGCTGCGCTTGGATTGAATTCGGTCCGCGATTGGGATGGCTTTGAATCGCACATCGATAAACGCATCCAGGAGGGAATAACCCGCCTCTATCTGGAGAAGCCCCGTAGGCCCGAGCCCAACGGAACTCCTGATGGCATGATGGCCGTTTCGGGGCCATTTCTCCTCTGGGAGCAAAGCGTCTCGGAGACTTTCCCGAATGTAGAGATCATATCCATCAGCGAACAGATTTCTGAAATGCGCTGGGTGAAGTCTGCCGCGGAATTCAAGATTCTTCGCTCAAATGCCGTCATGACGAGTCGTGCCATGATGGCTGGAGCAAGAGCGATCAGACCAGGCGCGTTTCAACGCGAGGTGGAATCAGCAGTCGTGGCTGGGTGCCTGGAATCTGGAGCACAAGGACCATCCTTCTGGCCGTGGACCATGGCTGGTCCCAACGCGCATTTTCAGAATCTCATTCGGTCATTCTACGACTACAACGGCCTCAACCGAAAAATGCAGTCGGGTGAGTTGGTTCGGGTCGACGTCGGATGTGCCTCGAACAATTATGGTGGCGACGTAGGTCGGACAATTCCGGTCTCCGGGAGCTTTTCCGATGAACAGGCCAGGGTCTGGAATCTGCTCGTATCGGGCTACCTGGCCGGAATCGAGGCCATGCAGCCTGGCATGAGCCTCGATGAGGTTCGGGCAGCTAGTCAGGAGGCAATCCGGCAGGCTTATCAAAGAGCAGACGATACGAACATGAGAACCATCGCAGAGTCCATGTTGGACGAGTTCTCCGGTGTGAACTGGCATATTCACGGGGTGGGAATTGAAAGCGGAGAAGCGCCCGGACCCAGGCTCGAATCGGGCGTGGTTCTGGCGTATGAACCGTCATTTTCTTGGGGAAACGATGCATACTATCTGGAGGACATGATTCTGATAACCGCGCGCGGCGCTGAAGTGCTGAGCAATGGTCTGCCGTATTCAGCTACTGAAATAGCGGCTGCGCTCTCAGGAACGAAAGCATACTAGCATGGAAGACTTCACATTTCATCCTGTTTCGAAAGCTCGCTGGAAGGATCTTGAACATCTTTTTGGCAGTAGCGGTGCCTTTTGCGGGTGCTGGTGCATGTGGTGGCGCCTTCCACGGAAAGAGGTAGAGGCAAACAAGAGCGCCGGAAACAAGGCGGCCATGTATAAGCTGATCGAAGGGGGCGTCGTTCCGGGGATTCTGACCTATTACGATTCAGATCCGATAGCGTGGTGCGCCGTCGCGCCGCGAAATGAACTCGCCTCGCTAAACCGTTCGCGTATCCTCAGGAGACTCGATGACCTTCCCGTCTGGTCTATCACCTGCTTTTTTATCGCCAAATCACACCGTGGTCAGGGGATGATGGAACGTCTCATCCGAGCGGCAGTCGAGCACGTAAAGGCGAATGGTGGAAAAATCGTGGAAGCCTATCCGCATAGTGCAGTGACGGATCGGCTTGCTGCCGTATCCGTTTTTACCGGGTTACCTGAACCATTCGAGCGGGTCGGGTTTCAAGTCTGTAAGCAGGCTTCGAAGGCAAAGGTCATCATGCGGTTAGCAATCGACGGCGAATGACGCAGACACATCAACAAAGCGACGATGACATTGCGACGATCGACAAAATGGACGGCACTCACCTTTAAGAAAGAAATGATATGAGTCAATTTCAGCCTTTTGTCATGGAGCGAATGATGACTCAATTTGAGCAGGAGGTCGATTATAACCTCTCGGAAAGCGGCGTTCACCCTCTGCTACTCGGCGAACTACTGGGTGACGCTCCTGAGATGATCGATCGCCTCTTGGCTACCGATTTAAACTATCCTCATGTCAACGGCATTCCCGAGCTCCGTCAAAATATCTCCAAGCTCTACGATGGTGCAGCTCCTGAGGACGTTTTGGTGACCGTCGGGGCTATTGAATCAAACTACCTTTCTATTCGCACACTGCTATCCGGGGGCGATGAAATCGTCATTATGTCACCAAACTACATGCAGATCTGGGGCGTTGCGAAAAATCATGATCTAGGTGTCAAAACATTCCACTTACGTGAGGACACCGGCTGGGCACCCGATATTTTGGAACTTGAATCGGTGGTGGGTCCGGACACAAAACTCATAGCCGTTTGTAATCCCAACAATCCAACGGGCCGGATTTTGACGGAATCCGAAATGGATAGGATCGTGGCTTGCGCGGATCGGGTTGGGGCCTGGATCCTCGCCGACGAAGTCTATCGCGGAGCTACACGGGTATCAGATGAGGAAAACCCTTCGTTTTATGGTCGCTACGACAAAGTCCTGGCCATCGGGAGTATGAGTAAAGCATATGGCCTGCCCGGTTTGCGTATTGGCTGGGTCGTTGGACCGAAAGACACCCTTAACGAGATTTCCGCCCGGCGCGAATACGTTACGCTCAGTGCAACCATGTTATCCAACGAACTGGCTGCACTGGCTCTTTCGGCTGAAGTGCGCCCCCGGTTGCTGCAGAGAACGCGCGAGTTTATTCGGCGAGGCTATCCGATCTTACGAGTATGGATTGATAATCACAGCGACTTTTTTTCTATCAGTCCACCTGATGCGGCGGCGATTGCATTCGTTCGTAATCATATGGACGTCAACTCGACCGTGTTTACCGAACGCTTGCGCAAGGAAAAGAGTGTCCTGATCGTACCGGGAGACCATTTTGGATTGGATCATTTCTTCCGGGTTAGTTTTGGTTTGCCGCCCGACTATCTTAATTCCGCCCTGGAGCGCATTCACGAACTGACCGTGGAAATGAGCAGTCAACCGCTTTAGTCGGATCGATCGATGAAGCCATCCATCATTTCTCTGGAAGAGATCAAAAAAATCGTTTCCTCACTTGATCTCATGCCCGTAATTGAGCAGGGGTTTGTAGCCTATTCTTCGGAGCGGACTGTTGTACCACCGGTCGGAGAACTTCTACTTGAGAAGGGCGAGGTCCACATCAAGTATGGCTATATCAAAGGTGATGAATATTATGTAATCAAGATTGCCTCCGGTTTTTCTGGAAATTTCTCTCTAGGTCTTTCTTCCAGCAACGGGCTAATGCTTCTCTTCAGTCAACAGACCGGTGAGTTGACGTGCATTTTACTTGACGAAGGATTTTTGACTGACACCAGGACGGCGATCGCCGGCGCAATTTCGGCCAAATATCTGGCGCCTGAACAAGTTGAGCGAATTGGTATTGTGGGTACGGGGACGCAGGCCAGATTACAGCTGATGTACCTGGAACCTGTGGTTGCCTGCCGTGACGTCCTGGTTTGGGGCCGGGGTGAGAAGCAAGTGGCCGAATATAGGGGCGATATGGTGAAACACGGCTTTCAGATTGAAACGACTACTGACATTGCCAGCATCCTTCGTACGTGTAACCTGGTTGTTACGACCACACCGGCCAAGTCGCCGCTGCTTCTTCATTCCGATCTACGCAGCATTATACAGAAAAGTGTTTTACAGAAAGGACTTCACATAACAGCAGTGGGATCAGACACGGCAGAAAAGCAAGAACTGGACGCCTCCATTTTGGAGCGTGCTGACTTAGTAGTTGCCGATAGTATTTCTCAATGCCTTGTCAGGGGCGAAATTCACCAGGCAATCCAGTCCGGACTTTTGTCAGAAAACCAACTGTTCGAACTGGGTCATATCATCAATGGAACGGCTACCGGGCGCATTTCAGATAATCAGATCACCGTTGCCGATTTAACGGGAGTGGCTGTGCAAGACATTAAAATTGCTGAAGTCGTCTACAGAAATAGTCTCTAGCAATCTCTTGGAGCCTCCGCACTTAGAACCTCCGCATATGAACCGCACTCATCAAGCAGCTCTTGTTACGTTAGTCTCAGGTGTTTTCTTAGCCGGGACGCAAAATGTCACGTCCGCTCAGACCACTGATCTCTTTAATGGAACCGATCTCAGCGGCTGGCAGATTCACGGAACAGAACATTGGTACGTTGAAAACGGAGAACTCGTCTGCGAGAGTGGCCCAGACGCCGAGTACGGATACCTGGCCACCGATGAGGTTTTTACCGATTTTGACCTCACGCTGGAATTTCTTCAGGAAGCCAATGGCAACAGTGGTGTCTTCTTTCGGTCCTGGGTACATGGCACGCGCATCGAAGGCTGGCAGGTTGAGGTAGCACCCGTCGGAAACAACACGGGCGGCGTGTATGAATCATATGGTCGCGGTTGGCTCATTAAGCCTGACCCGGAAAAAGACGGTATCCTGAAAGAAGGCGACTGGAATCAGATGCGCATCCGTGTGGTCGGTGGCCACGTCATAACGTGGCTGAACGGTACGCAGATGATCGAGCTGGAGGATGACGTTATTGCAGCCGCAAAAGGTCGAATTGCACTCCAGATACACAGTGGGGGTGGAATCCGGGTTCGCTGGCGCAATATTCGGATGACGCGTCTCTAGCCGTGCGCGCTGTGGTCGCACGAGGCAGCCGTATCGGGTGGTTGCAAAAGGCCGTGGGGCATTGTTTTTTCCCGGAACCCGCATCCCTGTTCAACATTCTCTCTGCAAGAACACGTCTGGGTTCTTGATCGGTTGTTCGCACATTCATCTGGGGGGGTCTGGTGAAGAGATTCGATCTGAAAAAGGGCGCGTTGGTTAGCGCGCTATTCTTGTCATTCATGTCCGGTTGCGCACTCGTCGACTCGAGTGAAAATGGATACTCGGTCCAGTTTCGTGCCGATCGCGACCGGTACGAACCCATCATCATTACAGAAATCGCAGTATTTTTGAATTTCGACATCGCTTCGGTCCTGGAAAATCAGGGAGGTGAGGATATCGTATTAACGGGCTGTATCAATCCATCCCTTCCGGTGCTCCAAAAACGACTCGACGGAATTTGGACAACCGTTTATGCCCCTAATGAACTCGAGTGCATCAGCCCACCGTGGTTCATCAAACCCGGAGAATCGCATCAGGATACTCTCCGTGTCAACGCGATCCTCGACCCACAGGTCTTCCCTGTCGTTCGGTGGGAAAGCGGCATTCCGGTCGACGGGACGTACAGATTGGAGAGGAGGATTTTCACCGACCACCTCGTTGAAGGTTTCCCGGGCACGTTGCTTCCGCTCTCGAGCCGAGTCTCCCAGTCATTTGAGATTCGCACGCTACAAGCACTGATACGCAGGTAAGCCCGGTTTTTGCTCAGATTTTATCAGAACGCATCCTCGGCCCTCGTCTCCAAAGCCATTTCGTCCTCTTCAAAGAGCGCATGTTCGTGTACAACGGCGCGGCGAATGAAGCCGGGATAGCGCCTGTGAACGGTTCGAACAGCCCCCAGAACAGCGGGACGTTCATCAAACAGAGCAGATTGACGGACACTCGGTGGACGTAGTGACTCAAGGCGAATTCCCACCCGGTCAACTTCCATCGAAGATTCGATCAGGCTCCCCATCATTGGATCCGTTAGCCGAAACAGGGTCCCCGGAGCCCTTTGAGGAGAAGAAAGAATCCGTTCCGCCCATCGAGGCTCACGTGCCCCTTCGGCGTGCACTCCGAGTCGAATGCGCTGAGAACGATAAACGCCCAGTCCCTCGGCCGCCTGGTCGATGAGTTTTTTCAACACCGGCTCCAGCATGACGGGCTGTGCGGCTACTGGATCGTCATATGCATACCACCTTTCGATGGCCGGCGGTGGCACGTATAGGGGGATGTGGTCTTCCTTCCCCGGATGCAGCATTTCGTACAAGCGCTGCCCCTCTTCACCAAACTGTGCTTCCATCTGCCTGGCGTTCAATCGCCCGGCACCGTCCAGCGTACCGTATCCGAACAGGCGGAGTTGCTCCAGCATGTCTTCCGAAAAACCCAGCTCCTCCAAACGATCTACGTCAAAACGCCGAAGAAAAGGAACCCACCGCCGGGCATGAACCTGCAGCACGTGTCCTTTCACAGAACGAAGCGCTGCAAGCCGGGCAACTGATCGGTGTTTCCCGGCCCCGACCTGCGCCGACAATCGAATGGCCAGCGAACGGGCGTCCGGAAAACTACACTCCGAGAAATTCACGAAGGGTGGCTCACTTGCCTCGATAAAAGGAGTAACAACATTGATCTCCCGGAGCACGGCTTCCCAACATGTTCGTTCCAGCTGCACATCGCGGACACGAATGACCGCCTTTGGACACAATCGCCGTGCGCGATCGGCCGTATCGCCAAGATTTACGCTTCTAAGATGGTGGGAGCGCGTACGGGCCACAACCCGTCCCCTGGAGACTACAACAATAGGGATCTGTCTAGAAAAGGCCCTTGAAAAGGTCCAGGCAGGGTATTCAGGCACATATAAGCAATACACATATAATACACATTTATATTGTGTTCGTTAATAACATGTATTAAACATATGTTCTATATAAAATAGATGCAACCATAAACGAGAAGTTGCAGATTTTCGTTCAAAAAGCGCCATGAAAGGGGTGAGAAGAACGGCCTGACAGCATCCGAATGGGTCGGATGGATGCTAGATTCCCACCAAACAACCAGATAATATGATGAGTTGGATTGAAACGATCCCTTACGAGCAGTCATCCGGACGCCTCCGCAAGGTATACAATCGCGTCAAGGGCCCAGATGGCGACATAGACAACATATTGATGCTCCATAGCCTCCGGCCTCACACGTTGGACGGTCATATGCGGCTCTATAAAAATGTGCTGCATCACTCGGAAAACAAACTACCGAAAACCCTATTGGAGACGGTTGGAATCTACGTGAGCCTCTTGAACCGATGTGATTACTGCGTCGAACACCACTTCCACGGCTTGAGAAGATTACTGAATGATGACAACCGGTCCGATGCCATTCGCACCGCCCTTGAATCTGGAGATCTGCCCGCGGCTTTTGACCCGCGGGAGGAGGCCATTCTCGACTACGTTAAACTTCTGACCGAAACGCCTGACGAGCTGACGCAGAAGAACATCGAGTTGCTTCGGGTGCTCGGGGTGTCAGACGGCGAAATTCTGGAGATCAATCAAACAGCCTCCTATTTTGCCTACGCGAATCGGACGGTTCTCGGATTGGGTTGCTCGACCGAGGGAGATGTTCTCGGTCTGTCGCCCGGCGATTCGGACGATCCGGAGAATTGGCAACACTCCTGAACGACTCAACGGTACACGGTGATAATACAGGCGAACGATTGCTTATATATATATGGACAATAGAATCCTCCACAATCCACGGTGTACCAAGAGTCGCCAGACGCTCTCTCTTCTCGAAGAGAAAGGCGTCCAGGTGCCGATAGTCGAGTACCTGACGACCCCTCCCTCGGAATCGGAGCTCACCGAGATTTGCGCCTTGCTCGGCGTGCATCCCACCGACATTCTGAGATCGAAAGAATCACTATTCAAGGAGCTGGGTCTTTCACTGAAAGATGAGCGCTCAAGCGCCGAGTGGATTTCCATTATGAGCGAACACCCAAAACTTATTGAGCGTCCCATCGTCATTTTAGACGGGAAAGCGGTTGTTCGAAGACCTCCAGAAAACGTACTTTCTATTATCTGATCCTCGTTAGACGCGCCTCGCTGAACGGGCAATGTCCGGTCGGCACTCTCCGGGTCACATTATCTGGTCGACATTGTCCGGGTGATATTGTCCGGTTCGTCATTTTTCATTTATTTCAACGTGTTCCGGCCTCACACGATTTCCCGCATCGAAGGCAGGATCGTATCCAGAAATCAATCGAGAGGGTCATGGGTGTTCTCATCATAGTAGGTACCGCAAAAGGTGCTTTTCTCGTTCGATCCGACGACAACCGTAATTCCTGGACTGTCGATGGACCGCATTTCAGGGGATGGAAGGTCACCACGGCTTCTAGAAACGCGAGTGGCGAATATTTCTTGGCTACAGCGAGTGATATTTTCGGACCAGCAATTCACAGGAGCACAGATCTGGAGAATTGGACACAGATTGTGGATGGCCCCAAGTTTGAAGAGGATGTTGGGAGAAAGTTGAATCAAATCTGGTTTCTTTCCACAAATGCCGACGATTATTACACCGGTGTGGACGAGGCTGGACTCTTTAGAAGCACAGATACTGGCAATTCCTGGGCGCCTGTTCCAGGGCTAAATGAACACGACACCCGGTCCGGCTGGGTTCCGGGCGCGGGCGGCATGTGCGCCCATACTTTTCTAAGGGATAGTCGGAATCCCGATCGTATGTGGTGCGGCATTTCCGCTGTTGGCGTGTTCAGAACAGAGGATGGCGGGGAAACATGGCAGCCCAGAAATGAGGGAGTTAAGGTGATCATCCCCGATGAGGATCTGTCAGAAATTGGTTACTGCGTTCACGCGCTTGCCCAGGATCCGGAAGATCCTAACGTGATCTGGCAACAAAATCATGTTGGGATGTACCGAACCCACGACGGTGGAGACAGTTGGCAATCCATTCAAAATGGTTTGCCATCAACATTCGGATTCCCAATCGTGCTCGATCCGCACACGAAGTGGCTTTATTCCTTCCCCCTCGACGGCGATGAGTTCCGACTGCCCGTAGACGGGAAATGTCAGGTTTACCGAAGCCAGGACCAGGGCGAATCCTGGCACGCGCTGGGTAATGGATTACCAGAGTCACGCTACCACGCGGGCGTCCTTCGAGGAGCGATGGATATCGATGGCCACGATCCGTGTGGAATTTATTTTGGAACGACGTCTGGGACTGTGCACTACACAAACGATCGTGGTGAAAAGTGGTATTCACTTCCAGATATATTGCCTCGAATTCTTACCGTCAAGGTCTTTTCTGTAAGTGATGCCTGAGCAGGAAGTCGAGATTCACATATCGAGCGTTCTGGCAATGATAACTGGGGGCCGGAAAGACTACAAGTGCGCCGGTTCGAATGTACGCCTGGTTTTTGAGAACCTCTTCACTCAGGAGCCATCGCTCCGAGTCCACATTTTGGACGAGAATAATGCTGTTCGGCAACACGTGCTGGTCTACGTGGGAGAGGAGGATTTGAGATGGCTTGGTGGACTCGACGCGAAACTAAGCGGTCCGACCGACATCACGATTCTCCAGGCGGTATCCGGAGGATGACTGAAAAATCTGCAGATCGAAGAAAGCAGTCGCGAGAAATAGGACTGTCTCTGCTGGTTGTTTTCGCTCTCGTACGTACCGCCTTAATTCTATCCCCCAGTTCCAACCTCATTGTTGCGGGCTACAGTGTCCATCACCTGTTTACGGGTATTCTTCTCCTCTTAGTCGCCGGCATTCCGCTCGTGCTGGGACTCGGCGTCGGCAAGATGAAAACCGCGCTGAATGTCATCTTTGGCTCCGGACTTGCCCTCGTTATGGATGAATGGATTTATCTCATCGCCACAGATGGATCTGATTCTTCGTATTTGCTCCCCGTGTCATTGTGGGGAGGAATCGTTCTGGTCGCGTTCACGGCGATTTATGTGGCACTCCTCGGTCGCAAGTAGGTCTTCGACCTCGCCAATGGTTTGTTCTTGGCGAATTTTCATAGTCTATTCCGAATGGGATGTAACAAAAACCGAGGACATACGCTCTACTAAATAGACGATCCGTCAATTCGTATAAAAAACTATGTTACCGTTTGTCTTCGTATGACATATCGATGTCACACCCCCTCCGTAACATGTACGCACGATGATGACAATGATGAATGAATCGGTGCGACCATTTCGATGAGTGATAGAAAAACACAGAGTCCCCTAACCAACTTTTCCAGACGAGAATTCTTCGTCGACGTTTCCCGACACAGACCTTTTGTCGTGCAATCGGGTAGCGGACGTGAAGTACCGCTCGAAATTCTCTCCAAATCCGAATTGGAAAAGTTGCAGGACTTCGCTTCCAGACAGCTCCGCCGAAGTTTCTATAGAGAGCAAGACAACGTCGACGAGCATCGTGCGACACTTCACTTTTTGTCGAGCTGGATAGAGAAAAGAAGCGTCCCGGCACTCGAGGCCCAGGATCGCGAAGCGCAGCCGCGCAGAAGAACTACTAGAACATCCACCTCGACCAGCTCTACCGAAGCAGCGTAGACACGCTGGGCGCTGAATGAACTGGCCTTTACCGCTCTAAAGTCTGTTTTGGGGACCCACCTTGAACGGTTGACTGGAGAAATACTGTTGAAATTCCGTATGTTCATGCGGTTATAACTGCCACCCAGAACAATCGAGACACCCAGACTATGGCAGAGCAAACTCAATCACGCCGCACATTCCTTTCGATGTTCGCGGGCGGGACCATTTCCAGTTTTTACGCCATGGTTCCCAAACGATTTCGCAAGGCTGAACCTCATCCTGATCCCCGACCGGGAATCGATGCGTCGAAGGTGATGACGCGGGAGCAGCTCGACGGATGGTCCGAGAATCTCATGGAGATTTTCGACAAGATTCGTGAGATCCCGGAGATCGCAGACGGAATCGGCTGCAATTGCGGCTGTGCAGTTCGACCAAATTATCGCTCACTCCTGACCTGCTTCTATTCCGACGGCATGGCGCGCGGCTGTGCGATCTGTCAGGGAGAAGCCAAGCTCGTGTATGGTCGTTTTAAGGAGGGTCAAAGCCTCGAACAGATACGTAGAGCCATAGACGCACGCTTCGGATAAACGCTAGCCATGATATCATCCCACTCCAGGTCGGCCTTGGCTGCGCGGGCCTCTTCCGTAGAGAATGCGGCTCCTTACCTGGGCCATTTTAGCGTCAACGTTGAAAAGACTGAATTTGCAACTGAAAACGCCTTCGAATTTGATCTGAAGCATTCGGTCTGATCATCGACGGGCTCCTGTACGGAAATATGGTGTTTGGCGAAAAAGAGGGAGTGTTTACAATCGTGTTTGCTTCAGTTGGTGAGCAGATATTCAACGTCACCGTTCGCCATCGTCGTGTTGATACGCGGGCGGAACCCAAGCCCACCGGTGAGTGCCCCAACAACGATTGGCGATCTTGCAAATTCGATGCGTTGATTTCCCGAGCACATTATTCGCTGTCCGATTGCCAGTCTTCCATACCGAACGTCATCTGATGCCCCCAGGGATCGATGACTTCGAAATCCTTCATGCCGTAAGATTGTTTTTGGGGTCCTATGGGTTGTTGAAGTGATCGGTCGGGAGGACAATCGTCTCGTTCTGACGAACCACGAGACCGCTCCGCAATATCCCATGGCCTGTTGGCAACGATAAATTCCCAACAGGCTTCGACATCGTCGACGAGGAAGTACAGGTCGGCGCGTTCGCTTGGTTCGCACCGCGCCATCATTATGGTTACCGCGCCAATCCGGACGGACTGGTGCGTTGGTTCGTCGTCAGCAAAAGACCACTCCAGTTCAAATCCCAATGACTTGTAAAATTCGAAAGCAAGCTGAAGATCTGGAACCGGTATGGTTGGAGAAACGGAGGATACGGTCCAGCCGATTGGTTGACTGGAGTCTTGAGCTTAATCAGGCATGAGTGCTGTTCGGCATATTGGCAGAAAACAGAGGACACTCAGCCTGCAGTCGAAACGAGAACATGGAGCCGGCCAAAACCGCACTCATCGTTATCGTCGCAACCATCTCGGTCTTCGCTTCTGCCGTTCAAAACAAAGGTTAATCTCACGCCGCAGATGAAACATGAGGGTTGGAATTATTCAGCTATCGGTAGCGGCAGTGAGGAATTGAATATGTCTCTGACTATAAGCCAACTGCCGTCCTCCTGACGTTCGCGGACCTCTAAAAAAGTACCCGAATCTTCAATAAAGTTTTCGCCGTCAGGTGCAAATGTCATTCTATAGTGACCGGTAGCGTATGCCAGATCACCGGTCCCAGCTACCTCAAGGTCGGTGAATTCCATTTCACCGAGTTTTGGAAATGCTTCGAACCAGGCCTCAACAGCTGCCCGTCCAATGACATTTTCCTGGTTGGGCGGCATAAAAACGGTGTCTTCAGCGTATGCAGCCGCTACATCGCTGAATCTCCCCTCAAGCATGGCTGTCGTAAAACTCTCAAGATCTGCTGTTATCGCAGCAACATCGGCGTCCGAAAACGTGTCGACAGCCGCAGGAGTCTGACATCCGACAAAGAGCGTCAAGGACAGGAAAACCAATCCAAATAGTATTTTCATTGTATTTCTTAAGTTTTTAGTAGGAATTCGGTACGTGAAAACCGATCCTGAACGGTGGGTTCAAGGGATAGAATCGTCCCTATTTAGAGAAACATGGTCAAACAGGCAAGTGCGCTCGGCCTCTTCTCCCTGCCAAGAGTAAAACTATCCTCCTTCCAGGAGCTTTTTTAGTCCACCGAGAACGGTATCCCAGCTGAATATTGCATGATTCCTCTTTTCTTCGTCTTCGAATGGACCCTGCGAAACTGAAACTACGGTCGCTCCATTTTCGGATTCGAATTTGTAGGTCACGTCCGTGTGGTTCGACGGGTCGTTTTCGAATTCCGGCATGTAACAGGTGTGTTCAAGCACGGAACTTGGTTCGATTGCAGTGATGATTCCGGTTACAACGACCGTGTCGTTGCCATCAACCCGGGTTTGAAAATGGAGGCGACTTCCGACCTTCCATTCCGAAATCGCTTCGCAGTTGAAGAAGTACTTCTTCGTAATCTCAGGATTTGTGAGCGCCTCCCAAACCGCATCAACATCAGCCTCTATCCGAATGGTTTTCCGGACTACATGATCTTCATTCATAGCCATTTTCTTCTACGTCTGGGATTAAAATAATTCGGCCAATTTAACTCGGTCGGTCTCGAAGAAATATATCAAACAGTAGGTCGTAATTGTTGGCGTCTGCAGACCTGAGTGCTTGGATATACGCATTGCGGATATCTCCTGCTTCATCAAGGTCTTTATTCCTCCAACGGAAGGGTGTGCGCCCATTTTGTAGTAGTAGCGTGTCACACCATAGGCGCGCATGTCGGCCGTTTCCACTTGGAAACGGATGGATTTTCACAAGCCGGTGGTGGGCTCGAATTGCAGCCTCGTCCAATTCAAGCGTATTATTCTCGATTCAAAATCGCGTGTCTTCAACAAACAGAATTATTTCTTGCGGAATAATTGACCAGGTTACTCCAATGTTCTTGTCTGAAGTTCTATATCGTCCTGCCCAGGCCCAAGTACTGTCGAACATCCGTCGATGCATTTCACGAATTGCTCTTTCGCTGACGATCGGTAAACGAGCTCGCTGAGCCCATCGAGTTGCCTCCAGGATATTTTCTTGTTCCCAAAGGTTCAGCTCGGCGCGTGTGCGAATGTGTTTCGGTAATAGGTCACCTGCGTCATCCAGGTCGATTGGTGTCGCACCCTCCGGTTCGTTATCAAACATTCCAGAAGTCTCGGCCACGTTTTTGCAGGATTTCAGTCTTCAGTTCCTTGATTTGTCGATCCTTTTCATCTGCTCCAACTCCTTGAGACTCCAACTCCATTGAATCGGAAACCCTGGTCACCAGTCGAGTCGCTATTCGCTCCGCCTGGCGGTCGATGACATCTCTCAGGGTATCACGGGGAACGAGTGCATAGATCAAATCACAGTCCAGACCATTCGCCAGTACACGAAGCGAGTCCAACTGAACCGTTCCTTTAGACTCAAATGCCTCCGCGCTTGCAACCGTGGTCTTGGATTTTCCGGTTCTTTCGGCAAGCTGCCTGAGAGACATTCCTAGTGCGTCACGGATAGTCCGGGCCCATCCCTGTTCGGGTGGAGTCAGTGTGCGTAGCGACCTGAATGGCTCCAGTGTTTCGTCCAATTGTCGGGTTCTAAGATCCTCTAGCCTGCTCATTGTTTAAAAGTGCTAGTTTTAATATCGTTCTAATTTATTAGTACGTATAAGTTCTATTCGTACGTATATATTAGTACGATATATGATGATATGGACTAGTATAATAGTACGAATATGAACAAGTTGCGCAGATTGATCAATCTTTGTGAATCAGAAAATGGCAGCCTACGGAGCGATTCTGTCTACGCGAACCGTTAGTTGGACGACTTCATGCCAGCTACAAGTCTCTCAACTAACGCTTCGTCGTTCGGCAGGAGTTCCGACGCGGGGAGCCTGACAAGCAGCTCTGCCCACCGAATATCCTGTTGATACGCCCGCTGGAGATATGGGAGCGCTCCGGTTTCGTCTCCTGCTTCGACGAGCGTTATCCCAACCCAGAAAGCCGCTTCTCCATTCGTGGCTTCATCCGGTAAAAGTGAAAGGGCAAAGTCATATTCCGCGAGTGCTGCTTCGATGTCATTGGCTGTCATGAATCCGTCGCCGGCGTTCATCGCGTTGTAGGCTCTTTGCAGACGCACCAGTCTGCGTAATTCCTTGAGCGGTTCCGGATGGTCTTCGATGCGCAGGTTGAATATTACATCGTTCCACGGCTTGTTCGAAGCCTCGGCTGGGACAATGAGAATCGCAGCCGACTGTTTGCCGCGTATGTCTCCGCCCTCGGCTTGTGCCGCATCTAGCGCAGCGAGCAATCGTTCTGCGAGATCGCCTTCCGCCGATTCGTAGGCCGCCGCCATCGCCGGCCAGACGGTATCGCGCTCCATCATATTGGCCTGCACGGAATATTGAGATCCGGTTTGATGGCCGGCTGCAAAGATGGCCCGACTGCCTGTGTGTGCGGCAACGCGTCCTTGCGCGTCGACCATTGCCACCTGGCGGACGGCCTCTCCCTCATCTGTCGATGTCAACGCCTTCAGAGCCTCTGGAGCAGACCGGCCCGTCGCCATCAATTCCAGCCCGAGAGGTCCGTATGCCGGTTCCACAAAAGACTGCGTGGCTACCGCACCCACACCCGCTCTCGCCCAGGGCACAATCGGGCCAACCGAGAACCAATGGGATTGAACGGCGACTCCCATTTGTCCAGTGAGCGAGTCGCGCGCAACGATGGAATACGTTGCGACCGGACGAAACGGGGTGATCTGCTGAGCAAATGAGGGAATCGAAACGAGAAAGGCGATCAGAATCAGGAATGAACGACGAAGGGAATGCATGGCGCCGGTGGATTGGTGAAAGCGAAACTCATAATACGTAGAAGTGGCTGCAAAATGAGCGGGACCCGTTACACGCTCGCCAAGACGTCTACGACCGCATCAATGTCGTCGCTGCTGTTAAAAGGCGCAAGAGAAAATCTGAGTCGGCCATTACGCACGCCACAGACGATATGCCGTTCACGCAGTGCTTCCATTGCTGCGTCTACGCCCAGTGTGGGATGCGCTATTGCGACTATGTGTGGCGAAGCTGATGGATCTTCCAACTCCCGGAACGGCACCCATCCATGCGGACGGGCACCATCGATCAACCGTAAAGCAAGACTCCGTGAATGAGACTCGAGTTGGCTTTCGCCAAGAGACACAAGGCGTTCCATCGAAGCAGTAAGGCCAACCATTGATATATACGACATCGTCGACTGGGTAAAACGATGGGCGCTCTCGGCGAACAACAACTGTTTTGCGTCAAAATTAAACGGCTCGGGTGTACCCATCCAGCCTGGAAGCAGCGGTGAACGGTCGAGCAGTTTCGAAGACACAGCGGCAAGGGCCACGCCGCCGTGACCCCCCAACCACTTGTACCCGCTTGTCACGACAGCATCGGCCTCCCAGTTCTCTGAATCAATTTTTAGAAGTCCAGCTGCCTGAGTAACGTCAACGACGAGACGGGCGTCAACGCGTGCCGTTGCGTCGCGTAACCGGGGGATATTGACCAGAGATCCCGTCGAGAACTGAACGGAACTGACTGCTACAACGCTTGCCTGTTCATCGATGGCATCGATCAGCGCATCGGTTAAATTTTCTGTCGCAATATCATCGACATAACAAAGCGCGCAGTCGTTTTCTGCCTCGTATCGAATCCACGGACGCGTAACGGCCGGAAAATCCGTAGACACGGCAATAATTTTTCCGTCGGATTTCGGCGGGATCAGGAACGGAAGCTGGCCATGTAATTCACTGGCGCTCGCTAGAATGGCCAGTCGGTCGGTCTCGCAGTTCAGAATTCTTGCACCGCATGCCCGAAGCGCCTCGAAGAACCCAACCTCGTCCTCGTCGGTCATTTTTTGATTGCCGTGCCGGGCAATATCGTCCAGAAATTCGTGCATAGCCCGCACGGCAGGCTGTCCGATAAGACCCAGAGATGCCTGGTTCAAATAGATAGAATCCGTGAGGGTCGGATACTGGGAACGGTCGACGAGTGC
This sequence comes from Rhodothermia bacterium, assembly GCA_036985715.1. GTDB lineage: Bacteria > Bacteroidota > Rhodothermia > Rhodothermales > UBA10348 > SMXL01. The sequence goes on from BTQE01000010.1 coordinate 23,773, forward strand.
ATCGATCATTTTTCTTCTCGCGGATTCTGTGGCAGTTGAAACAGGCCTTCCACTGTGCATTCAAGTACTGTTGCCATCCGAAGCGCCAGTTCCGTTGAGGGCACAAAGTGTCCGTTCTCGATACTGTTGACACTCTTTCGAGTAACACCCACGAATACGGCTAACTCACCCTGAGTCAGGTCGTGCATGGCGCGGTGCACCTTGAGCTTGTTCACAAGCCGGGGAGTGACGTGATCGGTCATCGGTTCGCAGGCATCTGGTAACGAGACCTTTCTGCTTTCATGAACGGAACGGCGTCGAATCGGATCTGCGTTCAGCCGCGCATCAGTAAAACGCTCGAGTTTTCAGGACCTGGTTTTCTTTTCGATGTAGTTTACCCCTTCCAGTCCGTCGAAATCAGAATCCTGAGTCCACAGGGTTGCCTGATACAGACGAGCGGTCGCGAGAATAATGCTGTCAGCCATGGGAAGGTCTAACAATAAGCTCACATGGGCCCCACTTACAGCAAGGTTGGAATCCAGGTCAATCACTTGTCCCTGGCCCATATGGGCGACCGCTTGCAATGCGTCATGTTCGTTCAGATTCGCCTCGAACCACTTGAACACCTCGAATAAAGTAATCGAAGGTACAATAAGGGTTGTTAGATCTTCTACTACGGGTGCAAACTGATCTGCGTTGGGTGAATCCGTGAATAACTCGATCCAACCGGATGAATCCAAAACGTTCATAGTTTTCGGTCTGCTTCTCTTTCAAAAGTGTTCTCCGTCCCGGAAACAAAGCCGCGCATCTCCTTCATCGGCTTAATGAGAATGAGTTCAATCCTATTCTCATAGCGAAGCACCTCCACTTCCTGTCCGGGTTTGAGATTCATAGACTCCCTTACCTGTCTAGGTATAACCACCTGGAATTTTGGCGAGACTTTTACTGTAGCCATTCGATCGATATAGGTAGTGTTAAACGAATCTATGATCGAACATGTAGGACATTAGAGAAGTTCCAGAAAGGAAAAAAAGTGCGAAACGTTATAGAACACAACTACTTTCGTTGGATCGACGGAAGTACTTGGTTGCTCAAAAAGAGGGTATTGACGTCATCAAGGTAGAAAACAGTTGGCCTTCCACTGTGCATTCAAGTACTGTTGCCATCCGAAGTGCCAGTTCCGTTGAGGGCTTACTGAGCAAGTTGAATTTCAAATTTAAGCCCCGACGTGCCCTCATCGGTATTAGAGGAACAGCGTGCGACCAGAATCAGAATTGCTGCGATTATAACGCTAGACCGAGATTTACATGTCGAGGAATCGCGCATGATTCACCTTGGTTTCTATGCCGTATCAGGCGAAAAGACGGGCACAGACCCGGACTCCGTTTTCGTGTTAAGCTGGCTTAATATTCTGGTTCATTCGGAAAAGATTCTCTGGATCCCACTTGTTCTTGAGTTCCGAGAGGCGCTCGTAATTTTGCCCGTAAGCAGATTTGATACGGGATTCCTCGCCCCAACTCAGCGTGTTCACGTACACGCTACCGGTTGAATACGGCGTTAACGCCTCATGAAATGCTGATACCCAGGAAATACTCGCCAAGTCATCACCGGAGTCCGCCCAACCTGCTAGAATATGAATCGAAACCGCGGCGTTTCGGTGAGGAAATGCGGTAGCGGAGGGATCGATTCGCGCCACTGCCCCGCCAATGGAATCGAAGAAAACGATAGTGAACGGTCCAGGAAGGGCCCCCGTGTGCTCGATGAAGATATCTATGACTTCGTCGGAGAGGTCTGTGAGATATTGAGCTCGAGAATAGTACCGTTGACCTGCTGGCAATCCCTCGTCAAAACTCTGTTGCATCAATATAAAATCCATCGGCTGTACAGAATCGAGGATCGGATCACCGAATTCTCGCAGAGGCCTCAGGACTTCTTCGCCGGCAGCAAGTTCACCCGAATAGTATACGACCAGACTGAGAGCGCTCTTGCCATGATATTCCTCGGGAAAAATGGGAAGCGGAGGCACACGAAAGACAACGGGATAACAGGCCGCTTCATCCGGGGCCTGTGCCATAAAATCACGATACAATTGAAGCACATCTCGTGCACTCTCAAAAGGATGGATAATCTGCCCGCCAAGGACCATCGGGCCGATCTCGTGGAGCCGATATTCGAAGAATGTGACCACGCCGAAATTGCCGCCGCCGCCGCGAATGGCCCAGAAAAGATCCGGGTGCTCGTTCGAGCTCACACGAAGGAGTTGGCCGTCTGCGGTTACAATCTCCGCTGAAACGAGATTATCAAGAGTTAGCCCATACTTGTGGCTGTTGTATCCCGATCCGCCACCTAAAGTCAACCCGGCAATGCCAACCGTTGAGGCTGTTCCACCCGGTGTAGCCAGTCCGAATTTCTGTGCTTCCCGGTCAAACTCTCCCCACGTTACACCGGGATCGACCCTAGCCAATCGTTCCTCATGATCGATATGTATCTCTTTCATAGAGGAGAGGTCAATCATCAGACCATCGTTGCACGTAGCAAATCCGGCATAGTCGTGTCCTCCACCCTTCACAGACAACAGAAGGTCGTGTTCACGGGCAAAGTTTACGGCCTCCACGATATCCGTCGCTCCGCGGCAACGAGCAATCGCCGCAGGTCTACAGTTGCTGATCCCGTTCCAAACTTTCCTAAACTCGTCGTAAGTCAAGTCGCCAGGAAGAAGAAGCGCCCCCTGCATTTTATTGCGGAGGAACAGGAAAGCGTTTTCGTGAGGTGCAGAAGTGGCCGTCATAATATTTCGCAATAACAAAAGAGTGGGAAACTCTGAAAATAGATATAGGAGAAAAACCTACTGTTGAGACCCGTATTTTCGGTAGAAGTTAGTTGCCGGAAGTCTCGACCTGCCATGCTCGATCTGCTTCCCTGATCAATGCAATATAGCGAGGATCGCTCGTCAAAGGCCCCCATACATCGCGGAAAAGGAACCGTATTGCAAGACACCGCCACGCGTTCCATTCCCTGGTTTTCTGAATCGCGTCGAACGCAGCATCGTTTTCGCCCATGGCAGCGTAAATCATGCCGGCAGCGAACAAATCTCCAGTTCCTTCGAAATCGTTTAAAAAAGAGCGTGCTTCGGCGAGGCTTCCCGACGCAACATACGCGAGCGCCAGGGCGGTTTGGGGACCCGAACCCGCCCATTCGACCTCTAAATCCTTAAAAACCGTTATGGCTTCCGAAAACCGACCGAGATCGTACAGCGCCAGACCTTCGTTGAATCGCCCTGTCGTCCACGGCGACTGTAATTCGTAATCACGCCGAGCTGCGATCAAGGCGTCCTCGGTCTTCCCACTAATAAGATTGGAGAGTGCAACATTACTGATAGTCTCCGGCGACAGCGGATCAAGCTCAACCGCCCGCCTCGCGCTTTCAACCGCTTCTTTCGGATGCCCGAGTACCATGTGCACCCAACCTAACCAGTTGTGCGCGTCTGCGTAGCTGGGCTGAAGTTTAACGGCTCGCTTCAATTCCCGAATCGATTTCGGTCCGTCATGACGGGTTGAGTGGAGAAGTCCGAGTGACGCATAGGCTTCCGCTAACGTTGGATCCACTGTTAGGGCTTGTTGAATAGCCTCTTCGGACAAAGAAAGTACGTCTTCGGTGGTTTCGTAGCCGTAGTCGTGAAGCAACGTTAGTGCATCCGCACGTCCCACCCAGGCGCGCGCGTAGCTTGAATCTTCTTCGATTGCCCGTTGGAAATAATCGGCTGCACGACGCATGCCTTGCTCGGTACGCTCATTCAGGAATACCCGACCTTGCACATAGAGTCTATAAGCAACGAGGTTTTCCGTCGGGACCTGTTCGATTCGCTGCTGCTCCTCAGGGGTTAATTGAATTTCGAGAGCCCGAACAATTTTCTTCGTTATCTCCCCTTGAATCAAGAAAACGTTCTCAGCCGTCAATTCTTCCTGATAGTCTTTGGCCCAAACCTGTCGGTCCTCTTGAGTTTCAACCAGTCTGGCGTTTACCCGAACCTGTCCACCCGCCTCCTGGACGTCTCCCTCGAGAAGCCACTTAACCCCTAACTCCCTCCCAATTTCTGGAATGGTCTTTTCCGTATTTCTGTATTGACGTACGGAGGTCCTTGAAATTACCCGGAGATCAGAAATGTTCGAGAGCCGGGTTAATACGTCTCCGTGGATACCCTCCGTAAAGGGGGATGACTCTAATCGACCCAGCGTCTCAAACGGCAGTACGGCGATCGCTTCGACCACCATAGTTTCTGCAGCACCTGCTTCTTCAACGGTTACGTTGGCGTAAACCGGCTTTGATGAATCGCCCTGGTGCAATGTCGTGAGATCGTTCAACAACTCTCCGGCCGTCTGATAACGCAGCGTCCGATTCTTTGCCAAGAGCCTCGCGATGATCTGTTCCAGGTCTGTGGACGCATCTGACCTGAGGCGTGTAATCGGTAGCGGATCTTCGTTCAGAATGCTGTAAATGATCGCCTGGTCATACACTCCTCGAAAGGCGCGCTCACCGGTTAGCAATTCAAAAAAGACAGCCCCAAGAGCCCACAGATCGGTACGACCATCGGTCGTTTCACCTCGTGCCTGTTCGGGACTCATATAGGCGATCGTTCCCAGTGTTGCCCCCTCTTTTGTCAACTGTGTCTGCTCAGCAGCCTTTGCCAGACCAAAATCAAGCAACTTCACTGTTCCTTGAGTAGTCACCAAGACATTAGCCGGCTTTACATCCCTATGCACGATGCCCTTTTCATGAGATTGTGCCAGGCCTTCGGCCATTTGCGTTGCATAATCGATTGCTTCCTCAATCCCGAGCGGTCCGCTTTCGATCCTGTCTTTCAGCGTCTCCCCTTCATAGTAGGCCATCGCAATGAACGTCTGGCCTTCATGCTCTCCAATCTCAAAGATGGTGCATATGTTTGGATGATCTAGTGCTGAAGCGGTCTTTGCCTCTCGAGTAAATCGTAACTTCGCTTCCTCGTCAAAAGAGAGATGTTGTGGCAGAAATTTCAATGCCACGATGCGGTCGAGCCGGGTGTCTTGCGCTTTGTAAACGACACCCATGCCGCCACTACCAAGCTGTTCGAGTATCCGGTAATAGGAAATGGTTGAGCCTTCCACTAGTTCGTTCTATATCATATTGAGCGATTCTCCACACCTGCTTTTAGGAAGGACCCAGACAGAGCGCAATTGTCCGATACACGATTGTGAACGCCGGCGCGGAAGCCCTACCCGGGCTAATTGTATGTCTATTCTCTGCTCAGAATCAATCACGCCATAATAACGCTATCTCATCGAATCGGCCAACTCGCCTACCGTCTGTGCCAGTAGCTCGAGAATCAAAATTGATCACGTCACAAGCACAAACCATCAGGCTCTCGAAATTGGCTGTTCAGACAGCTAATATTCTCGATCCGATCCGCGAAGGAAGAGAAAGAGGAAACAGACGACGTAGAAATTGACTTGAACCGTCGGTGAACCCCTTGCGACGGCAGATCGGCTAACTGTTAATTGGAGATTCTTTGAGAGTGGTCATTCGATCAACGAAATAATTTCAGTCGTCCGTCCCGAACAACTCGTCTAAATACCTGGAGAAGGACAGAATGACGTCGACACGTGTCTGCGATGAAGCCTGAAGGGCCGCTCCGGGATGAACGATCAGGAGCCTTCCGTCTGTCGGGTTCACAGCCGTTCTGATCGTTACGGCTGGAAAGACGATGATCGTCTCGGGCGCCGAGAGGGGACGGAATACATCCCTCGTATCCACTTCGATTCGCATCAGCTCTCCGTTGGATCGATAATACAGGTATTTCCCGTCGAGCGACCAGAAAGGATCATCGGCCCGGTCTTCTACCGCTTGTATGTACAGGCGGTCCGGATCCGGGAACGAGCGCACGAAAACCCGCTGATTCTGGCCGACCGCGTTTCGACCTATGTCGTCGATACTGTAGGCGATGTATTTTCCATTCGGGCTCACAGCCGGATCGTTGGCCCGTGTCTCACTCGTATCAATCGAAACTTCCAACCCAGTCTGTAAATTTAGTGCGATCAGATCGCCGAGATTGGTATTGCGCACATAGACCAGCCATTCTTCATCGGGCGAGACGGTCGGAAAGTCTCCGTCATCCACCAGCTTGGTTTCTGCTCCAGATCCATCTGCGTTTTTAACGAATATGCCTGAATCCTGAACGGGACCTCCGGCGAAGTAGATTTTACCAGAGCTCGTCCAAACGGGTACCCGGTTGACGGGAACGGTATACGTGAGCCGCTGTTCGGTACGTGAGTCCAGGTCGAAAATGTAAATATTCCGACCCGCATTGGGACCGTCTGTGGCAACTCTTTCCATTGCGATCTGAGAACCGTCGGGAGAGAAAGCCAATCGATCATAGTCAGCTACCGGAAAATCCGTGACATCCGCTCGTCCGGACTCCGGATCGACCCAGGAGAGCCGTTCTCTGCCGCCTCCACCCCTGGTTTGAGGCGGAAAGAGGTAAAACGAATCGTCACCGCCGACGCCGAACTGATTAACATCGATCTCTTCCGTGAGCAGATCGATCGGCACACCTTCGAGCCGTATTGTTGACGCATTGAAATGCTGGGCGACGAGTTGTCCTCTGTTGTCTCCCACATTGACGCCTGTGAGATAAAGGAGCGTCCGGTCGCCGTGCGACAGTGCACAACAGGCTCCCTGAATGAGTGTAGTGACCGTCCCGTTGTCAAGATTGACGGCAAGTACATCTGCGTCGTTGTCGGATCGCCCTGCAGTAAGAAGAATGACTGAGGTTTCCGCCACCCGGTGAAAAAAGCCGAACCAGTCATATAGTGTGTCAACCTCGGCCAGCTGGATAGGAGTTCGCTCCTGGTCTTCCATGGAGATGCGCCACATCCGGAGAGAATCCTCGGCACCTACAATCAGATTCCCACTGTCCAGCCAGATGAAATTTCGTTCCGGTCCGACAGATAATGCCCGACCGGTTGGCACTCTGGCACGGCTCACTCCGGTGTTTCCAGACATCGCGATCCAGGAGCCATCCGGCGAAAACGTGGGTACAAATAGCATCTCCGTCCCCGGCATGGACCGAATCGAGTTGTTTTCGACATCCCAGAGCTGCGTTTTGGGTAGGTTTGAAGAATCCGCACCGGAGAAAGCCCAGTATCGACCATCCGCAGATCCCGTTGGAAATCCAGTCCACGCCATGCTGGGGAGCGCAATGCTCAGCCGCCTGACGGGCGAACGCTCTACTTCCGGCGTCGGTTTGAACGCCCAACCGGCCGCTAGCCCAAGCAGAACCGCAACTGCAATGGCTCCGACCGCCCACTTTGAGACGCCCGAACTTGTTGATGCAATCGTACCTTCGGTGGTGCCAACCAACATCGAATCGGAGACGGCGCCCGTCACCGCGCTCATCGACCTTCTCGAATGCCCGCTCCCGCTCAAATCAACTGTTTTCAGATCGGCAAGCAGGTCAGCGGCCGTCTGGTATCGATAATCCGCCTCCTTTGAGAGAAGTTTTGTCACGATCCACTCGAGGCCCATCGGAACGCCCGTGCGTTTCGATGTCAGTGGGTCGGGCGTTTCGTTAAGAATTCCGTATAAAATGGCTTGCTCATAGTCGCCGCCATAAGGCAGTTCTCCGGTGACCATTTCATAGAGAATCGTTCCCAGCGAATATAGATCGGTGCGACTGTCCACTTCCTGGCCACGGGCTTGCTCCGGGCTCATGTAGGCGACGGTTCCAAGCGTCGAGCCCATTCGCGTGAGCATGGTCGACTGGTTGGTCTTTGCGAGCCCGAAATCCAGCACTTTCGCCACACCCTCCTGCGTGAGCATCACGTTCGCGCTCTTGATATCCCGGTGGACGATTTCCTTTTCGTGCGCGGCTTTGAGCGCCTCCGTGATCATGGCGGCGATATTCACTGCCTCGTTCAGCGGAAGCGGGCCTTTCTTTACGTAATCATGCAGCGTTTCGCCATCGATGTATTCCATGGCGATGAAGGGCCTCGGGCCGTCCGATCCACCTACCTCATGGCCGTCCTCATCGACGGGTATCGCTTCCTCGATCCCAAAAACGGTTGCAATATTCGGATGATGAAGTTGCGCCGCAGCTTGCGCCTCTCGGAAGAAACGTACCCGATCGTCTTCGCTCGCGAGCGCTGCGGCCGGGAGCACTTTAAGGGCCACGTCCCTGTTCAGCTTCGTATCCGTGGCCTTATAGACGATGCCCATACCGCCGCGGCCGAGTTCAGCGGTGATGGTGTAATGAGAAAGTTTGTTGCCAACCATAGTGATAAAATTGGGTTCTGGTGACCAAATATATCCGAATCAGCGAATTAGACCAAGTCGAGTTCGACAACGAAGTTGGAACTGCACCTATTCTCGGTCCAGAATCGGGCTATCACCACTTTCACCAAGGAAATCTTCAGGCCGTGAGGGACCGAGCTTTCTGGAATAGTAGAAATAGACCGGTAATCCCGCCGCGATGATCGCCAGTCCTGCCAGCGCGCGACCCGGTGTGGTCACGAGCGTATTGATCAGCAGATATATAGTGGCCAGGAGAAACAACGCAGGTACGACTGGATATCCAGGCACTTTGAACGGACGCGCCACATCTGGCATTTTCTTTCGGAGAACCATTACAGACGCCACGCCCAGTCCATTAAATAACAGTAATCCGAATACGATGAGGTCGGTGAGTATGTCAAATGTGCCGGAAAGAGCCAGGATGATTGCGGCTGCGCACATTAAAATTACCGCATTTGCCGGTATGTGACTCTTCTTCGTAATGACCGAAAACCGGCGCGGCAGCATTCCATCCCTGGCCATGGCAAACGGAAGCCTGGAATTGCTTAAAGCTGTTCCATGAAGTGCCCCAAACACGGAAGTCATCATTCCGATTGCCATTACCGCAGCACCGCCCGCTCCGAGAAATCTCACGACTACCTGGCCCGCCACGGATGACGATTCCGCAACACTGGCGACGGCCTCTGGGGTAAGCACATAAAAGAAGGATGCATTAATCAGGACGTATAGAATGATGAGCAACATGGTGCCTCCAAAGAGCGCGCGAGGCAATGTCCTTTCAGGATCTCCAACCTCTTCTGCAACCATTGTGACCATTGCCCACCCATTGTAACTCCAGAGCGCTCCGACGATGGCTGCTCCAAAACCGGCCATCCCAAGTCGGACGCCTGACGCTACGCCTTCGCACGCGCCTGCCGCTCCGGTCTGGGCGTAGTGTCCCCATGTGCCATCCGAGAGAAAAAATGCTCCCAGAGCGATTCCAATCACCAACGCAACCTTTAAAGCTGTTACGACTGAAGCAAAAATTCCATTAAAGTGGGCAGATGCAAAGTTCAGCACCATTACGACAAGCAGAACGCCCACCGTGAGCATCTGGGCCTGAGACCCAGCGAGGGTACCACCGATCAAATCGTTAAAAAAGATTGCAAAGACAATCGCCAGCGCAGCCATGCTTCCGGCGCCGTCGATAAACGTCGCCATCCAGCCATATAAAAATGCCCACACTCTGCCGAATGCAGCTCCGATAAAATTATACTGTCCGCCAGCTCGTGGCATCACAGTGCTCAGCTCTGCGAACGAGAGAGCTCCGGCGAGTGTGAAAATGCCTGCCACTACATATGCTAGAAGCACCATACCTGGCGAACCCACATTGCACGTCATGACCCGAGCTTTCAGGAAGACACCTGAACCAATGACTCCGGTTATGATAAGTGCCGCTGCGGGAATGAGCGTGAGCCCGCGGACAAGGTGACGTGAGCTAGCGTTTGATTTGGCCTGGATCATAAAGGAATGTAGTCAACGCGCGTCATGCGATGCGACTTTCCGGATTTCACAAAGCCGACGGTCGCTCGATGACACCCGGTACGCGTTCAACCATCCGCCTGAATTTCCGCGGGTGTGCTGAACCTCGGCCAACACCCGCCATAGGTAGTAGCCGCTCCAGATTGGTCCAAATTTTTCTTTTTTACGGGAATGGCCATACGCGGAGGAAAGAATGAGGGCGACTCAGCGCAACATTTTCGGTTGATCTGATGCCCTCAATAGACTATGAAGGGCTAACCAGGAAGTTGATCTGACCGCTCATACGCCTCGGCAATGACCAGCTGAATAGCGTTGAGAAATTCATTGATCCGGCGAAAAAGTCTCTTGTTTGCCTGCGGACGGCTTCTCGCTGAATCGGGAACCATGACGGCTGATTCTAAAATATGGTCTCGAAAAAAGGCCGTTGCCTGGATTGCCTCGGAAAGCGAAATACCATTCTGTATGATATTCTTGGCGTAAATACGGCCGACAATCCGAGCCTCGTCCAAGACCTCCTCTCCATCGTCGTCTTCGCTACCTATGTACTGCATCAGGAGACCCATAAGACGCTGACCAAGAATACGCTTCTCCTCCCGCGACTCAGTGTCGAGGTTGCTTGACCACGACGGTTGCTCTCCCCGCAGATCAGCCCTCGCATGCGCGAGCGAGTTCTCCTGAAGCCGACTGGTGATCTCCAAATTGTACATCGACTGGACCGTCGTGCCGCTGGCCATCCGGTAAATATCCTTGAGTGCAAATCGTCGATGTCCGCCCGGAGTTCGAATCGATGAAAGGGCCCCACTGTTTGCCCATCTTCGTACTGTCGACGGGTGAACATCCAATTTCTTTGCCGCCTCACCCAGAGATAAATACTGTTCGTCTAGCGTGTCTCTCATCTAATTGTTAAGACTCTTCTAAAATTATGCATATCTAACTATAACTATACAAATCGATCAATTATTTGCATAGTTTCACGTATGAAACTCAGATATCGAGAAAATATACGCAGGTTCATGGTAAGTGTGAGGGGGAGGATCGTTCCTTGGATGCTTCCTTGGAGACTGCTGGTGGGTGTATTCGTTCTAACCTTCATCTGGCCCCAATATGTCGTATCTGCACAATCCTCTTCAGGAAAGTCGTCTTCTGGAAATTCAGAGTCAAAAGATTCGCTTTGGGTGATCACTATGCCCGAAACGGTGGTGACGGCAACGCGCACTCCGGCGTTATTACGAGACGTCCCGATTCCGACCCGCGTTTTGACTGCGTCGTCGATGCGCCAGCAAGGCGCTCTTCGTGTCTCTGATTTTTTGGCTGAACAGACCGGCCTCACCCTGACAAGTGATTTTGGTGCAGGTATTCAGATTCAAGGATTCGACTCCGCCTACTCCCTCGTTCTCATAGACGGTGAACCGGTTATCGGTAGAACAGCGGGGACTCTCGACCTGGATCGCATTCCGGTTGCCGATATCATCCGTATTGAAATCGTTGAGGGACCGTCGTCGTCACTCTACGGAAGTGAGGCGCTTGCGGGCGTGATAAATATTGTCACCAAAAGTCCAAGAGAACCCGCCGAGTTGACGTTTGAAGGTCGACTGGAGTCTCATGAAACATCTAGTCTTAGCGCGTCTGCTACGTTGAGCAGAGCATCGGGAGGTGTTCGTGTTCAATTCACGAGACTGAAAACTTCAGGTTACGACCTCTCGCCGGATATTATCGGTCTTACTGCGCCGAGTTACGATGATCAATCGGTCTCGACAAGAGCTACGTACAATTTCCTGGATAATCTTGTCGTTGATCTCTCCAGCCGTTACAGCCTTCAGAGGCAAAGCAATACGATTGGATTTGATCAGGCTGGAATAAATTTTTCGTTTGATGAAAAAGCCAGAAGAATAGAGTGGAGCATTTCACCCAAGCTGTCCTGGCGACCGCTCCCCGGTATTCGCGTCATTACCCGATTCCACGCAACAGACTTCAATACAGAATCAGACCTTCTTGACGCAGGAGGACAGAGCACTATTGAGTTTGATCATGCTTATCGGAAGGCAGAGCTCCAGGTAGATTTTATACCGAGGTCAAAACATCTTTTTAGTGTCGGCGGCGGCGCAATTCGCCAAACGGTAGCGGCGGACCGTATCGCCGGGGGAACACGTCGAAACCAGAATTATTACGTCTTTTTTGAACATCGGTGGTTTCCTTCAGAACACGTCGAGGTGAATACGTCTTCCCGTCTCGACGAACATTCAGATTATTCTACCAGGCTCAGCCCCAAACTTGCCCTCCTGGTCAAACTGTCAAAGCGTCTTCGACTCCGGGCGTCCGTCGGTACAGGGTTTAAGGCGCCTACGTTCCAGCAGCTATACATGGATTTCACCAATCCGGTAGCGGGATATTCAGTCATCGGTGCCAGTGATGTTTCCGCTGTGCTGGATCGAGAACTGGCTGCCGGACAAATCGATTATTTCCTTTCAGATCCATCACAGTTGACGTCGATACGTCCTGAGAATTCAGTTGCGTTCAATGTTTCAATCCAGAGCGAGATACTCCCTACCGTATCTCTCGAAATCCGGGGATTTCATAACAATGTTCATGACTTGATCGAGACACTCCCGGTCGCAACAAAGCCCAATGGACAGAATATTTTTACGTACACCAATCTAAATCGTATTTATACCAGAGGAGTGGCTGCAGATCTAAAATGGCACCTCATCCCAAATATCTCTCTATCCGCAGGCTATCAATATCTGGATGCAAAAGACAGGGATGTGGTCGCGGGTATTGAGCAGGGAAGTGTATTTACACGGGCAGGCGGCGTGGATAGACGTCTTACGAAAAACGAATATGGAGGACTGTTTAATCGCTCAAAGCATAGCGGAAATATCCGAGTTCAATATCGGCCCAACAGGTCTGGATTCTCAGTGAGTCTTCGCGGGATTTACAGATCTCGATACGGATTTGGTGACCTGAACGGCAATTTGATTCTGGATGATGCGCGGGAATATGTCGGTGGCTACTCGATCTGGAATACGACCATGACGCTACCGATCAATGGCCTCGTCATTGCTCAAACCGGGATCCGAAATCTTTTCGCAAAAACAAATCCCACGTTCATCCCCTCGCTCTCGGGCCGACTCTTCTTCGCAAGTATCTCACTGAGACTAAACCCCAATGGAATAACAGATTAGATCGAACTATGAAATTATCTCACTCATTCACACGCGCAGTCACCCTTAGACTGCGCAAACTGTTGACTGTAGGAGGATTTGCCTTTCTTGTGCTTTTTATCGTTGGGTGTGACTCAACGAAAATGTCTGATGAGCGCGCCGAGACAGCAGCCGTTTCTTTACGAATCACCGACTTGCCCGCCGACCCGTTCGTCGGGTTCGTCGAAGGGCGTCCTGTAGGAACCGGTCGATATACGTTTTTCAGTCTTGGCGAATCAGAGGTGGTTTCTTCTGCTGATTCGGCTACAACCCGATGGGATATCGCTTTCCAGGGGACGAATATCCTGATCAATGGCGGTACGAGCGGCCCAGGTCTGGGCGCTGCGCAGGTACTCGACGGCATTTTCGAGGAGATCCTGGAAGCACCGATCACAGATTGGTCAGTTGATGGAGAGATTGGTCCGGCTATCCTACCAGGCTCCGGGAATGGCTGGTACAATTATAATCCGGTTGCCCAGGTAATCACACCGATTCCCGGTCGCATACTTCTCATCAAGACAGCGGGTGCCAAGTACGCGAAAATTCGAATTGTAAGTTATTACCAGGGTGCACCCGAAACACCGACGGCAGAATCGACGGCTCGCTACCTCACGTTCGATTTCGTACTTCAGCCGAATGGCGGCCGATCATTTGAGTTAGATCCCTAAAGTCGTAGATATTCTATTCCCAGAGCCAATGCGATCACTTGTTCATTTTCTTCCGATCGTAACTACCCTGGTTGCGATTCCGTTTATCGTTGTTCTCTATCGCCACTGGAGGCGAAAACCAGATTCTCTGTATCTGCTCTGGTGGATGATTGGCGTTTTAACGTATGCAGCAGGAACGACTACAGAGAGTCTTACAACGCTCATGGGCTGGGATCCTGTCGTCTTTAAGGCGTGGTACATTAGCGGTGCACTTCTGGGTGGCGCTCCGTTGGCGCAGGGATCCGTATATCTTCTCCTGCCTCGAAGAGTAGCTCATCGGTTGACCGTGGCGCTGTCTGGTTTCGTCATTATCGCCGCGATATTCGTCGTCTTGTCGCCTCTTGATCTTGCCCGGGTGGAAACCTTCCGACTCTCGGGCCGGGTGTTGCAGTGGCAATGGGTACGACTGTTCTCTCCATTCATCAACACGTACGCAGTTATTTTTCTCGTCGGAGGGGCCATTCTTTCAGCGTGGAAATATGCCAGAGTCGATAAATCATACCGTGGACGAATGTGGGGAAACGTGCTTATTGCCGTCGGAGCAATATTACCCGGTATCGGAGGAGGATCTGCTCGCGCGGGTCGTGTTGAAGTCCTATATGTCACCGAGCTTGTCGGCCTGGTGCTGATATGGTGGGGTTATCGAACAATCATGAACGATAAATCAGGCACCATTCACGCCAACCAGAAATTATCCTGATCTGGAATGTGCCCGGGATCCTTTTTTGAAATTTATCGATTTTTTTTGTAATCAAGGACTAATCCACCCGGAACCCTCTGCGATATCCTGATCCAGAGGCATTAAACCTCCCCACCTCACCACTGAAGGACCCCGATGAAAGCGCCCATTCGCATATTCACCCTATTTTTAATTTTTGCCTCGTCCGGACTTTCTGGATGTTTTTCTCTCCATCTCCGAGCGTAACGCACACGTATTATATCGCCGCGGACGAAGTTGTATGGGACTACGCGCCGAGTAACATGAATCAGATCACTGGAGAAGCCTTTGGAGAGCACGAGGCATTCTGGGTTGAGAAGCGGCCCGCACAAAATTGGAAAGGTGTATAAGAAAGCGCTCTATTGTGAATACACAGACGAGACGTTTACGACTCTCAAACCGCGCGCTCCAGAATGGGAGCACCTGGGTATCCTTGGACCCCTGATCCGAGCTGAGGTAGGCGATACGATCGTCGTCCTTTATAAGAACAATGCTTCCTTCCCGTCGGGTCTTCATCCGCACGGCGTTTTTTACGATAAGGATTCGGAAGGCGCTCCCTACGTGGATGAGACAAAGGATCTCGACAAAGCGGATGACAGCGTGCCGACAAGCGGCACGCATACGTATGTCTGGCCCGTCCCGGAGCGTGCGGGGCCTGCTGAAGGAGATGGAAGTTCGGCACTCTGGATGTATCACTCACATACGGAGGAAGTGAAAGACGTCAATGCCGCACTGTTTGGACCGATGATCGTGACCGGTAAAGGTGCTTCAAAAAGCGATGGTTCGCCGATCGATGTTGACCGCGAATACGTTATTACACTGTTTGAGGTTGGCGAAAATGAGAGTCACTACCGTGATGAAAATATTCAGACTTACACGTCTGATCCAGATGGCCAGGAGATCTTCACGGACCCGTTTGGCGGTCCGATAGTGATTTCTCCGGATCCAGGCATGCTGGGAGATTATAACTTGATGGAGTCCCTGAATGGCTTCGTCTACGGAAACCTTCCGGGAGTAACGATGAACGTCGGCGAACATGTTCGATGGTACGTGATGGCCTCGACGAACTTCGAAGTACACGCACCTCACTGGCACGGCAATACAGTCGAGATAGGAAAGATGCGTAGCGATGTGGGTACACTACCTACCATGGGGATGTTGATCGCGGACATGGTTCCAGACAACCCCGGCAAGTGGCTCTTTCATTGTCACGTGGCACCGCATCTCCAAGGAGGAATGGTGATGATGTATGACGTACAGAGTCCGGCGTTAGCTGCGGAGTGAGGTCGGGTTGGCTATTCGGGTCCGTCTGTGGCCACAACGATCCACTTTTGGTGCCAGCCGCCACGCCTGTAACCAATAACCAGGTCATAGATACCCACCTCGGTAGGTGTAAACTCAAAGTCCGCCGTTTCCCCCACGCCTATTCGACGACTCACTTCGACTTCGACCTTTTGGTGCGGCGGAAATTCGGCTCCGTCTTTTGCCACTGCACGCAGTGGAACTGGCGAGTCCTCCTTTAACATTCTGATCGTGATCTGGCCGGCAGGAGCAATGTGCATCAGGCGAATTCGATGGGTCTCGCCCACCACGGCGTACTGATCCGGTTGTTCAAACCGCCCATTCAGTTCTCGATCCACAATAGACCTGGGATTCGGTGTTTTCCAACCTACAATGGCCAAATGGTCTCTCGCCGGATCGAACGTATCTCCTTCGCCGACTACGATGAGCGGAGCATACAATCCCCCCGATAACTGATATACGTCATTCAGGTGGCTATGATAGATAAACGTTCCCGGGCGCATCAGGGAGAGTTTATATGTGAACTCGTCACCGGGCTGAATAACCGGTGATACCCGACCGTCCGACGCGCTCCATCCCGGGACCCCGTCAGACCAAGCGTCTATCTCCAAACCGTGCCAGTGAATTCCGGTTGGGATCGACATATGATTCTTGACGGTCACATAGGTCGTTTGATACTGATTCAGAAACAGCGGAGGACCGGGAGCGGCTCCGCGCAATGAATCCGGTCGGAAATCTGGATCAAGGGAAAATCCATACGTATAGAGGGAATCGTCTGCATATTCATTGACATGAAGGGTGATTTCTCGTGGTTCTCCTTTTTCAATGAGGTCTGATGGACCCGGTTGAACTTCAATTCCCAGTACTAGGCCCGCCATATGTATCTGGTGGTCTTCGGATTCGACGGCACCCGGCAGTCGTATGTCCGGCGCAACGTGAAACGATAAATGACAGTGAAACAGCCAATTTCCTGGGCGCTTGGGCGTCCATTCCATCACCATCGTACTATGACCACGCATGGTTTCGGTTACGACCGTACGACGATCTTCGGGTTTGTAAATGACATCTGATAAAGCCGTCCCCTTCGAAAAAATGTCGTAGAAAAACCCATGCAGGTGCATTGGATGATTACGATAGGACGCATTGATTATGCGCCAGCGCTCCGGCTCGCCGACTTCAGGTTTTTGCCGCTCGGTAAAGGGCCAGGACATTCCGTTAATCGTTAGCGCTTCGAGGGCGCCGTACTCGTGCAACGTCGTGTCGATTGCTGTACTGAAAATATTCATTACAAATATCCGATCCGGCGGAGATCCGCCCTCCGGATCGATGATAAACGCGCCCGAAAGTTGCTCGCGTTCACCGGTGAATTGGCCCGTCCCTCCCGCCAGCTGGACCCAATAGAGATACGTTCCGGGTACGCCCGCAACGAACTCCACCTCTCCATATTCTCCTGGCCCGATCACTAGACTGTCGGGGATCTCAGCCGGTCGTGTTTGTAATCCAAAAACAGCAATGGTAGAATCCGCCAGGGAATTGCGAACTCGAGCGCGAATGCGGGTGCCCGCTGCCACCCGCAAAAGGGGGCCCGGAATCGTTGGCTCTTTACCCGATTCCTTCAGGGTAGCCACACGCAGACCGGGACCATCGGGGCCTTCAATCCGCCAGTCCGCCCAAACCACATCCAGATCCAGTTCCAAGACTCCGTCCCGAAACGTCCCAACCGGAGTGCGATTGTCGTTGGCCATGACCAGAGGCAACCCCGATGATATTCCGGCATCAAGTAGTCTCGGATGAAGGGACTGGGCCACTGCGCCACTCGTTAACGTCGTCAACAAGAGCGGAAAAAGAAGTAAAAATCGCATGAGAAGAAGTGAACTTAGGATTCTGGGGTATTTCGAAAATCCAAAGCCAGCTGCTCCTCTACGGGCCCACCGTTAATCGGGCATAGTTTGGATACGCTGAGACCGAGGAGTCGAACAGGTCGCTTCGGCGGCCCTGGTGAACTCCGGAGCAGAAGATCTCCAATTTCGATCAATTCTTCCCGATTTCCTACCGCGCGCTGCGACGTCGTCTGTCTCGTATTCACTTCGAAGTCGTGATACTTGATCTTGAGCGTCACCGTATGCCCGGCAACTCCGGATTGAACGAGCCGGTCGGCGACGCCATCTGCAATCCGGTCGAGCCGACTGAGAAGCTCCCCGACATCGGAAATATCCTCTTCGAAAGTGCGTTCCGCGCCTACGGACTTGCGATCACGACTCGGTTTAACTTCCCGATCGTCTTCGCACCTGGCCATCTTGTAGTAGTATCGCCCCGACTTGCCGAACCTCTCGGCCAATTCGTTTTCGGATAACTTCAGGAGATCTCCGCCTGTCTTCACGCCGATGTCGAACATCCGCCCTGCGGTTACGGGGCCAATCCCGTAGAATTTTTCGATGGGAAGCCGCTCGATGAAAGCCGACGCGTTCGCAGGTGTAATCACCGTAAGTCCGTCCGGTTTTTTATAGTCCGATCCCAGTTTAGCCAGAAACTTGTTGAACGAGACGCCGGCGGAGGCTGTCAATCCGGTTTCGTCAAGAATGGCCGACTTGATCTCACGTGCAATTGATGTTGCGGACCCAGCGGCGATTTTCGGCTCGGAGACATCCAAATAGGCTTCGTCCAGCGATAGCGGCTCGACCAGATCCGTGTAGCGTTTGAAAATGCCCCGAATATCCTTTGAGACGGCTTTGTAGACATCGAACCGGGTTTTCACAAAAATAAGTTCCGGGCACCTTCGCGCTGCCACCGAAGACGGCATCGCGGAATAGACACCGAAGGCCCTCGCCTCATAGCTGGCAGCTGCCACGACGCCCCGTTTTGATGTGCCGCCGACGGCCACCGGCTTGCCTCTAAGCTCGGGGTTATCGCGCTGTTCGACGGACGCGTAGAACGCATCCATGTCAATGTGTAATATTTTTCGCACGAATCAGTTTTAGCCGTTCTTCTCTCTCTGGCAGGAAGACAATTCCTTGACTTGCGCCCGCGAATTGCTTATTAATGTGCACAGGAGGAAAATAGCATTCTCGGGGGAGGAAATGTGTGTAACCCAGGCGCAACCACTCATCGGGATACTCCATGCCAGTCGATTATTCTCCCTGGCCACACATGGATGTGGCCGCTCTTCCGGAGCCCCTCAGGAAATTCCTTCTTTTCACGATCTCCGCATCCCTGTATGCCGGCGTCTTTGTAATCGTCGTCATTATGGCTCTAGCTACGTCAGATGTACTGTCAGTACTGATGGAGTCCGGTCTCACCGAGTTTTCGTCGCTTATTGCGGAATTCGGGAACCTGTTTCTGGATGTCACGGCTCCTGCGTAACAGCTTGATCAACGATTTTCTATCGTTCGGTCTGTGTCTACGTGTACCCTGCCGAATTTGAACTCACTATCGTACTGAAAAAGAATCAGGATCTGATTCTTCACTACGGAGCTCAAGAGATCACATTGGCGCTGCATGGATAAGCACTGCTTCGATAGGCGACGTCGACTGCCTCTCTTTTCCCACAGCACCTCGACTCCGTCGTACGGGCATCCCCTTTTTCGTTTTCAATAGTGTAGCGTCTCCCTAATCCGGACTGCACCGGGATGCAGTCCGCTATTTTAAGGTCAGCATGAAAGTCGTGTACAGGACCATCTTGGCTGCTCTGCTCGTCTGGGTGCTGTCTTCCTGCGCGCCAAGCATTGCCCCGTTCAGCCAACAGGCGTACCAGTACGCAACTGAGCTCAAAGTTGAAACTCTTTCTCTCATGGAGCGAGCAGAAAATTCTTTCGCGGACAATCTGACTCATGTTGAAAAACTCAAAATGGATCTCGCGAAAGCATACGAGTTTGCCAAAGGCAGGCCTCGCAACGAACACTCCGCGCGTCAGTGGGAGATTCTCATCGATCCGGAAAGAAACCTGATCGGTGGTTTTCTCTCCCGCTGGGAATCGGAGCGTCAGTTGAGCTTCCCATTCATCCAGCAATCACAACTCCTGATCGCAGATGCTTTCGATACCGTTATCGGCCTCGAAAGTGGAAAAGTCCGGTTTGATGATTAATACCCAGAAGGTGCGAAAGTGAACAACGAATCGTTTTTAGATGATGTCATGTCTATTCTCGCCGATCAGGTCCGGGAAAATTTGCCGTCCATGCGCGAGGTGATTCTGACGTCAGGTCGAGATGCCCTTCGAAAATCCAGCCAGGACATTGCCAGATGGAACGCAATGCTTGCAGCCGGAAGTATCTCGTCCAAGGAATACAAATGGCTGGTAAATTCTCGCATCTCCGTTATCGAAATGGACACTTTGAAAGCGGCAGGACTGGCTCTCTCCCGAATCGACGAATTTCGGGCATCACTCGTTCAGTCAATTACCGGCGCCGCACTTCGAGTTGTTGGCGTTTGAGCTGACCCGTTCCTTTGCCACTCGCGTTTGATGCGTATTTCTTACGGTGTGCGGGTGAGTCTGCCACCGCCGCCTCCGGCATTCAACATATCTGTCATACAACTCGAACGCGTGCTTGCACTCATTCCGTAAAGAGGCTATGTTGGACGACTCAATTGAGCGCGTAAATCCTCCCCCTTGTCCTGTCTGAGAGTTGTAGATGAGTGAGCAGACCTACCTAGTGACGGCTCGAAAATATCGTCCCCAACTCTTTGGTGATATGGTCTCCCAGGAACATGTCTCCGAGACTCTCAAGAATGCCATCCGGCTCGACCGACTCGCTCACGCCTATATGTTTGCGGGGCCCAGGGGCGTAGGCAAAACTACCGCAGCACGGATTCTGGCAAAGGCCGTCAATTGCACGACTCCACTCGAGGATCGAGTAGATGGGGCGGAGCCATGCCGAACGTGCGAATCCTGCAAGTCTTTTGAAGAGGGCCGCAACCTTAACATTCTCGAAATAGACGCAGCGTCAAACAACAAGGTGGATGACGCCCGCGACTTGCGCGACACGGTTCGGATTCCGCCTCAGGGCGCCAAGATGAAAATCTATATCATCGATGAAGTCCACATGCTCACGACTTCAGCTTTCAATGCGCTTCTAAAAACGCTGGAAGAGCCGCCGCCGTACGTGTCGTTCATTTTTGCAACCACGGAACCCCAAAAGGTTCTCCCCACCATTCAATCCCGATGTCAGCGTTTCGATTTCAGACGAATCGCCATTCCGGAGATTATTTCTCGTCTCAAACAGATTTGCAATGAAGAGAAGATCACGTCAGATGAGGCCTCGTTGATGCTCATTGCTCGAAAGGGCGACGGTGCACTGCGCGATGCACTATCCGTATTCGACCAGGCTGTGTCATTATGTGGAACTGAATTGGTCATCGATGAGCTGATCAAGGCGCTTGGGGTTGTGGACACAGATTTGTATTTCGATGTGACCGACGCCGCCGAAACGGGTGATGTCGGTCGCGTGATCCGAATCGTCGAACAGATCGTTCGGTCGGGATATGATCTTCAGGAGTTTCTTGACGGCCTCGCCGAGCACCTCCGTAATCTGCTGGTGATCAAAACGGTCGGAGATCGGACGCTTCTCGAAGCGATTGCAGAGGTTCAGGATAGGTATGAGGCGGAAGCCAATCGATTTACCGAATCAGTTCTCCTCAGATACGTCCATATTGTCGGCGAAACAGCGGATTCGCTCCGTAATACGCGTCAACCCCGGCTGCGCCTGGAAATGGCGCTGCTAAAGATGGCAAGTCTACCGTCTGCCGTCGACATCAAGACGGCGCTCGAGAAAATCGAAAAACTTGAATCCATTGCACAGAATCCATCGGTTTTTAAGTCCACTGACCTGGGCGTGACGCCGGCAAAGGGAAAAGCAGTTGTGAGTATTGCTGGACCTGCAAAGCCGGTAGAGAATTCCAAAGAATCCGCGCCAGCCAAATCCGAAGAGGAACCTACGCTTCGTGAGGAGCCCGACTCGCCGGAATCGGCCGAGCAATCCGAGTCACCAGAATCGTCTGAGTCGGCCGAGGCATCCGAATCGGCCGTGCCAGCAACCGACCCGGCACTCGAACCACCCGCAGATTCCCCCGGGCAGGTTCCCAGCTCGCCAGCGCCGTCTCACGAACCCGCGTCCGTCCAGGTTGAAACGAGTACGCTAGGTCTACCTTTCGACGCTCCCGCACTCAAACGACCCAGCCCGAAGTCGAAAAACACGTTTAGTACGGAGTCCGTACTAGTTGAGACAGATAGTACGGCTGACGTACTAGTTGTGGATACCCCGGTTGAAATTGCGGTTGAAATTGCGCGCGAAGTATCCGAATCCATCTCCAGCGCCTGGGCACAAGTCATTACCGACACGATGGAAACGCAGATCCGACTCGGATCTCTTCTTCGCCATACGAAAGTGATCACTGTTCGCGAAGGTCTGATCGAAATCGGCGTTCCCGATGCGTTTCACGAACGAATTTTGCGAGGCGATAGGAACCGCCTGTCGAAGCTACTCGAGGAAGCTGCATCGACTGAAATCGGCGACCTCCACTTTGTGGTCTGCGAGGATATTGCGAACGATTCTGATACCTCGAGCCGCTCAGAATTTGACGCACGTGGATTTCTCCAAAAGAAATGTGAAGAAAACCCGGCAGTGCAGTCTCTTGTGGAGCGTTTTGGCGGTGAAATCGTATGGTAATTCCCCGCTCGATCTGATCGACGCGACAGCCTGGCTATTTCCTTATAAAGAGTATCAAGATGACAGATGAGATGAATATGGCCGATATGCTCGGCAAGATGGTGGACATACAAAAGAAGATGTCGGAGGCGCAGGACGAGCTCGCCAAACACGAGGTGACCGCAGAGGCCGGCGGAGGCATGGTGAAGGTCACTGCCAATGGCCAACAACGAGTTACGGCGATTTCGATCGAAAAAGAAGTGCTTGATCCGGATGACATTGAGCTGCTCGAAGATCTTATCATCGCCGGTGTCAATAAGGCGCTCGATGAAGCAGCCAACGTGGCTAAAGGCGAAATGGCTCGAGCTGCGGGTAGTTTTTTGCCACCGGGAATGGATCCGAGCCGCTTTGGCCTTTAGTTGAGAATCTATGCATTTCACTTCGGAATCGGTCGAAACGCTCGTTGAGCAGCTCTCAAAATTACCCACGATAGGAAGAAAAACGGCGCAGCGACTGGCATTGTTCATTCTGAAAATGTCTTCTGACGATGTCAGACAGATCGCGGACGCCCTCATCGCAGTAAAGGAGCGTGTCATCTTCTGTTCGACGTGTTACAACGTTACAGATGAGGATCCCTGTCCCATTTGTCAATCGATAAAACGAGATCAGACACTGATCTGCGTGGTGGAAGAGCCCGGCGACGTGGTCGCCATCGAACGAACACACGGGTACCAAGGGGTCTATCATGTGCTCGGTGGTGTGATATCTCCCCTCGACGGAATAGGCCCGGATGATCTTCGGGTGAGAGAATTGGTCGAAAGGCTGAAACCATCCATCAGTGGAGAATCCACGACAAACGTTCAGGAAGTGATCCTCGCTGTAAATCCAAGTGTGGAAGGCGATACGACGGCTTATTACATCTCTCAGCTCCTTGCGCCGTTTCAGGTCAAAGTCTCCAGACTCGCGCGTGGGATTCCGATTGGAAGCAATCTCGAGTTCACAGACGAAGCCACGCTCTCGCGGGCTATCGAGAGTCGCGTCGAGCTGTAAAAGCATCACGACCACGGGCAACGACCGACTCTTTCTAACGAAGACATGATTCAGCCGACTCGACAGTCTCTGTGGTTCTCCCCTGCCGCCCGGTGGGTGCTCTTCGGGGTCGTTATCCTGATTCTCGGCGGGTACGTCGTGTATCCAAGCATTCAACTCGTGAGTGAGGGCTTTAAACTCTCTGCCATCACCGAACTGTTCTCTTCCGTTCGATCAGCCAATGTCCGGGCCCTGGGCAATTCGGTTTGGATTTCCCTTTGGACCGTCTTGGGCTCGGCCGTTGTCGGTACATCGCTCGCCTACCTTTTCTTTCGTTTTGACTTCAGGCTCAAAAAGGTCCTCATGGGCCTTGCCGCCCTCCCGCTCGCACTGCCACCACTTGTCGGTGTCCTGGCCTTTCTGTTTCTGTATGGTGAAAGCGGCATCCTGCCGAGAAGCCTCCAATTGCTGTTCAACCTGGAAACGATTCCGTTTTCTTTCAACGGACTCTGGGCCGTCCTACTCGTGCACGTCTATTCGATGTATGTCTTCTTTTACCTCTTCTGCTCGGCTGCCCTTAGAAACGTCGATCGCAGCCTCGTAGAAGCATCGTACGATACGGGCGCCGGTCAGGTACGCACCTTTTTTCAGATCATTCTGCCGCAGCTCCGAGGCGCCGTCGTGAGCTCCTCGCTCCTGGTTTTTATGATCTCAATGGCCTCCTTCACTGCCCCGCTCCTGTTTGCCGGGTCGGAAAATTTCATGACGCTTCAGATATACAATTACAAAACAAATGGAAACTTGGAGGCCGCCGCCACGATCTCCATCGTCCTGACTGCGATATGTCTGTTGTTTCTCATTCTGATGGAATTCAGATCACAGGCCAAACAGTCGACGACGGCCTCAAAGGGAGCCGCTCCGCTGGCCGTACCCATTAAATCGGGATGGGGCAGGTTTTTTGCGCTGACCGTCGGCATTGTGTTGCTGACCCTCCTTCTTCTTCCTATCGCTACCATCGTTCTTATCTCTTTTGTGAAAGAAGGAAGTTGGACGTATCAGGTCTTTCCTCAGGAGTACACGTGGGTCAACTACGGCAATCTCGTCTCGCAGAAGGATGTCCTTGAACCCATTATCAACAGTCTTCAGATGGCCGCAATCGCGACCACAGGAAATGTTCTGTTTGGGGTTATGG